>JAFGWT010000166.1 GCA_016937015.1 Deltaproteobacteria bacterium | reverse complement strand
GGCGCGCCATGCCCGAGGGGGAGAATGCCTGTGTGGTCGGTGAAGTGACAGGGGGGGCGGGTATGGCCGGGCGCGTGGTCCTCGAAACCGCGATTGGCGGCAAACGCGTTGTGGATGTTCCTCAGGGGGAACTGTTGCCGAGGATTTGCTGATGCACGAACTGAGTCTGGCAGAGTCAATGATTGAGCAGTTGGCCGAGGCGCTGAAAAGCGAATCTTCGCCTGTGACGCGGATTGAAAAAATAGACCTGGAAATCGGCTCCATGAGTGGCGTTGAAAAGGATGCGTTTGAATTTGTGTTTCCGTTTGCGGCGGAAGGCACAGTGGCCGAGGGCGCGCAGCTGACGTTTCGGGAAGTTGAATTGCAGGTGAAATGCATGGATTGCGGCTCAGTGACATCGCCGGAGTATCCGTTTGTCTCCTGCGTGTCGTGCGGTTCGTCGAAAACGGACATATTACAGGGAAAAGATTTTAAAATACTTCAGATGGAGGTGAGCTGATGTGCGAAGACTGTGGATGCATGGAAGGCAATGAAAAGGCTTTTAGTGAGATGGCGAACGGCGATCATTCCCATGAACACGGGCATGAACACGGGCATGAACACGGGCATGGTCATTCCCACGGGCATTCTCATTCGCACACATCGACACCAGGGGAAATTCACATTCATATTCATTTGGACAGCGGGATGGCTGGCGCCAGTGTGCATGTGCATACCCACGATGGTCTGTCCGGGAGCCATCATGAACAACCCCACGCGCACCCCCATGGGCACGCACACAGTCATGAACATTTTCACGGAGAGGAAGCGCACAGTCACGGGCATGTTCATACCCACGACCACGGACACAATCATGATTTCGCTCATGCGCATGTTGGCGATGGGCAACACCACCACAGTGCCGATGGCCATATCCATGCACACGCGCATTTGAGCGACGGCGCCCATGATCACGTTCATGTGCATCCCCATGGTGACGAAGGTGAGTTGCCATCAGAACAGCGACGCAGCCGAACCATTGCGCTGGAGACCAGCGTTTTGGCCAGTAATGACGCGAAGGCGAAGCAGAACCGCGAATGGCTGAAGGCGCGGGGCGTGGTGGCCGTGAATCTGATTTCGTCTCCTGGCAGCGGCAAAACCTATTTGCTCGAAAAGACGCTGGAGGCACTGGAGGGGAAAATCAAGTGCGCGGTAATCACCGGTGACATGCAGACCGATAATGACGCGAGGCGCATGATGGGCAAAGGCGCCAGGGTGGTTCAGATAGAAACCCGCTCCGCCTGTCATCTGGATGCCATGCAGATAGCGGAGCGTTTGGCCGAGGTTGTGGATGCAGGGGTGAAGCTGCTGTTTATCGAGAATGTGGGGAATCTGGTTTGCCCGGCCGCTTTTGATTTGGGGGAGCAGGAAAAGATTGCGCTGGTGTCGGTGGCCGAAGGCGAGGATAAGCCGGTGAAATATCCGGTGCTGTTTCATGGCGCGGGGGTGACAGTGATCACAAAAACCGATTTGGCACCGCATTTGGACGTCGACATCGGGAAGTACAAAGAGTCAGTTCGCAAGGTGCAACCGGGCGCGCGAATTATCGAGGTGTCAGCGAAAACGGGCGCGGGGATGGCGGACTGGCTGAATTATCTGCACCGGATTGTCACCGGATTGTAATGTAGGGCAGTGTGCGAATTGCCGTTACTGCACCCAACCCAATGAGAACCCATGTTTTTCACCGAACGACAGCAGATTGAGCGCGATGTTGAAATGCTGGTCGCAGTCTACGGCCGCGAGCGCAGCGCGCTTATTTCAATTCTTCAGGACATCCAGCGCAAGCATCGTCATGTGTCGGAGTACGCCATGCAGGTGATTGCCCACATGCTCGACATACATCCGGTCGAAGTTTACAGCGTGGTTTCCTTCTACCAGTTTTTAAGTGATACCCCGGCTGGCAGGTATGTCATCTCGCTAAGCGACTGCATCGCACACAGCAAGGCGCAAAAGGATGCGGTGGCGCGGCAACTCGAAACCGAACTGGGCATTCGGTTTGGCGAAACCAGCGCGGATGGACGGTTTTCGCTCAAGCGCGTGGGCTGTATTGGGATGTGTGACCAGGGACCTGTTATCCGCGTGAACGGTCGAATCTATTCAGAGGTGAGTGCGGACAGGGTGGGGGCACTGATTTCGGATTGTGTGGCCGATACGCTGCCGGGGGGCGCCTGTGATATTCGGGAGTCCGGTCCGGGAGACGCCGGCTCAGGGGAGTCCAGTCTATGAAGAGTTCGGTTGTCAGCAAACTCACCTTCAGCACCATACCGGTGGATGCCGGGTTGCACGCCGCCACGGGTATGTCTTTGGAAGACATTGTTGAGACCGTGCGTGAGAGCGGCCTTAGAGGTCGCGGGGGCGGTGCGTTTTCGGTGGGCCGAAAATGGGAGGTGGCCAGAGGTGTTCGGTCTGACAGAAAATATGTGATCTGCAATGCCGCCGAGGGAGAGCCGGGCTCGTTCAAGGACCGGGCGATTCTGTCCGGATATGCGCCTTTGGTGTTTGAAGGAATGACCATCGCCGCGCTGGCGGTTGGGGCCACGCGGGGCATCATTTACCTTCGGGCGGAGTATGCGTACATGCTTGGCCATTTGGAATCGGTGCTGGCGGCGAGGCGAAAGGCGGGATTGCTTGGAAAACAGGTTGCCGGTAATCCGCGGTTCAATTTCGATATTCGTATTCAGATCGGTGAAGGCGCATATGTCTGTGGGCAGGAGACCGCATTGATTGAGTTTCTCGAAGGCCATCGGGGGGAGCCACGGAACCGTCCGCCTTATCCGGCCGTTAGTGGGTATCGTGGGGCGCCAACGGTGGTGCACAATGTGGAAACCTGGGCATGGGTGACCTGCGTGATGGCCAAAGGCGCAAAGTGGTTTCACGATTTGGGGACCCCAAAGTCCCCTGGCATGAAGCTGTTCAGTGTGTCGGGAGACTGCAGTCGCCCCGGGGTGTACGAATTTCAGCTGGGGCTTTCTGTGGCCGAGCTGCTGCGCGTGGTGGGCGGTGAAGACGCGCAGGGCGTTCAGGTGGGAGGCGCATCGGGCAGGATGGTCCCAAGGTCGCAGTTTGGCCGAAAAATCGCGTACGAGGATCTGCCATACGGTGGCGCTGTGATTATTCTTGGCGAAAACCGGGATATGCTGGAAGTGGCGCACAACTACCTGAAGTTTTTTACCAGTGAGTCCTGTGGTCAGTGCACCCCTTGCCGGGAGGGCACAAGGAAGCTGCTTGACGGGGTGGAGCGTCTTCGGAACGGGCGTTGCTCGTCGGCTTATCTGGACCAGCTGATATCTCTGGGAGAGAGCATTCAGGCGGCGTCCAAGTGCGGGCTTGGACAATCCAGTCCCCAGGCCTTTTTATCGATTGTGGCCCACTATCGGGGGAAACTGATGGGAAGGAAGCTGGTCGATGACGCACGGTAATTTTGATCGCAGGCGGGTGCCTGTTTCCCAGCGCCTGATGTCGGCAGAGGCAACGGCCAACAGCGACGGCAACCTGGTCACTGTAACGATGGATGGCCGCGAAATTAAGGTGACCCCGGGCACCACATTGCTCGAGGCGGCAGCCAGACTCGGTATCCATATTCCCACCCTTTGCACTCATCCGGATTTGTGCGTGGTGGGCAACTGTCGTGTCTGCATGGTCGAAGTGGATGGGACCGATGCGCTGCAGGCCGCATGTGCGACGCCGGTGACCGAGCCGGTGACGGTACGCACCTATTCTGGAAAAATTCGCAGGGTGCGGCGGCATATGCTGCAACTGCTGCTGGCGCATCACGATGGCGAGTGTCACTCCTGCAGCCGAAATGGCGCATGCGAGCTGGCTGAATTGTCTGAAGCGTACGGCGTGACGGAAGTGGGATTTGCACGCAATCGGGAGTCTCGGGTGTTTGACAATTCGTCCTCTCTGCTGGTTCGAAATATGAACAAGTGCGTGTTATGTCGGCGATGTGTGCGCGCCTGCATTGATATGCAGGAAGTCGGCGTGATGGAAGCGGTGGGCAAGGGCGAACAGATTGAAATTGAAACATTTGGCAAGAAGAATATGGCCGAGGTGGTGTGCATTGGCTGTGGTCAGTGCATTTCCCATTGCCCGACCGCGGCATTGGTCAATCCGGATGACACAGACAAGGTGTGGCAGGCAATTGACAATCCGGACCGCCATGTGGTGCTGCAGCTGTCCCCATCTGTTCGGGTGGCGCTTTGGGAAATGCTGGGCATGGCGCCTGGCACTGATGATGTCGGACCGCTGGTTCACATGCTCCGGGCTGCCGGATTTAATGCGGTGTTTGATGGGCAGCAGGCCGCCGCTCTGATTATCGCAGAACAGGCCAGGCTGCTTTCAGCAATTATTTGCGAAGGGCTGGCCCATCCCGAAAAGGACAGATGGCCCGTTCTCTCAGCCAATTGCAGCGGCTGGGTAAAGTACATGGAGCATTTTGCGCCGGCGATGCTGAAGCATATGTCGCCACTTAAAAGTCCCGAACAGCTGCTGGGAACATTGGTGCGAACTCATTACGCGCGACATTACGGCGGGGAGCCTTCCGCTGTGGTGAGCGTGGCCTCGGCGCCATGTGCGTCTCGCAAATTTGAAGCGGAATCACCGCTGAATACGCAGTTCGGTGAGAAGAGTGTTGATTATGTGCTGACCACGGTGGAGCTGGGAAAAATGCTGAAGGAGTCCGGAATCGGTTTGTCCCGGATGCCTGCGGGTAAATTTGATGGGCTGATTTGCACGAACGCAGCGGTGTCGTTTACCCCAGGCAACAGCATGGTTCATCAGTTGTGCGGCGCGGTGTTTGAGCTGGTTACCGGGACACCGATTTCGAAAAAAGTCAAAATTGAGTACACGTCGCCATTTGGTATTTCCGGCGCGTACATTATGAATGTTCCAATACAGGGTGTGAATGACGCAACGGGTAAAAATAAAAATGGCAATGGGGATGGGGGCGGACAAAAGGGGATGCAATTGCGCTTTGGAAAATGTGAAGGGACCGCGAACGCGAAACGGGTGATTGAAGATATTCGCAATGGCGGCCCATTTTCCAGATGTCATTTTATTGAGTTTCTGGCCTGTCCGGATGGATGTTTCGGCGGTGGTGGTCATCCCGCGCCAACCAGTAGCGGTATTCGGCAGATGCGTCGCGAAGCGTTTCCCGTAAGTTATGCACTGGCCGAGCCCGAAGCGGCATGGATTGGAGAGATTCATGCGCAGTGTCAAAACGGCACACTGGACGAGATGACCACTCTCGATGCGTTTTACACCAGCTACATGCCCCGTGGGAAATTTATGAAATGATATCCCTGCGCCGCGTCCGCATATCCATTCTGGGCTAGACCTCTTTGGGCTTTAGTCAATCCTGTCAGCACACTTCGTCCTGCCGATTCCCTTCATGTTCTGTCTGTAAACACAATCAAACACAATCCGAATCGGTCTATATTTTTCGTTTCAGATCTTCGAAGGAACCGTGGAACGGTGTGCGATTGATGATGAAGTAGGGGGTGCCGTTAACCCCCAGTCGTTCGCCCTCCGCGCGGTCTGCGGCCACCCTGGCGATTACGGCCGGTGAGTTCATGTCTGCCTCAAAGCGGTCTACATCGAGTCCAATTTCTTTGGCGAGCATCACAACAGTGGCGTCCGACAGTTCTTCCGCATGGGCAAACAGCTGGTCGTGCATTTGCCAGAATTTTCCCTGACGTCTGGCCGCCTCTGCAGCCTGGGCCGCCTGTTGCGAATAGGGGTGATATGTCAGCGGAAAATGCTTGTAATACACTTTGAATCGATTGGGATGGGCCCGCATCAGCCGCTGGATTTCGCGTGCCGCTTTTTTGCAGAACGAACACTGAAAGTCCGAAAAGACAATCAGCTCGGTTCGGGCACCACTGTGCCCCAGCATGGGCGCGCCGGAGAGGGACAACTGCTGTGTCGGCGTCGCGCAGCCAACTGAAAGGGCGCAGAAAAAAAGTAACGGGGACAACGTCCGGGCGAAGGGTTGGGTAAACATAACTAATTGATTTATCTTAAATTTTTTCAAATTTAATAAAACTGTAATTTCTTTGTTCTAAAATTCTATTTTTTCCATATACTTGGTTGTGATGAAAAAAAAAGATCCCGCATTAGATGTGTTAGCTGAGAATTTATCTGAAGAAAACAGAAATCAGATAAAAGGCTGCGCAACGTTCGGCCGGTTTCGCTGGGATCTTCCTGATGATGCCTTGACGTGTTCCGCCCGTATGCGTGAAATTCTGGAACTGGAAGATAACTGCAACATTGAAAGGTGGGAACACCTTCTTGCCTGCATAACCCCCGAAGACGTCGAGCCATTCAACGATGCCATTTCCCGAATCCTGACAGGGCACAATATTGTAAATGTGAATTTTCGTGCGAACACGGCGGCCGGGATTAAACCCCTGACCCTGCACGGGGATGTTTACCGGGACGCGCATGGCATACCGGTGGTGCTTGAAGGCGTTATTCAGATGCGCAGTGTCAGCGCCGCCACTGAGCAAATGCAGTATGTGACCACTCTGCTCATGGATACCGTGCATTCGGTGAACAACAAACTGACGGCGATTCTCGGAAGCACGGCCATGTTGGCGAGTCTGTTAAACGACGCTCAGGCGCCTCAGCGGTCAGGTCAGTATCTTGAAGAGATTGAGCACGAGGTGTTTCTTTCTGCGGAGCTGCTCAGACAGCTTGTTCAGGCGGCGAAGCGACGGTAACGGGTCTGCCTGCCAGGTGACTCATTGACTCATTGACTCATTGCCAACTGACACTAACCGCGCAGCCAAACGGCAGCAACGACGTTGACAAACGGCAGCAACTGCGTCGAAAAACGACACTCACCGTGCTGTAAAACCGCAGTCACCGCACTGTGACGGCTATCTGACAGAATTTTCATAAATTTAAGATCCGTGGCAGGGCACTAACGTCTGATGGGCATATTGCACCGGTACACCGAATCGGAATGGGAACACATGATTGACCTCAAACGTGCGGAATACAAAAATGTTTTATAAATACTTTATTTTTTTTGGTTGTGCAGATTCATTTTAAAGGTATGTTATTACAACTTAACCGGCCTTTTTTTTCCTGAGAAAAGGGTTTCAGGGAGTGTCCTGTTGATTTTCGAGGTGTGTGATTTCGTAGCGGATTT
>JAFGWT010000165.1 GCA_016937015.1 Deltaproteobacteria bacterium | reverse complement strand
TTCGATTTGGAAAGAGCGCCTGAATCCTTTCTGGACTTAATCCTCACTGATTTGGGAAACCCATTTCCCTTTGAACTGGAAGAACTCGCCAAACGACGTCTCGCAGCTGTGCTGGTGGAAATGTATCGCCAGAAAGGCACTGCCATCGGCATAGAAAACGCCATCCGCTTTTTCCTCGGCATCGACATCACAGCCATTACGCCATTTACCGCAGATACAATGATCCTCGGAGAATCCGAACTTGGCGTCGACTGGGTACTTGGTGCCTCCGGCCGCTTTGCCCGCTACGCATTCAACGTGGAAGTGGATGTGGCGCTGACCGATACCGAACGAACCCAGCTTCGCGCAATTGTCGACTACCTGAAACCGGCTCACACCCACTTTGTTGATCTCGTCGAACCGTCAGCGCCGGTGGAATTTGACCATTGGGTAATAGGGGTAAGCGAGCTGGGATTTACCACCGAGCTTCACTGATACTTGTCCCCAACCTGCCGTCCGGCTGCTTTGCCTCTCTGGAGAAACAATCCTCCAGGGAGAATGCATGGCTGATAGAACCGACTTTTACTTTAGACAGCGGGTTACCGAAGCAGAGCTGGATATTGCATTTGAGCTGCTCGAAAAGGCCGACCGGAATCTGGCAGCGGATATTGGGGTTTACGGTATTGTAAGTGGCGCCGAACCCTCTCAGCATCAGCCGGTGGCGGACCTGTCCATTGACCTTATTGCACCCGCCAGAGCGTATGACCATCTTGGGCAGCGTATTTTCATCGGCACTGATCAGGTTGTGGACCTTTCTGTGGACCATGCGGGCATTCCAACAGAAGTGGCGTCTTCGGGCAACGAGCGCTGGATGGCGGTGTTTCTTAAATTCGAACGCCTGCTTTCCGACCCAAGAACGGACGGTAATTCGCAGCAAGTGTTTTTCCGAAGAGATGAATCGTTCCAGATTATCGTACGCCAGGCAGCGGAAGGTGTCATTGGCAGTGCGGGTAAAGTCCCGCTGGTGGAAGGAGAACTGCTGGTTTGCGATGTGCTCCGTCGCGCCGGGCAGACTCAGATAATCGGCACCGACATCGACAATTCACGAAGACAGGCGTTTGTCTTTGCCCAGGGCGACGCGGTGGAAGTGGTATCCGGTCTATGGAACGTGCTGCAACCGGCGGTGAACTCGGTTCAGGCAGCGCTCGACGAAGTGGACGCAGAGTTGAACGCTCACTTTGGCGCCACCGCCAGACGGCACACTGCCGCGAATATTGACTACCAGCCCCATGGATTTATCGCTGCGAACAATCTGCAGGCCGCTGTAAATGAGCTGATTGACGATTTGAACGCCGCCACCGATGGGTCGGCTGGCGCGTCCCGTGTTGGCGCCGATGCCGTTGCGGGCACTCCCCGCGCGCTACCCGCCGGAAATGTGGATGGGCAGTTGTCACAGCTGCTCGGCTTTTTGAACACACACCTGGCAGCGGTTACCGGAGCACACAATGCCAGCGCCATCGCAGTAACTGACACCCAAAACTATTTGAACGCCGCCAATGTCGAGAGCGCGTTGGCGGAATGCATCAACGCCTTTGATGATGACCATTACCGGGGAAACGAAACCAATGCGGGATACCATCGCACTATTCGTCAGCCCGACATGGGAACCGGCATGATTCTGCTCTGGGACGCGAGGGGGAATGGCAGCGACTATGGCAGATTCAGAGTCTACGCAGATAGCAGTACCGTTTACTTCGTCATAAATGCGTACTACGATACCAGCAATAATCAGTGGACCAGAGATACCATAAACTCCTGGTCTGGTGGTTTTAGCCTGTCTCGCAACGCGTTCACTATTATGCATGAACACAGCTTTGATGCGACGTTTCCCATGTGGGAAAGCACGTGGCGACTGCCGATGAGTGCGTCTACCAACTCGGCGTTTGAAACGACCGGGACAATCGAAGAAGAAGGCCGTCTGGGCTTTCAGGCAACCAATACAGCTGACAGTGGCAGGCAAATCACCATGGGAAGCGCAGTGACGTTTCGTTCCCGCTTTCCAGCTGCGCCGTCATCCATCACGCTGGCTGTCGATGACGCAAGTATGGGTTGGAACGGAACACCGTATGTCTATCACACCGACCGGGACGGGTTTGCCTACTATTCCTATCAATGGGTGAACGGTTACGGCGGCGCCTTCTGGTTTGGTCGCTATACCGCAATTGCATGAAACAGTATGAGGTGATGTATGCCGCTTAGAGAAATCAGGGACACGGATATTGAACAGGAATGCGACGTTTGCGGCGCCATTCACGCCGTTCCGGAGGATGACGTCACTGTTGGCGTTGAAACGGAAGGGCAGCTGGACGCCAGAGTGATTCCCCTGCCACCATGCGCCAATTGTGGCGCTACAGAATATTTGATCAGCTCTGCGGATAACGAAGCCGAACATCCATCCCCGGGAAGCTTTGGTCATCGCCACCGACTCATGGTCGACGCGCTCCATTCCAAACTGGTGAACAAGGGTAGAGTGGCTGCCGGTATCGATACGGCAAAAGCCAAAGGAAAAGAGCGAACGACCGACGAGTTAAACAAATGGTTCAAGGGCTCAATGAAACTTCAGCGATTGAAGGAAGAGAAGTCAGCACAGCCCGACAAAGGCGCCCCTGTCGAAGCGGAGGTTGAATAATGAATACTTATTCTAAAATCGTCATCAACGGAAATTTGCTGGATCCTCCTGAAGGACTGCAGGTTCGCAATTTTCATGATCCTGTAGTTCCGCGATTTAGAGGGAAGAACCGTTGCAATACGCCGGTTACAGAAATCATTGTGCATGAGACGGTTACCCAGAGCGTTGAAGCAACAGTTCGAGTGCTTCAGCGACGCAAGCTGGGAGTCCATTTCATTATCGGTCCCAATGGCGAAGTCACTCAGCATGGCGATCTTGCCACCGACCTGCTGTTCCATGCCGGGTTTCACAATCGCCCATCCGTTGGCATTGAAGTGGTCACTCCGTATTACCCCAAATATCGAAAAGAGGATTCGCCCTGGAAGGATACCATTGACGCGCCATGGGCCCATGAAGGCGCCTACGTTGTTCCAACCGCTGCGCAGGCGGAGGCCACTGCACTGCTGGTGGACTGGTTGTCTTCAGAGAAAGCGGAAGGTCTCCATATTCCCAAAAACTGGATTGGCCTTTGTAAAAAAGGCATGGCCCTTGGCAGAGTGCTCGCCGCCAAACGTCGCAAGCCTGGTATCTACGCCCACCACTACTTTGGCCATGCTGATGGCGCATGGCTGGTGATGTACTGCTTGGTTACGCTTCGACGCGGGACTCGACACTCAACGTGCGTATGATGAGGCAATCAAACGCGCCGTAGGAGCTAAAAAATTCGCCGATGTAAATACCGTGGAGCGCTAACCCATGGACCCCGCCGGATTCATCGCACTGGCTGAAATGCTCAAAGCCACTGGCCCATACGGTTTGGTCGCCGTTCTCGGCTGGGCATTTTGGCGCATCAACGAAAAGAAAGACCGTGAACTGAAAATCCTCAGCCAGAAAGTCGTGGCCATGGCCGAAGCGCAAACAGCAGCCATCACAAGAATGGAGACCGCGCTTCTGGCGCTTAAAAATGCCTTAGAACATATGAGTTCACGCAAGGGAAATTGAACCGTCATCCTCCTTTTTTCTAATCGTCCCTCCTTGTGGGCAATTATCTATAACCATATGAAATTAAACGATAAATAGTCCGAGAAACCACTTGATATACCCGCTAAAAGACGCATGTATGTATACACGATGCAAACAACAACCAAACATAAAAGGAGCCCCGCCATGACGAAAATAATCGGAACAACAACCACATACAAAGGCAGCGAATTCGGATTCATGAAAAACCTGAAAGTGAGGATTGTCGCTATCCTCAGAAGCGACGTCGACCCCGACAGTGAAGACGCCTTTGTAAAAGACGACCAGCACCTCGCCCGCCTCGGCGGTGTCAAACCCAACGACAGAATAGAAGTACAGCCATGGATTGAAAAAGAAGGCCGCTTCAGTTGGGTAACCAGCGATCCGAAAGCAACTGATTTGGCCTGCTTCAAGCAGCTTGCCCAAAACAAATGAAACCAAACTCGGGCCGGGTAACACCGGCCCTTTTTTTACCCCAGGGAGGACCAAACCATGACTACGGCTTTTGAACAGAGTGAAAAAACGGAGCGCGAGCCCGAAGGGCGAGTCCGAAGGACGGAACTGCCAGAGGCAGGCCGCACAAATGACATCGAAACCCAAATCAAAGAAATGGAAGAAATGAAACTGCCCGACCTTCAGCAACACTTTGCCAAAGTAGTGGGCGAGGAAACCAAAGCCCCAAACAAGAAGTATCTCATCAAGCGGATTGTTGAAGTGTTGGAACGGGAAGGTCTGGAGCAAGATGATATTGCTGAAGATAAACAGGATGAACTGTCCCAGGAGGATACAGAGGACACTTACGATTTATTTTTCAATGATGAAGTCAACGACAGTGACGCCTTCACCGAAATCAATGGCGGAAAGGTTGCTCCTGTTGTGGCAGAAGATATAACGGAAGGAAGTATAACCGAAGACACCACACGATTAAGCCAACTCGATGTGGATGCGTTACGCGATAAATACAGCGAAATCGTTGGCCGCCCCACATGTAGCGGCGATAAACGTTATCTCATTTGGAAAATACGACAGGCGCAGCAGGGTAAAATTCCAGTGGGTCCTATTGCTCGAAGAAGTTCAGTTGATAATGGCGGTGACTGCAAAGTACTTCCTGTTCGGCTGGAGGCGAAACTGGTTGAACAAATCGATGAAGCCTGGAGAAGACATGATCTGAAAAGCCGAATGGAACTGTTTCGTCGGGCATTGTTGGTTTACATGCAAGAAAAAGGGGAAGCGGAAATCGTTGCAGCACTGTCAGCGTAGACACTTCGATACCACGTCACCGCCGCTCATAGCCCGCCAGCTAACTGAACACAATCGGACGACCAGCAAACATGGTCATTGAACTGCCTTTGTGTGGCACTCTGGAAAACCTCTTTTGAAAATGTGGCTCCCGGATATAAACACCATAATGTATATCAATGGAAAGAATCAGATCCACTTGATGGGGTATTTGCTTCGTCGCGTGGAATTGTTGGTTATCAACGCCACAACCAGAAGAATCATGGCTCCCAGCCCAATAGGTGCCAACGCATACAGATACCCGAGCTCATGAACCCTCTCGTTGCCTATGACTGCAATCAGGGCCGTCGCACCGCCCGGAGGGTGTAATGTGCCGGTAAGCTGCATAACTGTTATGGCCGTAGCTACCGCCGTTGCCGCAGCAAGCGGGATGTTCCACCCAAGCAGCAGATACGTGGTCACGCCAACCATGGCAGAAATGACGTGCCCGCCCACCAGATTTCTCGGTTGCGATAATGGCGCGGCTGGCGCGCCAAATAACAAAACCGCAGAAGCGCCGAACGATCCCACCAATAACAGCAGGTTGTCTGTTCTCGAAAGAAATGCGCTGTTAATCAACGCGAGAATGAGTATTCCAATAAACGATCCCGCCCATCCTATGGCAAGGGCTGTTGGCGACATCTCAATACTGCCGGTGCAGGGCTTCTCCAATTCCAGTTCAAACGATTTTTCTGATCCGGCACTTATGCTGTTTTCAGGGAGCCAACGTTTTCTTAATAGCCACGCGGAAGCGCCAGTAAATGTCGCGACACTTAGCAGGATAAAGGCGGCTCTTTGCCAGGGTTCGCCCATCGATGTTCGAACCTGCCATATTTTGAATACCGTCATCGCCCACTCGAGGCATCCGGCTATCAACGCCAATTGCATTGCAGTTGAAATTGCAGGCTTGCGATGGAACAGGAGCGGTACGCAAATAATTGACATCAATGCAATACCGTAGTTTCCAGAACGAAAGAAATGCGCCCCCAGCACCAAAAACGAAAGCATCGCAGGCACTGTTTTAAAAATATTGGTTGCGAGTAACATGCTCTCCCTCCAGCGAAAACAATTTGTCAGATTTCTCCCAATCAAAAAACAACATGGGGAAGTGTGGATACTATATAGGTAAAACAGTACCGGTTTGCAATGATTGTTTTCAAAATGGCTTTTTGGGGCGGAGAACTTAGAACCGTTCAGAGAGACGCATGTCGTTCTGCGATAGCACTGGCGAGTTTATCGATGGCATCGCAATCAATCTGGTCAGGGGAACCTTTGGTCAGGTACGGTTCAACAACCTCCACATTGAGATTGGGAATCATCCCGGCCAGCGCTTCCACCGATTTTCCTCCCCATCCGTATGAACCGATGACGGAAAGATATTTAGCTTTAGGTTTGAGCGCATTGGCAAGTACTGCGGCATAGGCTGCCAGTGGATGCGGTCCGCCGAGGACTGTCGGTGTCGCCACAACGATTGTCGCCGCATCTACAAGAGCTGTAGCCAGTTTACCAATATCGGCGACGGCGAGGTCGTAGCGTTCCACGTTGACACCTTTTTCAACGAGACTTTCCACCAGGCAATCCACCATTTTTTCGGTGCTGCCGTGCATGGACACAAACGGAATCACCACCAGATTTTTGGGTTTATCCGCTGCCCATTCCCTGTACGCATCGAGAATAAAATCCGGATCGGGATGGATGGGACCATGACTTGGCGCCACCATCTGAACGGGATAGCGGGCCAGTCGTTCGAGATGCTTCCGAATGTGATTTCGAAACGGCATCATAATCTCAGCGAAATAGCGTTTGGCCGCTTCTGCCACCCGGGCTTTGTCGGTGACGTAAAGATCACTGGAGGCGATATGACATCCCAGAAAATCACAACTGAAAAGTACGCCTTCCTCCTGCAGATACGTCACCATTGTTTCGGGCCAATGGACCCATGGGGTATACAGAAATTCGAGCGTTCCGCCCCCGAGGTCAACCGTTTCATTGTCTTTGACCACCCGAATACGCTCATGCGAAATTTTCAATGAATCCACGAGAACATTCACGGCCCGGTCTGATATCAGGAGCACCGCTTCCGGATAGCGTTTCAATACTTCGGGAATGGCGCCGGAATGATCCTTTTCCGCATGGTTTGAAATTACATAGTCCACTTGCGGGACATCTTCAAGCTGTCGCAGCAGAACGTGAGCCATTGATGGATCTACAGTATCAATTAAAGCCGTTTTGCTGTCGCCGCGCACCAGGTACGCGTTGTATGTGGTGCCGTCCGGCAGTGGAATGAGCGAGTCGAACAGGCGTCTATCCCAATCAATCGCGCCCAGCCATGTCACCGTATTGGATATTTTTCTGGCTTTCATTTTTCTACTCCTCTCCTGCGGGGGTGTGCACGTCTTCACCAGCGAGCGCCCGGGGAAACAGGACATTGTTTTCGAGATGAATATGCGCCATCAAATCCACTTCCAGTTTACCAAGCGCGCGATACAGTTCCTTCCAGCTGCTGCAGGCGTAGGACGGCGGCGTCAAATCCGATGTCAGGGTTCGGATACGCTGCAGATTTTGCCCGTGGTCTTCGTGTTCCTGCAGCATGACCTGAATCGGCATATGGGCTCTATCGCCGTGACCGGCAAGGATAAGGGGAAACAAAATCTGTTCTTCTTTACCCAAATGACTCTCCACTGCCAGTTGAATTTCCCGAAGCAGTTTTACCAGGCCAGTTGGCCGGGCGGGGGCATCCCGATGCACGTCTTCAACTTTTTCTGCGAGCTGTACCAGCCATGGCAGTTCTGTGCGCAATGCAGCGTGATACCTGTCCAGAATATGCTGAACCAGCGCTTCAAGCGAACGTTTGTCCCAGCGAATGTGCGCAGTATCGGTATCATCGATTGCCGATAACGCTGTTTGCACCTGTTCAAGATTCACGCGTTTTGATTCGCAGGCCTCTGCCAGCGTCTGTTTGCCACCACAGCAAAAATCCAGGCCGTGCTCATGAAAAATACGCGCGGCGCCCGGGATTTCCGTGACCAGTTTACCAAGGGCTTGATTTTGATGTGTATTCATGATTGCCACCTTTCCGTAAGTGGGTTGTTGTTATGCCCGGAGTAACAGCAACACCCGTGCCGCAATTAGAGCTACGTAATTTCAATGGGTTACAATCGATGTTATTAATTATGCAACATGTATTATGTTGCGATATCTGCAACATGTTGTATGTTTAACAACATGGACCAGTTACATACTTTAGTCTCGATAGCGACCAACTTAACCACAGCACTGTCTTCGGAAGAGCGCTTCAATCGGCTGCTTGATGCGCTTGGAAAAATAATTCCTTACGATGCGGCCGCGTTGCTTAGGCTGGATGGCGATGAACTTGTCCCTGTTGTCGCCACCGGGTTGTCAGCCGATGCACTCGGTCGACGATTTTCACTTAGGGAACATCCGCGGCTGGAGATTATCTCCCGCTCGGATGCCCCCGTGTTTTTTCCTGGCGAAAGTGATTTGCCGGATCCTTACGACGGAATGCTGTCCAGTGACCATGGTGCGTTCACTCGAATACATGCCTGTATGGGGTGCGCGCTAAGAAACGGTGATGAACTGCTGGGAGTATTGACGGCCGATGCCGCTAAAGCGAATGCGTTTGAGCACATTGATCCGGCATTTTTATCTGCAGTCAGTGCGCTGGCCGCGGCGGAAATGCGTACCACCCTGCTCATTCAGGCACTGGAAAAAGGCGCGATGCGGCAGGGGCAACTTGCAAAAGTGCTGATGCGGGATGCAGCGCTCAGGCAGGGCAGCGACATGATTGGCACCACCGCCGTCATGCAGCGGTTGCGTCAGGATATTGA
>JAFGWT010000164.1 GCA_016937015.1 Deltaproteobacteria bacterium | reverse complement strand
CGACACATTATTTATTTAATCAGGATATTAGTGGCTGGGATGTTTCAAATGTGGCGACGGGTATATACTACAAGAATATTCAAAAAGCTTTCTATGACAAAATTCTCATCAGCTGGGCGGCGCAAACTGTTCAGCAAAATTTTGAATTGTACGCCCCGGGCTCAACATACAGCGCTGGAGAAGCCGCAACAGCACGGCAACGTCTCATCGACGAGTTTAACTGGATCATTGACGATGCGGGAATGATAAAGTGAACCGGATCATTGGTGACATTTCTCAGGCATAGTGGGGAGGGGGCCAGGTGTTCAGGGGCTGTTGCCCAATTCATTTTGGTACGAAAAACAAGGGTGAAACACACTTTTTGTGGGAATGGAGAAAGACCACGATTTGACGCAGATTCACTAAACCCGGTTACATAGCGGCTCATATGGCATCAGGGACTGACTTTGCTTTCAGGCAATATTGTTTCGAAACGGCGATCATCGTGAAAATTCTATCTGGGCAACAGCCCCTCAACGCTGACCCCGTGCGCAGCTGTTCTGCAAAGATCTCCGAACGGTCCTGTTGGCAAAATGGTTGGCGACCTGGTTAGCGGGGGACGACCCTGATGTATTTTGTCTGACGACATATAAATTTTCAGGGCCGTCACTGAGGTTCTTTTTGCCCGAGATAATTGATGGTGCGGGGAAAGGGCGAATACAGGATTCGCCCCTGCGCATCGATTCCTGAATGGCATTCAATTGAACAAATTCCGTGAAAAGTGCAATAGGCGGGGTCTGTGCAGTAAACACGAACTCAGCGCTTTTTTCCGCCATCCCAGCCATCGGCAGTATCGCGAATGCAAAGATCAGGTTTTCAGAAAATTCCTTCAGGGGATGCAGCAAAAGTATCGCAGCAATATTTATTGAGTGGGCGCCAATTTCAGGATAATGAATTCGACGCGTCTATTCTGTTCTCTGTCCGCGTCGGTTTTTTCGGGCTTGACCAGTGGTCTTGTTGCCCCAAAGCCTCTGGCCTGAAGGCGCTTTTTGTCCACACCGTGCGATATCAGATAATCTCGCACCGCTATTGACCGTCCTTTTGAGAGCTGTTCGTTGTGCCAGTTGCCCCCCTGGGTGTCGGTGTGGCCTTCAATTTTTAACAGCAGAATCTCGGGATGATTTGTCAGAGTCGATGCCAGACTGTCCAGAACCGGGTAACTTTTTTCCAGAATTCGCGTGTCGTCAAAAACAAAGTGAATCTTGCCGGATATCTCTATTTTTTCGCCTTTTTCAATTTTAACTTCCACATCGGGGCAGCCGTCCTCGTCTCTATTGTCGTTTATCACTTCGGGTTCGAGGGGACACTGATCGTCAACGTCGGTAATCCCGTCTCGGTCATTGTCCGGGTCAGGACAGCCATCTGTGTCTTCAAATGCATCCCTGTCTTCGGCGCTGTCCGGGCATTGGTCATCAATGTCAGCGATGCCATCCTGGTCGTTATCCACATCGGGGCAGCCATCGTCGTCGTCAAAACCATCCATATCTTCGGTTTCGAACGAGCACTGATCTTTGTCGTCGGTAATTCCGTCTCCGTCGTTGTCCCTGTCCGGACAACCGTCTTTGTCTTCGAATCCATCCAGGTCTTCCGGTTCTTCGGGGCATTGGTCTTCATTGTCAGCGATGCCGTCTTCGTCGGCATCGGCGTCTACGATTTCAGATGGCCTTTTTTCAATCGGCTTTGCGTTTTCTGAACAGGTAGGCGTTTCTTCGGGTCTGGTCACTGCAGCACCCGCGATAATGCGATAATCCGGGGTGCCGTAACCCGAAGTCAATCCCAGTCCGGCCCCTATATTGAGGTGCAGCCATTTCTTTACAAACCAGCGAACGCCGCTTTTGAATTCAATAGGAGTTTCCTCAATGACCGAGAACGGCTTAGCTGCCCTTGTGGCGACGGTGAGTTCGGCGATGGCGCTCAACCGCTCCGGCAATATTCGGAACAGGCCGCCAATGCCCACTTCCAGTTCATCGGCTATATTCACCCCACCCACTTCAACATTGTCATTGAAGCGATAGCCGCCATTGAACAACAAATCAAATCTGTTAAAAGTAACGTCCAAAAGCACTCGGGGCAAAAATGTCATTCCTTCAGCGCCGGAGAAATTGTCGAAGCTTCGCCCCACTGGAAAACCAACCACAGGCGCTATGGCCAATGTCAGTCGATCTGACGCTGATTTAAACACCCGAAATTTTGTGTGCAGCCGAATATCTCCAGAGCTGAACTTTTTGGGGATGTCGTTCGCGGTAAACCCATCTCCGTCCTGATAAAGATGCATGGGAAACACCACTCCGACATTTATCCATTCCACAATGCTAAAGGCCAATAAAACGTCTGCGGTCAACTGGTGCCCCACAACTTTTCGTACAACGCCGTTGTTGTTATTCCTGATGACCAGCGGATCATTCTGATAATTCAGATACAGTCCGGCGTTCCATCGATACCAGTCATCCATCGTATTGGGCTGTTCCACTTCGTACAGGTCATTCATAAATGGCGACGGTTGAAACGACTGGGTATTTATTGCCCGGTCCTGGCTCGCGCCCGGTGTTGGCTGGAGAATCATCATCAGAACAAAAACAGCGCCCATGACAAAGGATATAGTTGTCTGTGGTTTGATACAGATATTCATTTTTCTGCCCCCTTCCGTCGAACTGCCAATCCCCCCAATAGCAACAGCAACAGCAACAGAACGCCGCTGCCACCAGAACCTCGGGGCACTCCAGATACAGAACAGCTGCCTGCACCACCGCTT
Organism: Deltaproteobacteria bacterium; assembly: GCA_016937015.1. Classification (GTDB taxonomy): domain Bacteria; phylum Myxococcota_A; class Polyangia; order JAAYKL01; family JAAYKL01; genus JAFGXQ01. Next base: position 1,428 of record JAFGWT010000164.1, on the reverse strand, counting down.
ACGGTATTGCTCGGCTCATCAATAGAGGTCACATCCACAGGTGGCGCGCCGGTGTTTTTTTCCTCGACTTCAAAAGTGTCGCTGATCGTCTCGGTGTTGCCGGCGTCGTCTGTAATAGTCACATCCACAGAGTAAGTGCCGGATTCTGATGGTGTAGGTATCTCAACGGACCAGGCGCCTGTTTCGTCAACAGTGGTGGTGTACTTCTGGCCCGCCAGTGTCACCGTGACAGTGGCGCCCGGTTCACCGGTGCCGTCCAGTTCTGTCGTTGGAGAATCTTCGTGCACCGCAACCTTGTCGATGTTGCCACTCGTGGTTTTGTCCACTGCCCATGTTACGGTATCCGTCGCCACATTGCCCGCCATGTCGGTGATGGTGACACGGGCAACATAATCACCACTGTCCATCGACAACCCAATATCGCATTGCCAGTTGCCTGACGCATCGACTTGCGTGGTGCAGATTTCGATATTGTCAACTGTGACGGTGACGCTCGCGCCTGCCTCGCCTTGACCCGTTAATTCACTGGGAGAAGATGACAAAATACTGCCGCCCGCAGGGGGCGTGATAGTCGCCGATACAGTGCTGTCCACAACAATGGCCACCTCTTCTCCGCTGTCGTTGGGGCCTTCAACCGTGAGGGTATGGTTTCCATCAGAGAGTCCTTGAACATCACACTGCCAATTGCCCGATGCGTTCACCGTTGCCGTGCACCCTGCAGTGCCATCAACCATGACCGTTATTTCAGTGCCCGGTTCGCCAGTCCCCGATACCGGTACATCTGGCCCCTGAATCGGTGTTTCACCCTCCGGCAGGCCAGTCACTTCAATTTCGGTACAGCTAAAGCCGTCCCCTGAGGTACCGGCATTGCAGACGCAGCTGTAACTGCCATCGGTATTTTCGCACGTGGCTCTCTCGTCGCAGGCATCCACATTTAACAGGCACTCGTCAATCTCAGTACACGACATACTGTCAGCGGCAAGGGCATACCCGTCCGGGCATCCTGTGCATACATACGAGCCGCCAATATTCAGGCAGGTCCCGCCATTGGTCACCCCGCAACTTGCCGCACCGGCTGAAGCGCATTCGTTGATGTCGGCGCATTGGGTGCCGTCGCCATTGGTGTCGGTATACCCGGCTGGACACGCGCTGCATGAGAAGCCGCCAGCGGTGTTGGTACAGGTGGTCAGCGAATCACAGTTGTCGGTTCCCGCAGTGCATTCATTAATGTCAGCACACACAGTGCCGTCATCGTTGGTATCGCTGTACCCCGAAGGGCATCCACTGCAGTTGAATCCGCCTGTGGTGTTGGTGCAGGTGGTCAGCGAATCACAGTTGTCGGTGCCCAGGGTACATTCGTTGATGTCGTCACACTGAGTGCCGTCACCGTTGGTGTCGGTGTATCCGGCGGGGCATGCGCCACAGATG
>JAFGWT010000017.1 GCA_016937015.1 Deltaproteobacteria bacterium | reverse complement strand
CAGCGCAGCATAAAGAAATTATTGCCGCCTGGCAGCAGGATCCGGCTCAATGGTCTAAGGATCGTGGTGGTGCGGCATAACCCGTCGCCTGCCTGTTAAGGATTCACCGTGCACCCACTTGTACTCATTGCCTTTATACTGTCCGGTTTTTCAAGCCTGACACTGGAAACCATCTGGATTCGATATCTGGAACATGTGTTTGGCGCCACCACGCTGGCGGTATCCACCGTACTCACGTGCTTTATGGGGGGACTGGCCCTGGGGTCGTGGCTTTTTGGCAGATATGCTGATCGCATCAAACAGCCCGTGGCCGCATATGCTATCGCGGAAGGTGTTGTGGGGGTGTGTGCATTTATTATCCCGTTTATTATTCACAATGTCTATCCTCACGTGAACGCACTGATGACCGCTCATATGGGTAACAGTTTTCTGCTGTTCTCATTTGTTCGGTTTATTGCGGTCGCATTGGTGCTCATCATTCCGGCTACCTGTATGGGGGCCACGCTGCCGCTGCTTTCCAGACACTTCATGCGAAGTGCTGCCCACATGAAACGCGCCGGACAGCGTATTGGACTTTTGTATACACTAAATACGGTGGGCGCGGTTCTCGGTGTGTTTGGTGCCACTTTTATACTGCTGAAGACGATTGGCCTCTGGGCCACCAACGTTACAGCAGGTGTCATCAACCTCATATTGTGTCTGGTCATTCTCCTGTACCGAAATCGATTGGAGTCCACAAAACAAAACGACGATGACTCGGATTTGGATGATGCCGATTTGGATGATGCCGATTTGGATTTGGCCGATTTGGATTTGAATGATGTACTGCTGAAAAGACCGGTAGGGATGCTCCCCATTTCGAAAACAGCCCGCTGGTTTGTCGTCTTCGCGTTTTTTCTGTCTGGTCTGGCTTCCATGAATCTTCAGGTGGTCTGGAACCGGGCCATGGCCATGATTATTGGGTCATCTGTGTATTCGTTTGCGATTGTGCTTATTGCATTTTTAATCGGTCTGGCCTTTGGCTCCGCCATATTTTCACGACTCTCTAAAAGGATGCGAAATCCGGTATTTGTGCTGGCCATCGTGGAGCTCTCCATTGCGGCCCTGGCTATGGCCAGTTATCTGTACATTGATGATTTGCCTCAATTGTTTGCCAGAATGGTTACCGCCAATATTGACGACTACGAAGAGCACGTGGGGCTGGTGCAGTTTATTATGTTTATTGTGGCATCGCTGCCAGTGGTACCGGTGACGTTTGGCATGGGTGCAACTTTCCCGCTCACCATAAAGGCGGTCACTGCTTCACTGGACAGTGTGGGCAAGGACGTGGGAAGTGTCTATGCGCTCAATACCCTGGGCGCCATTTGCGGATCGTTTTTATCCGCTTTTGTGTTTGTGCCTTTTTTCTCCCGTACATTCAACGGCGCCGGGATGCAGAGTTCTTACTTCTTATCTGTGGGTATTTATGCGTTCATTGGCGTCTCATTGCTGCTGGTGACGCCCGGGTTTAAAGGCGTTATGCGAATTGCGGCTGCGTTGCCTGCGGCTTTGGTGACAATACTGTTTCTGTTTCAGGCGCCAGGCTGGGACCCGGCGAAGCTGACAATTGGCGTGTTTCGGATTTCGTTGATGGCGGACGCCCTTGATGAGGAATCCTGGGGGGCGCCGGACATAAAATATTATGCTGACGGCGTGACTACCACGGTTTCCATAGAAATGTGGGGGAGGCACATCGCACTAAAAAACAATGGTAAGGTGGATGCGTCAAACGGCGACGACATGCCTACCCAGGTAATGGTGGCCGCATACCCGCTGCTGTTTCATCCCCGCGGACCTGAGAATCTCGATGTGGCTATTGTGGGGTTTGGTTCCGGTGTGACGGTGGGCGCCGCATTGGAGTTTCCTATTAAGCATGTGGATTGTGTGGAGCTCGAAAGCGCGGTTATTGAGGCGTCATCAGTGTTTGGAGGCATCGACGGCGCGCCGGTGCAGCCGGAATTCGATGTGAATCATTTGGTATACCGGGACCAGTCTGATCCCGGATTTGACTGGAACGATCCCAACACTTTTGTAATCAATGATCGCCTGTCTGTGTTTGCAAATGACGGGCGGAATTTTTTGGCCGCATCCCCCAAACAGTATGACGTTATTATATCGGAACCGTCTAATCCCTGGATTACCGGCGTGTCGAATATGTTTACCAGCGACGCGTTCAGGTCCTCGTCGCGGGCGCTGAAAAATGACGGCATTTTTGCGCAGTGGGTTCAGCTTTATGAAATGTCACCGGGTAACATTAAAACGATATTTCGTACATTTGCGAGCGTGTACCCCCACGTGATGCTGTTTAGCGCAGAGGATTTGTCGTCGGATACGGTGCTTTTAGGATCGTTTGAACCCCTTGAATTCAATCTGGAGCGCATGGATAAAATTATTGCAGACAGGCGGGTTCAAAGGGAATTGAACCGGGCGTATATTTTCAGCGCTACTGATGTGTTTGCCCGTGTGCTTTTAGCCAATCGCGACGAAGTCCTTACCTATACCAACGGTAAGGACAGGGATGGATGGGATAGTCTGCCCATAAACACCGACGACAATGCGCACATTGAATTTGCTGCCCCAAAGGATTTGATTTCGTTTAGAAAGTACGCGGGCTATTTGGCCACCATCTATACCAGCAGCTGGCAGTTTGGCAAATTGCGACATCAGCTGACCGGACTGGGTGAAGGCACACAAAAAGCCGAAAATATGTCGAGACTGGCGACATCGCTACTCATGAATGGGCGTAAAACCGAAGCGGCATGGTTTGTCAGACAGGCGCTGCAGATAGATAAAACCAACCCCAGCGTCGATTTGGCAGCCCGAATGCTGCTTTTGCTGCAGGGGCGGGCAGTTGCGGATGCACCTGAATTTGAACCGGTCAGCCCGGCGGCCGGGATGAGGCGAAGCGACATTCAGACTCTCGAAAAGAGCACAGCAGACATGGCGCTCTCCCTGAACAAAAAGGCGTACCAGTTTGCCCTGGGGCAGTTTCTCCTATTACCTGAAAAACTGTGGCGCAGGGGTGGGCCCACCATGCTTCATTTAAAGGGATACCTTCATTTTCGCAATGCCAGTCCCACCGACAGCACCGAGTGCGAAGATGCCATTGACGTTCTCACTCAGCTGGCAAGAGAACATGCGGACTATGTGGAACGCCATCCAGACGTGTATTACTATCTGGGACTGTGTCACGATAATGCGCTGAATTTTGACAAAGCGGTTAAAAACATCCGCATCTATGTGGAGCTTGCCAGACAGCAGGACGCGCTTGAAAAAATTGCCCAGGAACAACAGCGGGCCAACATGGAGGCCATGCTGAACAACATCAGCGGCACAGCCCTTATCACGTTGCCCCCAGACTCTAAAGACGCCCCCACCACCGATGCCCAGGGCGAGTCAGCGAAAGAAAATTGATAACTGGCGGTTTTTAAGCGATTAGACCGAAACAATTTAAAGTTGGTGGAATCCTTAAGCCCGGAAAGCCCGATGTTTCGGTAGCACGATGAGCACGGATTCGACCATCTGATGTGCGTTTAGGTCTGGAGAAGGTGCGTCTTCAGGGATGGTTGTATAAAATATTTTCAATAAGGGAACCCCGTGTTGTCAAATGGTTACAGAGTTATTCTGTTTTCAATTCTAAGGTGTGGCAATTGATGGATGCGATGGCGTCCGGGCTGCACATGGGTTGTCCTCGATGCTGTTCTGCCGAGTACCGCGCCCGACGTACAGTATCGATCACATTCGAAGCACCATGTTAAAGAATATCTATAAGAACAGCGAAAATATATCGGGCGACATTGCGATTACCCTGCAATTAGGTTTAGAACAGTTGAAAAAAAATAAATAATTTGTAAGATTTTAGCGCCTTCGAACCAATTATATGAAATGGATTTTGGCGTTTCTCAATATTTTTGGAAATGAAACTCCAACTAAACATGATTAATGGAAAGGGATTAATTTTATGTCCAGCCCTGTCTTATGCATTGCTTTTAAAAATGCGCGTTATTTGTTGTCTTTACTCATGTCTGCGCTGATTGTTGCCTGTTCCCACTATGACTGGAGCACCCAGTCCGGGAATGTGGAAGATGAGGATGATAGCGACAGTGGTTCTGGCGTTTTGTCCGATGATGATTTGGAGAAGGTGGTTGAGTATGCGGAACGGGAAGCGCTGGAAAAAGATGAGATTTGTGAGGACGTGAGCTACCAGATGCCTTACTCCAGACCATACGTGCCCAGTGACAGTGTGCGCGAACAGGTGCAACTGGACCTTGCGAGTATGAGCATTGATCAGAAGGTCACTCAGATGACCGGTACCGATACGCAGGGGCTGAAGAACGACCGCGATATTTTCAGACAGATGGACGATACTGTGGCCGGCATTCGCGGATTCAAGTTTCGCGATGGTCCAAGGGGACTGAACCTGGCGACGGATTTGTACATGAGCGCCGGAAATGAGGGTTACGCCACCTCGTTTCCCGTTTCGGTGGCCCGGGGCGCCAGTTTTGACATGGAACTCGAGTACGAGATAGGACGTGCCCAGGGCGAGGAAGTGTTGGCGTCGAAACATCATATGTTGCTTGCCCCTACGGTAAATCTCCTTCGACATCCGGCGTGGGGTCGTGCCCAGGAAACCTACGGGGAAGATCCGTTCCTCCTCGGCCGTTTGGGCACCGCGTACACCCTTGGAGTGCAGGAGTATGTTCCGGCCTGCGTGAAGCACTTCATTACCAATAATGTTGAAAATGATCGTGCCCGTCTGGCGTCAT
>JAFGWT010000163.1 GCA_016937015.1 Deltaproteobacteria bacterium | reverse complement strand
GGTTCCCGCCTCCGCGGGAACGACGAATCATGGCTATATCACGCAGATATATGTCAACAAAAACTTGTGTAGAATCATGAGGCCTTCAGGGATGACGCGGCTTTACTATTCAGCTGAATATAGAATTCGATTGCCCTCCATGTTCAACAAAGAATCCCAAAAAACCACACTCGAACGAAATAAAAAATCTTTTGATAAAAAAAGCGAAAAAAAAACCCGGCCCCATATATCCGACATATCCCACATTTCGCCGCCCCTTTCTTCTGAATATATCGGAATAAAATGCAACAGTGTTGTTAAATCGAACCCAGGGCCCTTGCGCCGACACCAACCGAGATTACGTTGGTGGCAGAAGTACAAATACTGATATTTTACAAAATTACCAAAAAAGACTTTCAACAATACAGGGAGGTCATATGAACAAAACAACTGAATCTGAAAACAACGTCATTCGCTTTAAGGAAATTCTGCTGGCGCTTCATCGCGGCGCCGAACCGGCCTCGGTGTTTGATCAGTTCCACGAAGTCATCACGTCCGCCAGTGAGGAGGAATACGAGCAGATTAAAAAGGAAATGATTGTGGAAGGCGTCCCAGGAAAACGGGCCAAAAAGTGGTACAAAAACATCGCCAGAAACAGACATTCCGCCCTTCCCTCCAACTAACCCGGCCGGCAAACCCATTGGACAATAGCGCCCGGCAACAGGGACGGCAAAATGTCCGACAATCCCTTCCGGCTTCCGCCATCCTGAATCCACTCATAATTTTATTGTTACTTCCCGTTTTCGCAATAGACACACAGTCTTCCTCAATCGGTAACATAAGCCCGCTACAGTCCGTCATCAGCTGGGCATAAGCCATTTATTTGCAGGTGTTGCCCATGCGCCAGAAATTCGTTCAACCAGAGGATATTTCCTCGAAACAAGGAGTTTTCTTCCATGAAATTCGGAACGCAAAAAACACTCATTTTAATTGTCGCACTGCTTCTGGCAGTGCCAACGGCCGCCTCTGCAAACAGGGGACAAAAATCTCCAAAGTATGTCTTCTTCTTTCTTGGCGACGGCATGAGCGCCACACAGATTCAGGCAACGGAAGCCTACCTGACAACCTTTAACGGCGGCGATGCAACGGTCGCCACAGACCTTGCGCAATCTGGTAACCGCCTCAACATGACCCAAATGCCTGCAGCCGGAATGCAAATGACTTACGATTCTTTTGCATTGATGACAGACTCCGCTTCTTCGGCAACCGCTTTCAGCTGTGGTCTTAAAACCCAGAGTGGCACCATTGGCATGGACGCTGCAAAAACCATGAATTTTAAAAGCGTTGCCCAGCTGGCAAAGGAACAGGGGAAAAAAGTGGGCGTTATCTCCAGCGTTTCTCTGAACCATGCCACTCCCGCAGCCATGTACGCTCAGGTTCCAAGCCGAAATGATTACAAAGATATCGCCCTCCAGGCAGCCTTGAGCGGATACGACTTTTTCGGCGGCGGCGCATTTCACAAAACAGACGAAGAGACGGACGCGGCTTTTGAAGCGGCCGGCTATACCATCGTAAATACTTTTGATGGCATTATGGACCTTTACGAAAACCCCATAGACAAAGTAATTGCTTCGAACCCTGTTCTGCAGGACAGCAACGCCATGCCCTACGCCATCGACACATCCAACGTGGATAGATTCGCAGACAACCTGACCCTGGCTGAAATCACTGACGTTGCCATTTCGGTTTTATCTGCCCAGCCGAAACAGCAGAGTGAGTGGCACTGGGGATGGCATCCATGGACCAAACGAAAACAGCACAAACAGGACAACGGTTTCTTTCTTTTCGTTGAAGGCGGAAAAATCGACTGGGCGGGTCATGCCAACGACGCCATGGCCAATATCGGGGACATGCTTGACTTTGACGACGCTGTTGGCGTTGCCCTTGACTTTTACAACCAGTATCCCGACGACACACTCATCGTTGTGACCGGCGACCACGAAACCGGCGGTATGACCATTGGTCACGCCACCACCGGATACAGCGCGCACTACGAGACACTGCTGGGCCAGAACATGAGCTTCACCGAGTTTGGCATTTCTGTTCTGTCCGCGCACAAAGCGGAATTTGGCGGTGCCAACTTCACAAGTCTGGAAAGCAATTCCGTTGCCCAGGACATAATGCTGGCGTACTTTGGCCTTGATTATTCGACCCTCAATGGGTACCAGCAGGAAAAACTGAACGATGCATACCAGAAGAGCATGACTGGCGCCAACGGTAACAGCACCGACGAGAACAAATGGCTCTACGCCGGATATGATCCCTTCACTGTCACCATTACGCACGTCCTCAATGAGAACGCAAGCATCGGCTGGACTTCCTATTCTCACACGGGCGTACCAGTACCTCTGTTTGCAACGGGCGTAAAGGCCGACGCTTTCAATGGCTTCTACGACAATACAGACATCGCAAAGAAAATCGCTTCGATTATGGGCATTCGTCAGCAGCTGCCGATTGCTGAATAGTTCAGCGACTTCGCATCTTACTTCATGTGCCAACACCATCAGTGAATTCTGATAAGAACTTCCACAAATGAAATTCCCCCAATTTTTAAAAAAAGCTGCAACAGGAAGGGACCTGTTGTTCTGTCTGGTCATTGCCGGCGCATGTGTCTGCCTCTCGATTGCGGACACTGCGCCCGAATCGGCGCCCGTCAATGGGATTCACGCCAAGGCGAAGGTGCTTTCCATCGACGACAGCCTCATACAGACCCATAGCATTATTAAAACGGGACGGCAGACATTGAAGGTCCGCCTGCTGAGCGGTCCTCATGCAGGTCAAGCCATGGATGTAGGTAACAACCTCACCGGCAAAATGGAATTCGATGAATATTTTGAGCCAGGCGACAGCGTTCTTATCGAATACGACGCACGAGACGGTAACCTGATGCACGGCACCGCACGGGGACATTATCGCCTGGCGCTCCAGCTGGTATTAATCGCTGCTTTTGGCATCCTACTGCTGGTCGTGGCGGGAGGAACAGGATTCAAGGCTGTATTGTCCTTTATTTTCACCTCGCTGGTATTGTGGAAGCTCTACTTTCCACTGATTTTAAAAGGCTGGGCGCCCATACCCCTGGGAATGGGATTCGTTGCGCTGATTACCGGCGTCATTACTTTTTCGGTTGGCGGATTGAATCGTCGCGGAGTGGCAGTATTTGCCGGATCGCTTTTGGGCGCGTCACTTACGTGTGCCCTTGCAGTGTGGTTTAACAGCGAGTTCCGGCTTCATGGCGCTGTGCGTCCCTTTGCGGAATCTCTTTTGTATTCGGGATATGCCGACATAAATCTGTCCGCTGTTTTTGTCGCTTCTGTTTTTATTGCATCTTCGGGCGCGGTAATGGACCTTGCCATGGACATCGCGGCAAGCATGGACGAAATTCATCGCAGCCAGCCTGACATTGGGTATCTTGCGCATATCCGTTCAGGGCTTCGGGTTGGAAGAGCAGTGGTTGGCACCATGACCACCACCCTGCTGCTGGCGTATTCGTCAAGCCATGTGATGATGTTTCTTGTGTTTCAGGCCAAAGGATTTCCTTTGCAAAACCTGCTGAACGCGCCATTTGTTGCCGCCGAAATCCTCAATATTCTTGTTGGAAGTTTTGGTCTTGTGACAACAGCACCGTTCACCGCAATCGTTGCAGGCATCATATACAGCCGATACAGCCCAAAAATGCAGCCGAAAAATACAGCCGAAAAAAGCGGATGCCTTAAAAATATGTCATGAAACACCCGATGTGTGATAATCTGTCTGCCACCCTTGTCACAGGGAGCGGGAGACGATGACAATCCGCAAAAACAAACCACAGACGCAACGCATCCGTCGATGGCAACGGTCACTGGATACAGTTTGCACTTTCAGTCAGGAGGCATCCATGCTGATGGAGTCCACAATAACCAAATCAGTTCTAATCACCGCATTCATATGCGTGTTTGCCTGCTCATCAGGCAATGACGGCGAAGATGGCGACGGTCAGTCCACCGACTTTGACAGCGCCATAGTCAGCGATACCGGTTCCAGTGCGAACGGGGATACCGCCAGTGTCGATGAGGACACATCATCCGCTAATGCCGGAACTGACGTCGCGTCGACGGATTCCCCCGACGGTACGGATGATACAGCCACCGAAACGGTCGAAATCGACACCACGGGTTGCGGCAACGGCGTCATTGAAAAACCCGAAGTGTGCGATGACGGCAACAGCGCTTCCGGCGACGGTTGCTCTGCCCTGTGCGATGCGGTCGAATACGGGTATGTCTGCTCAGAGGCAGGCCAACCCTGCATTTACACAATCGAATGCGGTGACGGCCATATCAGTGGCAATGAAACCTGCGATGATCACAACACAGTCGACTCAGACGGCTGCAGCGCGGACTGCCAGCAGGAAGCGGGATGGATTTGCCCCTCAAACGGCGAGAACTGCGAGGCTGCAGCCTGTGGTGACAGCATTGTTGCCGGAAAAGAGGAATGCGACGACGGCAACGAGACCGCAGAGGACGGCTGTTCCGATACCTGTCGACTCGAAGACGGCTGGGCCTGTGACACCCCCGGCACCCCCTGTCATGAGACCGTCTGCGGCGACGGCGTTAAAGAAGGCAACGAGTTCTGCGACGATGGCAATACCGAAATCTGGGATGGCTGCGGCGCGAACTGCGAAAAAGAGCCCGATTGCAGCAAAGGCGCATGTGTGTCCACCTGCGGCGATGGGTTTATCCTCCCAGGGGACAATGAGGAATGCGATGACGGCAATCTGCAAAACAACGACGGCTGCAGCGCCACATGCCAAAAAGAAGACGGTTTTGTCTGCGACAAAGTGGAAGACACCCTGCCCGAAGTATTGGAAGTCTCCATTAAATACCGCGATTTTATCGGGATTCCCGCTGGCGACGCCAAAAAACATCCGGATTTTCAGGCATACAGCGGCAGTGACGTGACCTACGGGATGGTGGAATCCGTCCTTGGTGAAGACGGCAAACCGGTCTACACGGGTATTTGCGAGGCTGGCCGAGAGGTCGCGCCGCCCCCCCCGGATACTGATGACGTTGATGATACGGCAACCGACGACACAGATAATTCTGTTGATACGGATGATGCCGGGGATTCAGAGTATATCCCGGACGAAGTACGGTGTCCCTACGACGATCAATCCACCTCAAAAGAGGCCTATGATCAGTGGTACAACGACAACGCGGACGCTAATATTACCGTTGTATCGACGTTATCACTTGCACAGCAGGAAGACGCCACCACCTACTATTATGAAAACGACAATTTCTTCCCGCTGGATGATGCGGGCTGGGTGGCCGAAGGCCTGGAACGCGCCTCTGACGGCGTGGATGGGGAACTGCACAACTTCAGTTTTACCAGCGAACTGCGCTACTGGTTTAAGTACGAAGGCAATGAGTCACTCAAATTCACGGGCGACGACGATGTCTGGGTATTTATCAACAATCAGCTGGCCGTGGACATCGGCGGGCTGCATCCCACCCAGACCAGGGAAATCGTCCTC
>JAFGWT010000162.1 GCA_016937015.1 Deltaproteobacteria bacterium | reverse complement strand
TATCTGTGTCTGAATCCGAGTCAGTGTCTGTGTCTGAATCTGAGTCTGAGTCTGTATCTGTGTCTGAATCCGAGTCAGCGTCTGTGTCCGCATCAGTATCTGTGTCGGTGTCAGCGTCGGTATCTGTGTCTGTGTCTGAGTCGGAGCCAGTGTCCGTGTCTGAATCCGTGTTTGTGTTGGTAGTGGTATCCGGGGTTACCGTGCCGGATTCGGTGTCAAAATTCCCGGTGGTTGACGACGTATCGCCGGTATTGCTTTCGGTGGCTGAAGCGCTGTCGCTGGAGGTATCTGTGCCATTGTTTTGGCTCGTGGTCCCTGGGCCATCGGTGCCATCAAAGGTCCATTCGTCAAGACCCACCATGGCGTTGCATGAGGTTATCGCCAACAATCCCACCCAGAACAGAATTAAACGAAAAGTGGTATTTAAAGACAACATCAAAATTGCCCCCTTAATGAAAAGCCCGCAAATTGGCGGGATGCGACTGGGGTGAATGAAACAGCCGTTTCTGTTTTCTTTTTGTGCATGATGAGCAGAATGATTCCGGTAGTGGCAAGGGCTGCGCCGGCAGGAATAAGCACCGTTGAGAGATTGCCCATAACCTTTCCGGTCCTGCCTGTGCCCTCATATTCATCTGTACAGACATGGGTGTTTGTGTCGCAGTTGTCTTTCAGCTCGTTGTTTTTCGAAATCGCCAGTCCGCCAACGATACCGCCAGCTATCAGTGCGGCGGCGCCTGTGGAGATCAGCGTCCATCCAGCGCCAGACAGGGCATTGTCGCCTTTTGATGCGGGTGTGTCATTGTTTTCGCCTGTCTCTTTATCAACCGGAACAGACGCGGCCTCGCTGTCCCCAGCGTTGACATCATCACCGGTCGCAATTTCCGGCGCTTTTGCACTGGTGCTGTCATCTGCGACAGTCTCGCTGGAAGGGGCCTCGGCGACAATCTGGATGGTCTCCTCGCTGCCTAAGCGAACCGCCCGCGTGAGGATTTTCTTGCTTTCGAACACTATCTGGAGCTCGTGAAGTTCTCCTGCATTTACTCGAAGATTGCCGGGGAGGGGGGTGTTTCCCAGATGCCGGCCATCCACCCAGACCTCGGCGCCCGAAGGCGCCACAATATGCAGGATACCCACCTTTGTCCTGAGCTTACGGATCTCTGCGGTGACCATGTCTTCACGTTCCGCGCCCAGTTCGTCTCCCCCTTCCACCAGGTACGCCTCAAATTGTTCGAGCGCACTGGCGTAGTTTTTCGCAGCCGCTTCGGATTGACCAATATTATACCTGATTTTCCAGTGGGGTTTCATTTCGTATGCCCGTCGGAACGTTTGCGCCGCTTCTTCGAATTGTCCTGCATCAAACAGTGCACTGCCTTTTCGGTACAGTTCTTTTTCGTCGGTATCCTGCGCAGACGCATTGGCGGCGATAGCAATTGTGGTGAGCCACACCATCAAAACCAGCACTGATTTCATTCAATTGTCTCCTTCGTTATTGAACCTGATGTAATTGAAACACTATAAAATGCCGTTACCCGGTGTAAAAAAACAATCACGGCTCAATGGAAATATAGGAAGCACAAAAAAATGAACAAAGAAAGTACAATCGCCCTGAAATCAGCGCTTTTGCTCAGAGAATGGCCTTACCGGTACAGGGCAACCGCAAAGTCCCTGAATCCCTGTCCGGAATAGAAACAATCAGAATTGTCATCCCCAACCCGATTGGGGATCCATACGTATATACTGGATTCCCGCGGGAATGCCGCCTGTATGCCTGCATTGTCAGTTTGGCGACTTTGCCACCACCCGTGCTTGCAGGTCGCTTAAAGTTGTGAGAGTACGAGAAGCCTGATTGAGCGGCTCGTCTAGAGGGCGAATTTGCGGGCAGCCAGGTAAACGAAGGCGACGGAGATGTAGCCGATGGCGCCGGCGATGATGATGGTATTGAAGCCGAAGTTGGGCAGCAGGGTCATGGCCAGAGCTGAGCCGAGCACTGACGACAGAGTGGCTGCGCCGTAGGTTACCGCAACGCAGTCCTCTTTGCCGTTTTTCGCCAGGGTGGCCACACCGAACGGATAATACATTCCCAGCGCGGTGCCGGACGGCAATACAGCCACCGCCACCAGCAGCACCTTGACAATCATGGGCACCGACAGCAAGTAGTTGTTGAAAATTTCCACACAGATAACCGCCCAGATGATAGTGAGCGCCGTGGTGAAAATAAGCGTTTTGATACCGCGCATCACCTGGTATTTATCCTGCAGCCAGGCGCCCAGTCCGTTGGCGGTCAAAAAGAACGCCAGGATAATGGCAATGGCGTACAGGGGATTGCCCACAAACAGCTCGGTTTTGCCCATCAGACCGATTTCAACGCCCATGTACGAAATCCCGGAAACAAAGAAGTAGGCCAGCCACCACATGGGCAACCGCTTTTCTTTGGCGCCGGCGAAGCGAATCACCAGGATGACCACCAGCGATACGATAACGAACATCAGGCAGGTGAAAATTTTAATCCAGTTGGAGGCATACTCCAGATTGAGAATATCCCTGTCCTCCGGAAAGAGGGAAAACTCATCAAGATGCACCTGGTGGATAAACGGCTGGTTGTCCACCACCATCATGGAACCCCGCTGTTCGGGTGGCACATTGATAAAGTCTTTGAAGCGATCGCTCCCCTTGCCGGTGACAGGGTTGTACACGGTTTCCCATTTTTTGATGATTTTGCGACGCTGGTCGTGAATGATTTCGGTTTCACGTTCTGTAAACGGTTTGAGTTGGATAACCGCCGATTGCAGCGTTACCGAGCCACGGCTGCCAAAAGCATAGACGCATTTGTTGAACTCGGGCAATCCCCGTTCTTCAAACAGCTGCCTGAACGCCTCCATTTTTCGTTCAATGGGCTGATTCACAAAGATGATCATGCTGTCTTTGTGCATGTGATCGAGATAGGACTCCACCGCTTCATAGGTATCGAGATACTTGCGGGTATGGCCAATTCGGCTGGCGTGCACCGCCCCGTTGGTGGCCACGAGGATGAGGTCGTATTTTTCCTGTGTGTTGTTCAGGAAGTCGCGTCCTTCGCGAATAACGTAGTTGATGTTGGGCTTTTTGAAGAAATGCCTGATGTTCATCGAGAACGCCGCAGGATGAAGGGCCATCTCCCGCACAGCGTCATTGAGCTCCACCCCCGTAATGACCGCATCGCCCTGGGATATGGCATCGAGGAAAATCATGTCTTTACCCGACCCCGCGAACATCACAAGGATACTCTTGGGATTTTTGCCCAGCAAATGGGGCAGGGCATGGTGAATTCGGTGTTCCTTCACATAGTCAGGGCCCATGTCCGGGTCGTACTTGATGAGCCCCACGTTGCTCATACCATCGTCCTGCACAATGACAAAATCGGCCTTGTCGGTTTTAAGATCATTGGCGTGATTGCGATACAGCCCCACACGGGTCAGATGATTCCATTTGGCGGTTACTTCGGTCACACCGGTGCGACGGGAGCGGCCAAACAGGGTGGCGGCGATAATGTCGGAATCGGGGTGTTCCTTGAACACTACGCCGGTGTAGGTAAACGCCTGCAGAATGATAAACGAAACAAGCGCCACCGACATAATGATGGCCTTGTATTGAATCTGAATCACAAAAATCAGCATCATGGTGATGAGCAGCAATGTGGTGATTACCGGGGGCAGGTCGCTGTAAGTGAACAGCAGCGACGTGATCAGGCACCCCATGCCCGCGCCCACCAGGTCGTAAAAGTAAAGTCTGCCAATCATGTGGGACGCCACTGAGAAATAGCTGGACAGCAGAATGCCAAACAGCATGTACGCCGGCAGGAAGTAAAGGGAATACACAATGGTACGCCCCACGTCCTGACTGGGCTTGGACAGGCCCACATGAATCGCCGAAAAGAAGGTGTCAGCCACAAAAAAGAAGGAGATAAAGGTAATCAGCAGAACCGGATACACCAGCACTGATACGATTCTGATGAGTTTGTCCCTGTCGCCCCGATGAAAGAAGTGGCAGTAGAGGGAACCCAGCGCCAGACCGAACAGTGCGATGGGGATGGCGAGAAAGTTGCTGATGCTGCCCAAAAAGAAAGAGAGCATTCGGGTTTGAATGAGCTCCAGCATCAGACAGGCGACCCCAATCAGGAAAATGGAAGCAAAAATTTCCATTTTTGTAAGTTTTGTCTTTGAATCCATAACTTCTTTTGGCCTTTCGAATATTAAAGTTAAAAAAACGCGCCCGACTTTTATCATAAAGTGTATGGGAACGCTATGGATATTCGGGGGATTCCACCTCCTTCCGGGCCAAAGGAACGGTTTGGGGTGGATGGTCATGCATGATGGGGTGCGACGGATATTCTGGACAAATGAACAAAAGGCGATACGATGCCGCTGTTTATACATCGTCTGCAATAATTGTGAAATATCAATCGATAAAAAGGGGGCGATAAATAGGGGGCGCCCTGTGCAACGGGATTCGCCTGAGTGAGAATAATTGATGCGCACACTGAAAATTTTCAAAATGAATTCTCTTAACGCCACCGCGGCGGCCATGTTCTTATTGAGCTTCGCGCTGGTACTGTTCGAATTGCTGCTTACTCGGCTGTTCGGCGTGGTCCTTTTTGCTCAGTTCGCGCATCTGGCGCTGGCGCTGGCGTTGCTGGGCATCAGCATCGGCGCAGTCATCCAGCACCTGTGGCCCGACATTATTCCCGACAAAGGGTTTGAACGACGGCTGGCGATGGTGGCCCTGGTCATGGGGGCTGCCATGTTGCTGGCCGTGCTGTGCACAACGGTATTTCCCATCACTGAGCAGTTCGAAAAGCCGCCGCTGCGCTATCAGGAGCGGTCAAACATTCAGGGGCGACTGCTCAACGAGGGTTGGTTCGGTCTGTTGCTGCCACTCCTGATGCTGCCATTTGTGTGCGCGGGGCTGGCGTTCTCAGGTGCTTTTTATCGACGCAAGGCGCATATCGGTTATCTGTACGGCGCCGACCTTATCGGAGGCGCCATTGGCGCCCTGGCATTTATTCCCCTGCTGGGCAATCTGGCTGGTCCGGATGTGGTTTTTGCGGCAATCCTGGCGGCGATTTTAGCCGCGGTGGGACTGTTTTTCGTGAATGCGGATAAAAAATGGTGGCTGGGATCTCTGGGCGCCGGTGCCCTGGTGCTGATATTGCTGACCGTGGCGGCGTTTGGGGGTGAGGTAATGAAAATTCATTTTGCCGCCGGATACTCGGAAAAGAATATTTCGTACACCCAGTGGACACCGCTGACGCGTCTGGCGGTGCATCGGAATGAGCGGGGCACTTATGTGCTGCTTGACAACTCTTCTGCATCCGAGGTGATTCTCACCGAAAAAGACAGAAATCGAAAAGCACAGGATGAAAATCGGTCACTGGTGTACCGGCTTCACGACCCGCCTGCAAAAATAGCCATTCTTGCATCGTCCGCCGGCCCCGAGGTGGCGGTGGCGCAAAAGTATGGTCATCGCGACATTGATGCGGTGGATATTGCCGCCGAAATCGCCGATGTGGTGAAAACCCGCTTCCCCCAAAGTGATGTGAACCCGTTTTTGCATGGCAACACACGCCAGGTCAAAGCGGACGGGCGCGCGGCCATCCTTCATTCCAAAGAGCCCTATGACATTATTCAGATGGTGCACGCCAACCTCCACTCCAATGCCGGTCTGCTGGCCAACGCCTGGTCACCGTCACTGCTTGAAACCAGGGAGGCGTTCGGCACCTATCTCGACCACCTGTCCGATCATGGCACCATTTCTTTTGGCCGTGGGTTTTATACCCCCAATCTGGCCCGTTCCGCCGCCGCTGCGCTAATGGACCGGGGGATTCGCCGACCGTGGGAACATATTGCCTATCTCAAAGGGCAGGCCCAGTTCATCCTGGTCAAAAAAAATCCCTGGACCCAAACAGAGATAGGCCGCCTTGAAAAGCTGGCCAAAGAGATGAAGTGCAAATTTAAATGGCATCCGGGCGCCGCCCCCGACGAGCAGGCCGTGGATATGTTCTACGGCCGAGCGCTGCTCACGGACAACAAACCCTATCTGGACGACATCAGTCTGCTCAGGTATGCCGTCACCGACTGGTTTTTCAGGGGGTCAGGGCACACAAGCGCACTGCGCGCGCTCTACCGCACCCTCTCAATTCAGGTCATATTTGTGGTGGTGGCCGGCATCCTCTTTCTGTTTGTGCCGCTTTTGCGCAGAGGCCCCACCGGTCTGTCAAAGGTGAATTCGGTGGGGGTGGCCCTCACGTACGTGGCGTGCCTTGGCTATGGTTATCTGGCGGTGGAGACCGTGCTTATTCATGAACTCATTCTGTTTGTGGGACATCCCACCTATGCGGTGACCGTGGTGATTCTGTCCATGCTGCTTTTTTCCGGCATTGGCAGCATAATCGCCGGCCAAATCAAGGAGGCGCGACTAACCCCGACGCTTCAGCTGGTGCTGCTGGCGGTATTTGTACTGGCGTCCCTGCAGGCCTGGGTTTTTCCCCCGTTGCTGCACAAAACCGCGCTGGGACTGCCGATGTTTGCGCGGCTGAGCATCACGTTCCTGCTGCTGGCACCTTTGGGGCTGGTGATGGGCATGCCGTTCCCTTTGGCCATGCGAATCATTCCCGGTTCCGCAGCAGGGCTGATTCCCTGGGCATGGGCGCTCAATGGCTGGATGAGTGTGGTGGCCAGTGTCATTTCCATTCTGGTATCCCGCACGGTGGGGTACTCTGAATCATTTGGCATCGCCATTGCGGTGTACCTGGTCGCGCTTGGGCTGGCCCCGCGGCTTCGGGAGGTGGGGAGAGTGACGATATTCCGGGCGCAGTAAAAAGGCGCCCTTCCCCAATCACGCACTGTGAGGGCAGAAACTGCAAATGCGCAAAATCCGATGAATGACTCCTGTGTCATTCAGTGGTAAGCTGAAGAATGATTACAGGCAACGGTTGCCCTGAAGAGACACGGCATACAGTGAAAAAAACTATTTTTACGTACCGACATTTTTTGCTTGCCTGCCTGCTGGGACTGGCGGTTCCGCTGGCAACCTGTCAGACCGATGACACCGGTGGGGCCCGCATAAAACTGGAGGCGCCCCTGCGGGTGGATGTTAACGGGCCGTACTCAATCACTGTTGAGGTCAACGGACTAAACCCCCAAGTGCAGCGGAATATTTCGTGCAACGGTGATTCGGTTGTCATTTTAGGGTCATACAGTCTGCAGATGCGGCTTAACGGAGGAAACGGCAAATGGATTGATATGCCCGACGCCGAAGCCGATTTTTATGCCGGAACTGTCACTGCCACCATTCCCGAAAAACGACAGACGGCGTTGCGCCCCATGCAGCGATACGACCTTCAGCTGGTGTCTCCCAATGGCCAGAAAAATATACGCCCTCGCGCCATTCTTATCGTTGGCACCTACTTGGATAGCGATACCGGTGAGGATTCCCAACCGTATGTGTTTGACCCCCACATCGAGGCGGAATGCGTGTTTGGATCGGATACCGGCGATTGTAACGGCATGCAGGAAGGGTTTGCATCCACAGATGTGATTGATGTGTCGGCAACCCGGTACGCGCCGGGATGTGAGAGTGACTGCACCATCGTGGTGGATATGATTCCCGATGCATATGTGGCGTACAACAAAATCTATCTGGACGGCGTTAAAGCAATAAACATTCGGTATGCCGGCGATGCCTCCAAAGGCTATTTTGACTTTGTACTGGACGACAAGGACACCGGTGATTTGATTGGCAGTATGAATACGTACACCTCGGGACTGGATACATGGCGGACTCAATCGGTGCCCATTCCTGAATATACGGGGGCGCATATTTTATACATTATTGGGGGCGCAGACGTGGATGACTTTGAGGACAATGGTCACATTGACTGGATAGAGTTGGTCTATGCCATCAACGATACGGCTGCGGATACGGATACGGGAACGGGTGTCGGCACGGATACGGGAACGGGTGTCGGCACGGATACGGGAAC
>JAFGWT010000161.1 GCA_016937015.1 Deltaproteobacteria bacterium | reverse complement strand
TGACTGCCCGCATACGACCCGTGGGTCACCCAGTTATACGTCCGGCCATAGGTATACCCCTTTGTGCTCACATCAATGCGAGCGCCATTCTCCACACGCAATTCACTACTTACATCAATATTTAACGGATAATAACCCCCCACACTTGATGCCCATGCGGTCAGTACGGCACCATCTCCCAAGGATAGATGCTGACCGGTATAGTTCTCCAGGGTCATCGTACCGCCGGACATTTCAACCATGCCGCCCGCAAACATATCCACGGCTATCACGTTACCACTGATTTGCGCACCTTTATGAAGGTTTACAGTTGTCGCAACAACCGTCCCACCCGTCTCCACGGCCAACCACTCAACTATTTCCAGCTCAATACCTTCATCGACACTCACCTGTCCTGCATCACGCACACGAAGCCGCCCCATCAAAACAGGAACATCAAAAATAAGATGCCCACCGCTTTCGACAACGAAGTACTTGTCGCTTAAATCTGTTGTCAGCTCCGTAAATTCCGAAATACTGCGTTCATCTGTAATCACCATTGACGCTGGCTCAGGCAAAACGGTTAAAGTACAATCCGCGCTATACGTTCCAGCAGTGGCAGTCAGCGTTGCAATCCCTTCTCCGAGGATTTCAAATTCCCCTTCACCGATTACCGAAACGATTACCCCCTCGTTGTCACTGGTGCTGTATTCGACAGTCTCCCTAACGTCTGACTGGTAATCCCCGGCAGTCAGCAGTGTGCCTGAAACATCGTCATTGCTCAAGGTGAGGGTTGCCAGCACTTCGAGCGCGACTGTTTGCAAATCATACGATGAGTATTCAAGCTCAATCGACTGCGGTGTCACTGAAAGCGCTGTCACCCATGGCGACACATCTCTCACCTCAGCGTCGAGCGGGTCATTATCGGTCGCCACTTCGATACCATCGGTAAGACCATCATTATCTGAATCCGCATTCAGCGGACCGGTTCCAAAGAGCGTTACCTCGTCGCCGTCGGTCAACCCATCATCATCACTATCGTTGTCCACTGGACTGGTGTGATATTCCACAACCTCGGCATAGTCGTTCAAACCATCACCATCGGCGTCAGATGCGTTTGGATCCGTATTATACGTGGTCACTTCAGCCCCATCGCTCAATCCATCGCCGTCGCTGTCCGTATTCAGCGGATTGGTGCTGAATTCATTCACTTCGCTGCCGTCAGTAAGTCCATCCCCATCGCTATCCGCAGCGTTCATATTCGTTCCCAGGGAAATTTCCACGCCGTTGGTCAGGCCATCGCCGTCGCTGTCTTCGTCGGTATCGGACACGCCGTCACCATTCGAATCAACGGCCAATGGATTCAATCCAGCGGCATCTTCCATCGCATTGGGCAGACCGTCAGTGTCGTAGTCGCCTTCTTTAGTCAAAGCAACCGCCGAAACCGTATTGGCTACCCGCGATGGTTCGCCTTTAATTGTTCCCTGCAGTGAAAGAATCAAATTCTCGCCGTCTTCGGCAAAAGTCGGTCCAGCAAAAACGCCGGTCGAAAAATCAAATGCCACGGTGTTTACGCCAACATGAATAGTTCCGTTGGTAATATTCGCGGGATTCACTCCTTCTCCTGCCAGAATTTCAAGCCGGTTGGCGGACCTCTCCAGCACATACCCGGTTCGATTTGCGCCGATAGCAACGTGGGGCGCACATACCGTCAGTGTCTGACTGAGAACACGCGCTTCATTAAATGCATCAACAAGTGATGATGCGGCAGTATCCAATATGTAGCATTTGGCCAGCTGCACATCATCTGTCAGTGCAAAACCAACGGATTTGTCATTTGCAGACACTTTTCCTGTCAGAGGCACACCATCAAGCGAGACAGAAACGGCTTCAGCCAATGTACCGCCATCAGCCACAGCCACGGTTTCACTGTAAGTCAGTTCGATAGGTGGATTAACATCATTATGAGCCACGGCAAAACGTGCATTGGTTATGGCCGGACGCAGTTTGAGGAACTGCAGGTTCAATACATCGCTCTCATCGAATTCATCACCAACAGTAACGGTATTCTGAGCGCTGAGTCGCACTTGCTCCACGGTATCGTCAGTCACCGGGAATATTGCAGCGCCATCCACAAGCGTCAATGTCAATCGCGTCTCCCCGTTACTATGCGCGCTGGTGGTTTCATCAATTTGTACCTCCGCTGCGAAACTCGACCGCGCATATGCGTCCCCCTGCTTCACATGTGTCACAACGTTGTCAAAAGCGTCAACAACGCTTAACCGTACGCTGGCCGTCTCTCCAACCTCCAGTCGCTCGGCATCACCCAATTCAAGATTGTTCATGTTTGCCAGTTCAAACAGCAAACTGTCCGGCACGGATGGCATGACAGTCAACGCGACGGTATCGGTTTCTATCGGTGACGTGTAGGACCTGCCGTCATGATCGTAGGTCACAAAATAGCCCGCGTCCAAGGGCGCAATGGTGCTGTTGTAAACACCTGTCACTTCATCTGCCGCCACGTCTACCACGGCTTCTCCTGCGCTCAACGCAACAGTGGCCCGTTCCCCGATTACATTGCCTTCCTCCTCCACCGTTTCAATCAACACGTTACCGGCGAAGCCAAAATGGAATTCGCCATTTAACAATGATATAACGAGTTGTTCGCCCTCTGCGCCAGTGATGGTATTCAAAGCGGTATCCACGGCACGAATGTGATAACTGAATGCGCTACCTGCTTCCATTGCCGGCACGTGGGCAATCTCGATATGATCCTGCGGCCCTGGCGCCACTTCAAAATGATGAATATTTTGAATGTACGAATAGCTCTGCAGCGATGCGAGCACCCGGTAGTTGCCTGCAGCGTGGTTCACGTTCAACACATAACTGGCAAATCCGTCAGGATTGGTACTCGATGTACCCAGCGCGGTGATTGCGCCCGTTTCCATAAATTCAAGGCGCCAAACGACATTTTGATTGGGTACCGGAATAGCAGCCGAATCCAATACCTTGACCTGCAGTGGCAATTGTTCACCCACGTCTGCAAAATCCCGATTTTTCGTTTCATCTCCATTGGTATCGAAACGAATGTTGTTGGGCATCTGGGTCAACTCGACGGTATAGATTCGAGAATTTGCTGACTGCCCCATCTCGTCTGTCAACCGCACATAAAATTCAAAACTGGTTCCATTGGTATTATCAACAGGTGTGGGAATGGCGGCATTGAACGACCATGCGCCTGTAACAGTATAAACGGGTACGGACAGATCTCGCATATCGAATATTTCCGCCATCAAACCGGTTCGTCCCCGGTCATCCGCCAAATTTAAATTCGAAACCGAAACGTTTACAGTTGCGTCGAAGAAACCGGACTGTGGCACAGTCACAGTTAATGCATTGGCATTGGGTGGGGTGTCCGGCACCACGCGAATAGATTTGACAACACTGTGTTGCTGACCACTGCTGTCAATGGCTATCGCTGTGATGGCTTCATCGACCGGTTCAAGCAATCGTTCATTTCTGGAATCCACAAGATGAAACTGGCGACTCAACGACTTCTGGGCGACTGCTGGCGTATACACAAACTCTTTGCCCATAAACTGAACTTTTAAAGCGACGATGCCTACATCATCCGATGCCCAAACGGTAGCGTCAAATCCATCCTGTTCAATGACTTCCTGCGGGGTAGTGGTGAATGTATAAATCTGAGGCGCAAGGTCCGTGTCGGCCGTATACACAGCTGCAGGGACAGGCAAAACGCTGTTGCCTGCACCGTCTGTAACTTCCAGAGTGTAGCTGAAAATCTCGCCGGGCGCGACGCTGAACTCCTCGTACCTTATTTGGCCGTTATCAAATCGTGACGCCACCACCAGACCGTCTTTTTTCAATCGGGCTTCGGCAACGCCGCTTTGCGAATCCAAAACTTCCGCAATGACCGTAAACGGTTGTCCCGCAATCGGTTGACCATTTCTAAGATTACCTTCGATGTGTATTTCGGCAACCTCAGGCGGTGCATCATCACTGTAGCGTTCAATGGTTGTCACTTCTGATGCGGCAGTGTTTCCGTAAGTATCCACAGCCACCGCCATGAACTGGTACACCCCTGTTTCGCCATACGATAATTCAAGCCGATACTCCGGCCCGTAGTGCGTGTCTATCAGGCTCAAACTGCCATCAATAATATTCACCTCGTAGAACTGAACCATCGACACTGCCATTTCACTGTGGAACACCTCAGCCGACAAGACAAGCGCCTGCTGTGCATTGACACCGCTTGCCGTAAGGGATACAGCAAAATTGTCATTATTTTCCGGTAGCGACTCTCGCCACAGTCGCAGTTCTCTTGTTGACATTGCAGATACATCGCCAAAGGGAGACACCACTCTTGCGTGTACCTTAAATGCCTGGCCGTTTTTAATAAATGCCGGCAAGGGCACGGTGCGGCTAAATGACGCGCCAGATGCATTGGCAACTACTTTATTGTCAATCAGATACTCAACTGCCTGCACGCCACTGATGTCGTTGAGGGACATGCGCAGCGCGGATTCATCAACTACGACAACATCAAATGTCGGACTGTCAAGTGCTGCCGATGATGACAATATGCTGTGTGGCGTCTGAACAATCGCCATGCCCGCTGCGCCATATCCGAGTGCAAGCATGTCTTCTTTGACTTCGATTTTGGTAATTGTCTTCGCGCTGTTTATGAAAGGCGACAAGGTCATGCCGCCAAAAGTTGCGGCGTTTTCAGTCACGTAAACTGCATCCGCTGTGGCTAGCCAGAGATTGCCGCCGGCAACCGCCATATCAACAATATTGCCATCAACAACCAATAACTCGAAAGCGTCGATGGAATCGTTTAAATTGTGCCGGGTAACTGTGTCACCATCGCTGACATACAGGTAGGCGCCATCCACTTTAAATATCACCGGCGGATTGGAGAGCCCCATTGCTACTGGTACGATGCGAATCTGAGTGGCGTCAGCAATGGGCAAGTCGGGAACTTGCATCCGCAACACTTTTCGCGACACCGTTCCGGCAAAAAGTGCGCCGCCAGTAAGTTCCAGCGATACAATATCACTGCCTGTTTCGAGTACAACCGATGATTGGACACTACTTGTGCCATTGGCGGGCACCATGTACAGCCTGTCCCCTATCGCCGCCGCGACCACTGTATCGTTGGCGACCAAATGACTGAACGCCGCCCCTTTCAGCATCGTTCGCGTATTACCATTTGTATCAAGCGCCAATACCCGCTGCGCGTCAGGCTGAACCAGGAATACGGTGTCGCTGTTTGCCGCCACTTCACTGGTTGCGATGGACCATGCCGACGGGTATACGGATTCATCAAATCCACCAGCCCCATCATATGACAGCATCAGCGCACCGTAGAATTCCGCGGCTGCAATCGTTTGAGTTTGACTGAAACAGATGTCGCGAACCACCCCTTTGGGGGTCATGTCGTATAACGGCTGCGGCGAAAAGTCCGATTTTCCAAGCGAGAGTCCAACGCCTGATTTACCACCTAACCATATCGTCCCTCCCGAAAGAACCGGGGTCTCAATATCTGACAAATCTTTAACATTAAAAATGCCACGAATACCTGGAGACCATGGGTTATGAATATCAACTACTGTTACGCGGCCTGCCGAAATGGCGATCAAATCGCTGTGTAGCGGCACAAGAGCGCTTGCAGCGATGTCAGTTCCAACATCGCGTGCGTTGCCGTTACCGTCTACAACCGTTAGGCCCCGCCCCTGACGAACGGCAAAAACAAAGCCGTTATGGGCAACCGCAGATGCAAATTCGCCGCCAATCACCTTCACCACCTGCAACGCTTCATCCAGAATCAGCAGAGAATCGCCTCTCACCACCAGATAACCGCCATTGCCCTTAGTCGCCACGGTCACATCATTCACAGATCCCGTTTCCAACAAACTGATTGCATTGCCCTGGAGACTGAACTTCGCCAGCGTACCATCCACCACCGCAATCATTGTGTTACTCTGCACCAGTATTGTGCTGACCGTGCCAGTTATCGCAGCATTTCCGACCACCTGATACTCTCTGGACGGATCAAGCACCAGCAGGCCCTGTTGCGCCACTGCCACAATCAGTTTATCGCCATAATCATCCATAGCGGTAATGGGACCGCCAACCGTGGCCAGTTTTTCTGTTTTGGCTTCCGCGTCCCGCAGATACACGCTGTTGTCCAACGCAAACATCGTCCCATCAACGCGGGTCAACGCAGCCTCAAACGGCAACCGCTCTGTCGAAACCGCCATGGGAATGGCCGACACAACTGCGGTCTCAGAAGAAACAAATCGTTCATTACCCAACCCATCAGAAACTGTGGCTGTTGTGACCAGCTTTGTCGCATTGTTTGGGACATTAAAAGACACAGAGTCTGTTCCCGATGCGATAAGTTCTCCATTTTGATTCACGGTACTGACGTTGGCCAATACAGCGCCCGGTGCGGTCGTTTCCACCCATGCCTCAAACATTGAACCTCGCATCAAACGGGTCGACGTGGTATACAGTTTGGGTTCGGGCACTGACAAAACCGGCACAACTTTAATGGTCACCGGGTCGGACGTCAGATACTGGTACGTTAGACCATAATATCCGCGCACAGTCACATTCAGATTTTGCCAGCTATCCAGCTCCGGCAAAACGACTGTTGCGCTGCCAATCCGCTGCGATACCAGTCTGCGATCCACACGCACGCCATTTATCGTTGCCAGTACAATTTCCGCATATTCCAACAACTCTCCGTTCATTTGTTCCGGCACCGCATACGAAACAGTCAAAGGACTGCGTTCGCCAAACGTCTCGTTGTTTGATGGTGAGGAAATCTGCACGTATCCACCATCTGGTGCATTTTCAACAAGCGGAACATCAAACTGAATGGTCGTTGCCAATGAACTGTATTCAAAGGTCATGGTCTCGGAGTTCGAAACAGGCATCCACCCCGATGACACCATGCCAGTTCCCTGATACATGCCTATTGGTCCATTGCCCGCAACGTACACATCAAGCCCGTCCGCAATTGAATCATTTGACCAGGTCATTACAACAGGAGCGAACCCGCCGCGGGTCACTGCACTATTGATATTCGGGAAAGATGCAGCAACAGTTGCATCCGGCGCGTCATCTGTCGTCAACTCAACCGTCTCAGTCACCCCGGACCGATCAATATAAACGGCACGAATGATACTGTCGGGTATCACACTGCGCTCAATAAACCAGGCTGTGCCACTGCTTCGCCAGATGGGTGCGACCGGTAGAAGTGTACCGTCCGCGCCTTCAAACCAGATGGTATCCCCTCCCGGCGTCCCAATTCCCCGTGTTGTCTCTATCATCACGCCATTGGGTGTTACATCAGCCACGGCATCAAATTCGCCACTACCCGATTCCACCACGGTATTCTGACGAATAATGGTCCAGGTTGCATCGTCATTCCGGATCAGCTTAAACATACCGCTGCCACCAAAAACGATTCTCGTCACCGCTGGCGAAAGGCTCCCCACCATCTCGCCATCTCTGTATGCAAACCATGCGGTTTCTCGAACATCGCTATCAAGATAGAACCAAGTCAGATCGCCGTCTGAAAGTACATTCAGCGCGTCTCCGTGAATAACATTTTCGCCCAGGTCAACCAGCGCTCCGGAAACGTCACCATTCCCATCTGACTCAAGCTGATACAGATGCAGTGCATACCCGTTCCAGGTCATCACGGAATCGCCATTCACATGCACGCCATCTGCGGTACTCACCCCTGTCATAAACAGCAGTTTCAATGCAGGATACGTAGTGTTATCAATGCCGATACCGTAAATGGAATGCTCACCGGCCTCATTTTCCGCCAGCACAAACACGCGATCACCATCCACGCTAATCGACTTGACAGTATCGGCCACATATTGTCCCACCAATGGCACACTGCTCATCCCGTCCAATGCAACGCCGTCAATAATATTACCGTGACGAGTGAAAATAACATTTCCGCTACCACCGACAATATCCCCCAAGAGAGGTTGCAATACGGCATCACTGAAATTGCCATCAACCAGCGGGAGGAAAACAAGACGTCTTGAGAATCCAAGATCATCCATTTCAGGATGCAGCGTCTCGTCGCCATCTGTCTCCTCAAATACGATGGCAGCGCCTGTAAAGAACAGACGTGACACTCTGCCTAACGCATTTTGATAGACAACATCTGAGCCAGACTGAATTCGGTATCCACCGCTATTCGAATTGACGGCGTACACCAATGCGCCGCTGTCCGCACCGATTCCCGGCACAAACACCATATCCGCAATATTCTCATCCACTGAGATCTCACTTACCGAAATGCTGTCATTAATCAGATCATCAAGGTACGTCAGTTTGGTCACTTCGCGTACAGTGGTATTTTGATTTCCGGACACATCCTGCAAAGTCGCAGTGACGGTAACGGGCGAATCATTTGTCGCCACTGAAATGCGGTTTTCCACACTGTCCGGCTGTAGTGCAACTGCTTCTGTATCGTCAGATGCGCCAGATACTTCAACCACTGATGCCGAACTATAATCTGTCATATTTGACGGTCTGGTGGCAGAAACCAGCAATTCAGTTCCCGTCAGCACAGTATCGGATGGCAACACAACAAGCGGCATCTCTTCCGCAACAACATCGTCGTTCAACAACTGCACAGAAACTTTCGAACTCACTCCCGTTGCGTCGTCCACCAACCGAAGCAAGGCCACAATTGTCCCATCTATTGACGGCATCTGGACCGTCAGCTGGAACCGAGTCGGTTCGGCTACAGTGCGGGTTATCGCAACAGGGATTGGATTGGCCGGATTGGCCTCATCGGCGCCAAGGTCAATATGCAGCGTTGCATCCGTTACATTATCAAGTTCAACGGACAATTCAATTGTTTGCCGTTCGCGCAAAACGTCGCCGTTCTCAGGCGAAAGAATTCTCACCCGGGGTGCCCCCGTTGCCGCGTCGTACGGATGGAACACCACCTGAGACGACAGCGCTTCGTTACCACTGGAATCCGTTGCCCGAGCCTGAATCACTACATCATCAAGCGTTGTCGGCGTAAAGGAGAACACCGTGGGATCCGCAAGGGATGCGAATGGGCCTCCGTTCATGGCGACACTGACATCATCGACGCCATATTGGTCAAATGACTGAATCGCCACATCTACTTCTCTATCCAGAGGAATCGCCGCATCATCGGCCGGTGCAACAATACGAATTGTTGGTGGGGTTGCATCTGCCACCAAATCATAGCTATCGTTGGCCGTGATGTTTTTACCGTCACCATATTCAATTACCAGCGTTACGTTAATTTCCTGCGCAGGTGCAATATCCATCAAACGTGGATTGCGATAGTTCAGTCGTGCTTCAAAGAGACCATTTGCCACTTCGGTCATCGAAACAACATATGGGACCCCATCTATCACCATGTGACCACCGGCCACCAAATCCACATCCGCCCCATAGTAATGGAAAATAATGTCCGCACGGGACGCCTCTTCCACTTCGCCAGGCTCGGTTGTCAAATTTGAAATATAGAGTTCCGGCTCAGCAATGGAAAAATCGAAGCTGCGAATTGCGTGATTACCTGAACTATCGGAGGCCGTCAGCTGTACAACAATGGCCGTATCGGCGGACTCAGCCTTAACAACAAATGTGCCACCAGACAACGGAGTATTCGCAAATGACAGACCACCATCGTAGGAGATGCGAACAGTATAACTTATACCGGCAGAAATATTGTCTGTCCCTTTGGGGGCAAAACGATACGATTTTTCACGCACCAGTGCATCAATTTCACTTGATGTTCGCCCAGTCGCGACGTCCATTATTTCCAGGTTAACCGGCGCCAGGGTATCAGCGGTTCTGTAATTATATAGATATGCTCCTGGTTCACCGCTTCCCATGTACATGTTTGCAGTTGACGATACGTCTCCAATGCCAGTAATCGCAACATCATAGCGGGTATTGTGACTCAGGGTCTCTCCCGGTTTTAATTGCAATGTCAATACATGGTTCACAACCTGCAGTTCGAAAATCGCGGAAACATCTGTCTCACCCGTCCCGCTGTAATCCAACGCAGTTGCTGTCACCATCGCACCCTCGGCCTGAATATCTTCGTCAAAAGTCAAAGCGAGGGGCGTTGCATATGTCAGGCCCACTGCGCCCAGCAAACGAGGACCTGTGTCGTCCACACATGTCAGCACACCGTTGCTGTATATCAACTCATCAGTAACAGGTTTGACCATCGCCACATAATAGTCGGTATTTGGAACGCATGCCGCGGACTCAAATTCCAAACCACCTTCACCGTCATTTAGAAATACAAACGACGGTACTCTGTTGGTGTCATTGGGTACAAATCCACCAGTGGCAGCCACCAGATGCAACGAAAATTCGGAATCCCCCAATCCAGTGCCATCCGCATGAACCAGATCACCACCACGATTGGACAGCAGAGACGCTCCTGCCGTATTGTCCGTATAAATATCGCTAAGCGACAAATATGAGTCCACTGCGAGCGCTGCCGGCAATTGAGTGACATCATCATCGCTTTCCAGTCTGAGCGAATAAATGCCAGGCTCCGATAAAAGTATATCGAACGAAAGCAACGTGCCATCATCGCTACTTTGCCAGCTCGTAATTTCAATGGCGTTAAGCGACACACTCGTAACCGTGTCAAGATTAGCGCCCGAGACGCCAATGGTCGTCAATTTTTCCGTACGGATACGCGAGGGTGAAACATGATGAATACGTACCGGGCTATCGGCAAATGTTTTCATCATCAGCGTCCAGGGTAGATCAATATTTAAATCAGCGCCGTCCACCGTTTTTGCAGGGTTATTATAAAGTGAAAGGTCATATCGTGTATCAACAATATATTCATCACCGGTAACATCAAACGCCAGGAATTTCCCTGCTAAATCCGTGCTGCCGGAAAAGGTGTCACCACTTTGATCGGTCACGCCCAGTTGGACATTTTCCCACGCCTCGGGATCTCCGGAAATCCGCAATCCAATCGATGCAGTCGGGTGCGCGATATACCGGGGTGGCAAACTTTCTGTAACATTTGCAAAAGGAATGCGAACGTTAAAATATCCGAGATTCCCGCCTGTGAATTCAAGCAGGTCACCTTCAAACCGCATACCGGCAACGTTTATGGTATGATTCCATCCAAAATACAATTCCCGGTTAACAGACGCCAACTGATGGAGCGCCAGTTGTTCGGAGACAATGGGCATATCCACGTCATAGAGTACCAATCCCGGTGCGCCATCAACCCGCAACGCGAGAGCGAGGATGTCACCGGAAAAGGCTGCATCTGTTACTTCAGAATACGCTTTACTTCCAAGTGAAATGATCTCGCCACTTGACTCCAATGTACCGGTGGCAAATAACTCAATACCTGTGTTGGCGCGCACCAGCATTCGCTGGGGAGAAACCCTGATGCTCAGCGGCTGAATCAGCTCCAGAGAAACCGGTGCGTTCAACGCAGAAAGGTTCCAGTTCTGAATATCTCTAATATCCACCATGTATTCGCCGAGTACATACAGATATTTATCATCTGTCGCAATATCAACAACTGCCCCAATTTCTGCGGTATCAACGATAACGGTATCCCAATCGGCGCCCATGAGATTTCCAATATGGACATCTGTGCCATCAAATGAAACAAACTGATTGTCAATGATCTGTAATCGACGATGTTGAACGTTGCCGTGATTGGGAATGATGTTTTCAAGGGTCGGCGAATAGATGTTTTCAAGGGAATATATCAGCAGCGTTCTGGATTGACTCAACAAAACGGCGAGATAATCATGGTTGAGCGCCAAAGCTGCCACTGTGTCGCCACTATTGTCCGTTGGCACGTTTATGGACGATAAAACCAGCGGCATTTCGGAGTCCTGTGTTGTTGAAACAGAAACGATACGACCAACTGCAGTTGCCAGCAAATCGCCATAGCGACCAAAGGTCACCCCCGGTGTGTTTGCCAGTCGTTGATCTGGCGCGAACTGCACAACCAAATCGGTATTGGTAACCCAGGGACCATTGTTGCCATTGGCCACTTCAACTGAAAGACTGCCAATGGTTTGGTCGGGAATAATGAACGTAATCGTTCGCTCGTCGACCAATCGGGCCTGTTGAACCGGCTTGCCATTTATCTTAACAACGGTCTCGCTGCAGTAACCGGCGCCGCGAATGGCAACCTGTTCCCGCTGATTATAGAAATACAAATGATCGTTGCCATTGAACTGCTGATTCTCATCATTGTAGCTGCCAATCTCATCGATAGTAATATCTGCCACGTATGTATAGGCATTGGTACGTACATCTTCCAAATCGCCATTTGCTACTGTCACACCAACTTCAATATTCGATTCGGGCGATTGCGTTAGAGCCGGGACAATGACACGCAGTTCATCGGTATCAGGGAACTGAATGTCAGAATCAGGTACCGCTATCCCGCCAATTTTGACCGTCGTGTCTGTACCGAAATTGGAACCGCGAATAATCAGTTCGTTCCCCCCGTGCCAGCTGCCTTCCGCTGGACTCAACGATTCGATGGCAGGCCTCGCATTCGCGCTGGCAACAAATCTGAACACATAATCTGTTGTCAGCGTCTCCCCATGAATATCCGCCACATCCTGCGATACGGTAACAAGATACTGTGCATTGTTGATGAACGGCTGGGTGGGTCTGAAAATCAGTCTGGATCCAGTTGCATTTACCTGACTGGAAATATAACCGGGAACTGGAGTGCCCAGATACGTCACCATAAGCCACTCATCTGCGAAATCTGAAAGCAGAGCCGAATCCAGAATGCGATTAAACTGTATTTCCACCGGACTCAGCGCCGGATGTGACGCTCTCGGATTTGGTACCTGCCCCACAACTGCCAGCTGATTATAATCAAACGTGTTAATCCCTCCTGAGAGGGCCATGACACCAGCTTCGAGATTACTGTCGATTGGGTTTTCAACGATTGCGTTATCACCCTTTCGCAGCAGATGCGCGGTGCCAGCGTAAATTGTTCCCCTTCCCAGTGCAATGGATGACACGGCGCCACGTGGCGCAAAGTAATTTTTCAATGCCGGCTTTTTCGCAAACTCATTGTTTAGCCAGTCCCCAATATCATACAGCTGCAAATCCCCTTGCCCGGATGCAACGTACAACGTCTGCGCCTGAATCGTGAGTTCTCCGGCAAAAATTTCACTGTACCCGTTTAGCTGGGTCAGTGTAATCTGCGACACGACCTCCCCATCAAACGGCGTTCCGACATCAAAGGCCAGCACTTTGCCACTCAGGCCAGTGGATACCAGCATCAAATCGTCCCGAACGAGCATATGACTCGGCACGGTATCTATGCCGTTCATATCTGTGATCCATACCTCGTCGACAACCTCGAAAACTCCTTCTGCCAAATCCACTGCCACAATTTCTTTCGACCCTGGAATCGCCACCCAAAGCAGTGCGCCATCAAGGAACATCTGTCTGGGAGAACCACCCAACTCAGAAGCGGAAATAAAATCGATCTGCGCGATCCGATTATCGTCCGTTCGCCGAAATACTCGGATACCACTTTGACAGGCTACATAAATGATGTTGTCACGAACCTTTAGTGACCACGCGACATCTGCTGCCCCTGTACTGTCATAAAGGTCTTCTCCGTGAACAAGCAATGGATCCGCAGCAAGGGTGACATCCAAATGAAGGAATCGGTTACCTCCTGTAATAAAAAGATTCTGATCTTCCAGAGCCACATCAGTGAAGCCCATTGGCGGAAATGTATCATTTAGATGATACGGCCATTCCACATCCGCGATTTCATCGTAGACAAGCACCGGGTGCACCGGATCAGAAATATCAGACAATACCAACTGTCCTGTGGTGCCGGTAAACATATGGCTGTGTCCGTCTGTATATATGGCATTATATTGTCCCCCGGTGACGGCGTACAGAATCTGATCCTTTGCTACCATCTTCGAAACCGGACTCGCCCGATATCCTTCGGGAGACAGGTCGACGGCCCCCAGTTCCTGGTTGGTATAGAAGTATGCTTCCTCAAGCACACTTTGCTCATCGGCAAACAGTTTACTGCTCACCGCCACATCCGCATAGCCAAACTGACCGGCAGGTACGCGAACCTGTATGTGATTACTGCTTCTGACCTTCAAATCACCTGACAGGGCGCCATCGAAGTATACATTGATGCTGTGATTAAACCCTGCCCCGTAAATATCCACATTACCCCCACCCTGAGGTGGTCCCGACGAAGGATAAACATCACTGACGACCACCCTGGGCTGCACAATCACTGCACCGATCAGCTGACTGGCAATGCCGTTATTTGAAACAGTCAGCGACAGTGCTGCAATGGATTGACTGATATTTATATCCGGCAATGTAAAAACAAGTTCATCATCTCTCAAACTAATGATGTTTTCTGCAGGAATCTCAAAATCATCATTGTGGTCGTCGCCAAGCCAAATCCGAAGTGCACTTGTATCGTTGCCCAGCCCCAGTCCGTCAACAACCGTAACCTCACCGTTTTCACCATGGAAGAAATTATTCTGAGCGCCATCGACTACCTGCCTGTAAACACGCATGATGCGGGGCCGAGTACCATTGGCCAGTGTGACACGTCTTTGGATCGTGTACTTCAGTGGATTGCCGAGAATATCATAGATCCCCGATGTGACATCGACGAAGATCTCTCCAGTGTAGGTGGCACCTTCCTTAGGCGTAATCTCAATAAACGCGCCGGCGAGTGTATTGATGGCTGTGATGTCGAACAGGGAAGATATGTCATTTCCCAAAGTATCTCGAAGCAACAGCCCCGACTTGATCGTTGCTTCTGAAGTGTCTATCAGATGGTTGAACTGAATTATCAGAGACTCGTCCATCATCAACTCGGCGTCTTCGGGAACGCTTACACCAGACACAACCAAATCCGGCGTCGGCATATGAATCAATCCCTCATCATATGAGATAAAGAGTGAGCCCCCATCAGAAATCAATTCATGCGCGCCCGTACCCACACCGTCCCAATACACAGTGTCATAATTATCGGATGCATTCTGTTGGAGCACCAGATAATCCGCACCGTTGGTCACGGTGACCTGACCAAACTGCACATTCATGGAGCAGTCCGTAGCATCAGCGCCGGAAGCGATATGTCCCCTTTCGATCAGTTCAGATTTCCAGCTCACCCCATTGGCTGTGTTAAATCCACTCAATCGAACAAGACGCAATTCGCCTTCATCGTTAAGCAATACAAACAACGTGTTTTCGTGCCATTCAATATCCACTGGCTCCCCAAAGAGGTCGCCTCCAGAAAACGAAATAGTGCCATACCCGTTGCCCACAGGTGGGTCCAGCTCAGGATCATTCACATCAAAGAAACGAATGTATCCCCCACCGTCACCGTCTATCACCGACATCGCCAGAATATTGGGCGCCAGAAACGAAACATCAGTGGCAACACTTCCTGGCACCGGCATGTGCCATAGACTTTGTGGTTTCTGCGAATTCTGTATGTCAATAACATTGAGACCATCGCTGCCGTTGGCAAGATAGGCCAGTTGACCCGCAACTTCAACGCCATATACGGGCGATGTCGTTGCCATTTGAGCCAGGCGAACAGGTCGCTCCCAAATAGATACATCGTATATTTCGAAACCATACTGAATCAGCTGGCGGTTCGTGGTGTTGCCGGTTTGACCATCTTTTACTCCCACAAACAACCTGTCATCGCTGAAGACTGCTCCGCCCATGACCGTTGGAGGATAGTTCGGCAGATCGATTCGACGGCCTTCGCCTATGGTATAAGAGAAATCATCGACCAAAACTTCCTCGCCATTTATCACCAGATATACATTGTATCGTTCCGGCGTTATCACCCCGGGAACCATAAATTGGAATGTGCGCAGGTCAACAACGTCATCTTTGAGATCTGGAATCATCTGGCCGGGCGCCACTTCAACACTCTCGATAACACAGCTTTGCTGCTCATCCCCCGGCTGCCAATTCTCACAACGATTTGCGACGGATCGCATTCGCACCCTGGTTCCGGGCAGGATCGCCTGCCTGTCGGCCCGAATAGTAACAATCGGCCCCCCTTCCACCAGACCGGAGTCCATGGACAATTCAAAATGGCTCTCCGAAGTACGTGCACCAATTAAAATTGCGCCTGCAGAGAAGGCAAAGAGGTCGCCATCATTGACCTTCAGGTTGTATTCACCGGCACCGTTCACCAATGCCAAAACATCCTTAGAATCAATTTCAAGCGTACTGCTGTCTAGGAACACGTACGGCAGCGTGTCATTACCGATTTGAACAGTCAGCGCATCGCTGTCCCGGAAATTCCCGCCATGCACAATAATCGCATCGCTTTCATCATCAATGGAAAACACACCGTTTTCCACAGAATGAATGGTCGGTTGCAATGCCCCTTCTTCAGCAGCTTTCACATGGCCGACAAACGGCGCCCATTGAATTTGGCTGCGTATATTTTGAACATCAGAAACCCGAATCTCGTATGATTCGCCCGCTATTCGGTTGAAGTCCAAACCGAACGTCTGTGCCGCTTCAAAATCCCCATCCAGCGCGACCACGTCCACGGCAACCGGCAATCCGGTATAGGATTCAACCACCGATACCGCATTGGGCGCAGTCACAGACTCAACCGTAACAAATTCGTTGAACGTCACTTCATACATATCATCAGATGATATTCGTCGACCCTCGGGGACAGATGTTTTCATAACAATGGCGCCGGGCAATTCGAAGGTGGTCATGCCTCGGTTCGGCGATATGCCAACCAGACGCCCCTTATAAGCATCCACAGATTGCACTGATTCATCATTACCTGCCGAAACAACATAAGGGTTGAGGGGCGTCGATAAATCCAGCACTATAACGCCGCCAGTATCCGCAGACACAAACAGCAGGTTACCAAACATCTTCAAGTGGGTCGCGCTCCCGGGGTTGGACTGAAGAGTCGAATTCAACGCAAAACGCGTTCGCTGTTCCGGATACTGACGATGAACGATATCCACACCATATTTACCCACTGCTGCAACTATATAGTCGCCGTATATGAGTACATCCCTGACATTACCTGTGAGTTGATACTGCTGACCGCGCGTGTTGTCGCCAAGATCGATGGCGGACAAAACATTATTGTCCACTTCGTCGTCAGCAAATGACAACGGCAGTCCCCAGGTGGATTCGGTGATGGTGTTGCATTCTTCGCCATCAATTTTGAATAACTTCAGCCGCCGTTGTCCGCCGGTGTACAATACGCCATCCTCAACGAGTACAACGTTGGCGCCAGCAACTGCGGCGCCCTGGCTGTCAAATACTTCACCCGTATGAACGGGGTCGCTTTCCACAGAAAAATTAAACCGTTGAACCGGCGCGGCGCCAGACATTTCCCTGAAAGCACAGGATTCACATTCTCCTTGCGGAAGTTCGCAGGAGCCGTCGTCATCAGACGCTGATGCGTAAACAACCTGTCCCTGCTTTTGCACATCCGTAATCAATTTCGCGTGATCAGCCACCGACACCAGTTGCAGACCATTCTGATCATCCATATTCAGCGCGGCCACACCACCAAAGCCGTTGGCCACATACAACCGTTTACGCGGTATACCTTCCTGGAACTCTTCTTTTGCAAATATTCCAATCGAATCGACACCGGATGGGAACTGATGCCCTGACAACTGACCATAAAGTAAAGATTCTTCTGCGGTTAGTGGCTCTTCCGCCGCCACTTTTCGCTGAAGAACTGTAATGGTCAACATCTGCAGCAGTTGGTCCTGCCATCCATTTCCGCTGGGCAAGGTAGTTGCACTGCCAACAAGAATTGGATGATATGCATCCTGAATATCGAATGTTGCTGCGCGAATCGGATCATAAAAATCATCGGATTTGCCCGGTGTGCCAAAAACATCAAACCTGTAATAATCTCTATTGCCCCAAACATCATGGAAAAATCCACCGTTGGTCAATGCGGTGCCGGTAAGATTATCGACAATAATCTCTGTAGGCGAAAACACTGTACTGGCGTTGGACAATTCCTTGAGTCCATAACCAAAACCGTCATCATCATATAACCCGGTGATATTCCCATATCGGTCTTCTCCAATAACCTGATTTCGGCCGATATGTCCCCCCGGAGTGACAATATCCATACGCCAGGTGGACTGCACTTTGACGCTCTGCACGGGGACATCGCCAATCATCACTTCTATCCCGTCCATGACTGTATTGCCTGGCTCAAAACCACGACCCCAGATGGTGACAACGGTGCCCCCGTTTATGGGCCCCCAGCCTGGCGTCAGGTAGCCAAATTCGATAGGTGCATCCACTGCAAGACCGCCGCGTAAAACGCCGGACTGCCAGAGGCCATCCTTTTCCACCAAAACAGACACATCGTACTGCCCTGCATGGGAAAGTCTCGGTACATGGGCAAAGATGATAGCGGTTCGCTCATCTTTCGCGTTTGACTGGATCTCAGTAATTGTAATTTCCTGACCGCCCACAAACGCGCGAACCCGATTGATATCAGCAGGGACACCGAACGCCGAAATGGTAATGTCATCGGCGTAATTTACAGGTACTCGCCGCGGTACAACTGAATCCACAGCAACTTCGTCCAGTTTTTCCCCTCTGAAAATCAGCTCAAATTGACGTGGCTGACTTAGTTCATACAGGACCATCACTTCAGTATCAGAAACCGGCTTGACGCTCGCTACGCCCTTTTTAACCAAAAGTACCAGTTCGTCGCCAACTTCGATCCCATCTCTGGACAGAAGTCTAACAATCGCATCATTGCCCTCAATTACCAGGGAAGTTGGCAGTTGCATCCCATCCGCTGTGAGCAATTCGAATTTATCATTGTTCGGTTCGTATAGATCTATTGCTTTGTTAAACCGAACCCGCATCGACAATGCGCCAGTTGCATCCTGATCAAGTATGCCGTTTTGCGGATCAACACGATACACATTTAACATGACATCGGGTGTAACCGAGAAATACAGACCGCCTTTATCACCAACGCCCGCATCCACCACTGCGTAATCCAGCGACAGAACCGCCTCCGCGCGCTGACCGGTGGTACCAAGGCTGTGAGAAACAACGGGATTCGCCGGGTCACTGATATCCAAAGCAACAACCCCCCCTGATCCGAGTGCGATATAGGCAATTCCGCCATTTATAGCGACATCGTATACTGTTCCGAGTTCATTCACCCTCGCAACAATTTCCATATTGGAGGGGTCAGAGATATCAACAATCACCAGTCCCCCGGTGCCGGCGGCAAGATATGCATAGTCGCCCGAAACAACAACTCGGCTTGCAGGAACAGGTAAGCTGTCCAGCACGGCAAAACTGTTTTGCGTACTATGCTCGACAAGGTAAAACGCACCTGTGGTCACAATATCTTCATTTGCCAAAGAATTCGTCGCCACACTGAAATTTCCCGACGCAACAGCATATCTTTCCGGCTCTTCCGCAGTGGTCGGGATGACTTCTACATCCAACGCCTCGTGGTTGTCGGGCAGAACGAAATATTCGTTAAAATAGGCTTTGGTTGCGTGGAAAATATCCACAATCCCAAGCCCTTTGTTTCCTGCGGCGATCATCGCCCGGCTGTTTGTGGCATCAATTCCGCGCGCCAGGCTTGCATCCAGTTGTACCTGACTCAATACAGTTGAGTCTGTCATATCCAGTGGATCAAAATTCACTACAAACAGTTTGGAATCGTTCTCCTCGCTCGCGCGGGTACCAGTCACCAATATGCGGTCTACGCCTCTTTCGAAATAAGTGTCCACTCCAAGCGCAGTGTATCCGCCAGGCAATGCGAATTGATGGACCAAATGATTTTCGGCGTCGGCTGCAATATCAAAAATACTCACGCCGCCACCTGCAGCCGCGACGAGCCATTTACCTGTTGGATCTATAACCATGTCGTAAACATGACCCGTCAGTTTTGTATCGAAATATACCGACGCCTGTTGCAGAAACTCGTATGCATCGACCAGTGTCAGACTTTCCCCGGTATCGAGTGCCACCTTGACATCCACGATACCTAAAGGTCCCTGGGGCATTTCGATTTCAATTGTTTCCGGATCAACAACCGTTATTTGATCATCATCCAGCCAGACCGTACCCACCTGTACGCGCACCTTAGCCAGCCCGGGTCGGAATCCTTTGCCTCTAATGGTAACCAGATTTCCACCGGACTGCGGGCCACGATTGGGTGAAACGGATTCAACCACCAGTGATTCGATATACTGAAGAGCGCCGATAAGCATATCTGTGCCGTCATTCTGATTGACCACTTTCAGACTTGCGGGTCCTGCAACACTGGGAGGCGCGTCAATAACAAAAGATGTCGTTTCGCTGGAAAGTGGCGATAAAGAAATGATGGGCGCAACCTGACCGCTCACTTCAAAACGAGGCGATACCGGTTCTTCGCTGACGATGGCATGTTCGACAACAACTTCCACCTGCTGTCCGTTTGTCGAAACCGAAGCTGGAGAAACACTGATAATTTTCGGCGCTGGCAGACTGTCCACACCAGTCTGAAACTCAATGCGATAGTCAAACAGACCCAATGTTCGCCGACTTCCAGGTGTTCCCCTTAACGCGACAAAATAGTTCTCGCCAGGCGTCAGTGACGCGTCCGGTGTCAGCAATAGCGTGTCTAAACTGTCGGCACTAATTGACAGATCAATTGCGATGAGCTCACCGTCCGTAGTCCCATCATCCCGCCTCAGCGACAGGTAAGGCAGCACATCAGTAAGTTCATCTGCATTAAAAGCGGCACTGAATTTGAGTTTAACGATGCTATCAAGCGGAACTCGCTTTTCCCCATTGCCAGGAGATGACGATATCAGGTCACGCATCATTGTATCCACAAGTTGTACCTGCTTGAATGACATACCCACAATAACCCCATCGTCGGAAAGGATCGCTTTTCGGACATTGCGAGGCAGGGCAACAGCGTCCATCAACTCGACGTGATCCACACCGGATGAGTCGAATAACGACAGGTAGGACAGATAGTACTCAGGGTCAACGTTGTCGCTCCCTGCCAGCGCATAGGCTACTTGCTGCTCGACGGTCAGCCCCTGCTTTTTGGGGTCAATCACCGCACTGGTGCCCGCAAGGGTACTCAATGCAAACGCACTTGTTGCCGGGGCATCCAATGTAAACGACATGGAATCGTATTGCGACTGCAGTGTGATACTGGCGGGGTTCGATGCATCAAATACACTGAATTGTCCGGCATTAAATGAAGATGAAATCCGTTCACTCGCCCCCAGCACCGCACTGTGTTGCACAGCAGTTCGATGATAGCCGACCTGAGGCAACGACGGTCTTGATATATCTAGAACAAATCGATATCCCGTGCTGGTACGAACATGCAAATAATTATTGATCAACTGCAGCTGAGCCACTTTCAGGGAAACAGGAACACCTTTTATATACGCCTCTCGTATGTAGCGGATCACCGATGGCTTATCCGGGTCAACCAGACTGATCACTGCAATCCCCTCTGGCGAACCGGCAAACAGCAGATTGCCCACTCCCACCATGGAAACGGGCGCTGAATCCAGTGACAACGGCAGGTAATTGAGCGGTTCCCTGTCTTTAGATTCGGCAGAGAATTCACCGGGGCGTCTGTCCTCCCGGTCATAAGTGAGCAACCATGTTCTGCTCTCATACGGTGTATCGAAGTATTTAAATTCATAGCCTTTCGCACTCACGTACAGATTCTGTTCATGCAGTGTAAGCGCTCTGGATTTTAAATCCGGACGCAGATTGTAATATCCCAACCCCGTCAGTGGCGCCGCAGCTTCCAGATTGTCGCGTTCATAATATAACAGCGCTATCCAACTGGGTGGCGCTGTTTGCCGCAACGCGGATTCCGAAGGCAGCAGAGAACGATCGACTTTTCCAGCCCCATGTCCCAAAGCGTAGACCAGACCTAGACCGGAATCCGATGCAATATCCACCAATTCTCCATACGGCAGTTTTGTTGTATCAGTGACAGGCTGTTCCGGAGCATCTTCATCTACTTTGGTTACATACTCGGTTGCCAAATCAACTGCTGTACTCACATTCAATCGACCATAAAACAGTGCATTGGGAAGAAGATACTTGCGTCCTGTTTCATCCGAGACTTCAACATCCACGAAGCCACGATACGCGCCGTCAAAATCAGGAATGCGCCACGTAAGCTTTTCTGAACTGTAGAGCCGAATGCGATCCCCATCCACCTCGCTGGTAACCGCTGTTTCGGGATGTCCGCTTTGCCATGCGCGAATCTGTATATCGTCGTGGAAGCCATATCCCACGACCTGCACAGGAGTGTCTTCACCCTGCTGTTCAACTCGAACGACAGCTGGAGTGATAAACGAAATCAACAAATCATCAACGTATGTGAATCCGCCGATCACTTCATCCCATAAGCCGTTTTCATGAACCACTTCAACCGCCGCCGGTCCCGCATAGTTGGGAACGGTTCGTGCATATATCCTGTCAGAGGACTCGAGCGTCACGCCGTAGTTAGGTGAGTCGGGGTCAGGTGCCGCCACCACTTCATCCACCACAAGATGCTGCCCACCGATATACAACTCAGGTGAATCTCCAAAATCGGTACCATAGACCATCACGATGGTTCCACCTGAAACAGGTCCCTGCTGAGGAATAATACCCGCAATACTGGGCCCGGACGCATCACCCGCTGCACTGGTATAGAACTCAAACTGAACTGTATCCTGAAGTGGAAGTCCAACTTCCGGTGCCAGGCCGGAATGTACGCTAACGACGTATTTTTGATTTGAGGTAAGCTGCTGGCCGTCTTTCAGTGCCAGCTGCACAATGCGCCGGTTTGAATCGCCATCAACTTTCATGAAACCAATATCAAACAGTGCCGCT
This sequence comes from Deltaproteobacteria bacterium, assembly GCA_016937015.1. Lineage (GTDB taxonomy): Bacteria > Myxococcota_A > Polyangia > JAAYKL01 > JAAYKL01 > JAFGXQ01. The sequence continues at coordinate 58,109 of JAFGWT010000161.1, read as the reverse complement.
GTAACATTGGGCCCCATTGCTGCATCCAGTTCATGCACTGTAAAGAACTCACCCAGGTCCGTCGACGCCGACACAACGGCAGACAGTTCCACCGCAATTGCCATGCCGCCAGTGGGCACATCCTGCTCAAATGCAGCTGGTTGATTCGATAGTACTGTGAGGGTGGGTAAATCAATTCGCACAATCCCCTGTTTGGCTGCGGCGACAGACACGCCACCTTCGGCAATCGTCACCGTTCGGGCACCGTAATCATCCCAATCGGCGTCTCGGTGAATAACAGCAGGAACAGTGGCATCAAGAGTACGGTCATCCAATTTCGAAAGATCAACCACTTCCAAAACAGATTGGGCCGGCTGATCTGACTGATCCTTGTAATGAACCGTTGCATACGCCTTACCGCCAGACACATAAACATCGTAAACGCCATTTTCAACCAGATCATTTCGCGCCGGCGTCAGTGAAATGCTGTTTTCAAAATTCGGAGCGAATGGGTCCGAAATATCGACAATATTGATACGGGAAACAAAGCCATCGCCGGACATATCGGTTACGTACGCGGTTTTACCATCAATGAAGATGCGGTTTGCCACACCAGTTGTATCCAGGCTGGAGACCATCGGCATGGTTGGGTCAGCCAGATCCGCAACAACCAGTCCTTCATGGGATGCGGCAATAAACGCAAATGAACCGGCCACTTTTACATCTCTTGCATACCCGTTGGGTTTAATATACCCAACGTGATACGGAGAATAAATACTGGAAATATCAATCACCTGGACACCACCCGCTCCGTTGGCCACCAATGCAAGATTATCTTTACGGGCAATACCATGAACGGTTGGATAAGGCATATCAATTCGACCAACCAGCTGGTATGGGACGCCCAGAGTGCCTTCATCATTTTTTACCGAAAATAATAGCAACTCACCTGCACGATGTTCGAGGTCCACATCGCCGGACAGGTCATTCTGTTCAATCTTATCGATAATGCCATTGCAATTGGCGCTGCGTGCCCAATCACCCTCCGGTGATCCGGATTTTGCAGCAGCGATAAAATTGGCATCAGCATGAATCTCGGAAATATTGCCCGCAAATACGTACGACGCGCCGGTAACTAAATCTGAATATACGTAAGTGTCACCATTGTCATCCACCACATTTTCAAGGGTACTGTCAGAAATAAACAGACCGGTACATCCTGGCGCCGGCGCATTCTGATTGTTTAAGTCAGGCTCCCACAGCAACGGATTACTGTCAGACCATGCGGCAATTACTGCCCCCCTGCGTTCCATGGATTTGAATTGATCGATGGTGGTGTAATAGAGGCCTTTTCCAGACCTGCTGCCTTCTGAATAGCTCATGAATGTGCGTTTGCTTACCGGCAGACCAATTTCGTGAACTGTTGTTTTTTTCACAACATGATTTGGCGTAACCACAGTAACGTCCATCCGTACTCGCTCATTGCGCAGAAAATCACGGTCGAGAATTTTAGTGCCCGCCACATCAAGGAACTGATGTTCATACCAATAGAAATAATTTTCGGGGTCGCTCTTTTCGGCGACATTAAAGATCTCTATTTCATCTGTGCTTGAAATCTCAATCCATTGACCGTTTTGCGGCATTTGTGTCACGTCAGTGTCAATATCGACAGGACCGATCGCATCACTGTATTGATACTCCCGAACGAATTTCACAAATACGTGCCGTTCTTCGGCGTCACCAATGTCTTCAATGGACGCTGCAATTGTCAGGGGTTCATTCTGGGTAAGAATTTCACCGTCGACTGGTGATTGAATTAAAAGCTTAGGCTTCACCGTGTCTGCCACCGAACCAATAATCACCGTTTGGGTCCTGGTAAAATGTCCCAGAATATCAAATGCCTCTGCATAAACCGCAAACCCATCTGTTCCTGCCGGTGGGCTGATAATCGCACGATAAATATGATCCTGAGCAAACGATCCGGCGAAGTTCGAGTATGGCGAATAGGCCGTATAAACCGGCATATCATTGACATAGAAAACGACGCGATCGATGCCATCAATGCCCAGGTCGTCTGTCGCCTCAACATAAACTTCAATATCCTCGCCTTCAATCAGTACCGAGTGATTATTGGCGGGTTTGACAATTTTCGCATTCGGAGGCAGGTCCGCGACAATCTCAATTTCCCGCGTGAATGAGAGATCAGATGTATATCCGTCAAGGTCGATTGCATCCGCCCTAAATGAGAATTTTTCACCAACGCGTCCCGTGGGAATATTTACATGAAACTGAAACGGGACCGCATCGTCCTGACCAAACTTCTGATACGATTCATCTGAAAATTCCGTACCATAGGCTGTATACAGCCGAGCAGAATCCACACCTGCTTCGCGATCCTGCGCGATTACACTGACAACAATACCTCTTCCTTCAGTGATTTCGGTTAGCCCGTTACCCATATTGTAGCCGCGTTCATCCAGTATTTGCAGCTGAACAACTTCAGGTGGCGCGTTACGAATCAACGCAACATTTCTGAACGCTGCGCTTTCATTTCCCGCGCCATCCAATGCTATCCATTCAACTCTGAGGTTCATCTGATCCGGCGGTGTCATACCGCCAGCCAGATAACTTTCAAATGGTTTGGTAATAAACGTTCCTTTGAAGGGCGGCGTTGTTTTAAGTGTGGTGTTGACAACCTCATCCGCATCAAAAACACCGTCCAGGTTATCATCAGCATACAGATTTATACGAACCGAGCTCACCTCAACATTGTCTGTAACGAGCGCTGCATACTGTAAAAATCCCTTTTCGTAGACAGTTGCCCCAGTTTCAGAGGGTTCCTGCACAACAATCGCCGGGGATTCCGCATCTTTCAACACATGGACCGTCACGGTGTTGGCACTTTGACTCGTCCGCGCATCAGACTGATACCTGATTTCTTTCACGGTCGCATCAACATTGAAATCCCGGCCCGCCTGCCCATATGGCACTTTAATGAGATACTCATAGGGATAAGTGGCATCAACCAGTGTCCGATCACCGTTGATGAGCCCAGACACATTTACCGTCACCTGGTCCACACCAATATCATCTATCGCATTCACCTGGATGAGGAGGTACTCACCTTCAGAAATCTCATCTCCAGTCATCGGCGTCCCAATGGCGACTGTTGGGGGCTGGTCTTCTATAATCTCAACGGTTATCGTTTCTTCAGCGCGATGTGCATCAAAATCTCCATACGCCACACCATATGAGTCAACGGCTTCAACATGGATTGTCAGCAAATTATTGTCGTAGGAAGCCGGATCAAACGCCGGTACATTGTAGATGGCCACCTGGTATGGAGACTGATACAAGAGTTCGTTGAATATTTCAGTCTCTGACGCGCCAATCGTTGCACGAAAGCGTACGTTCTCCACTTTGACATCATCAAATGCATGAACATTCACAGGCAGTCGATTGCCTTCAACCACTGTTGCACCAGGCATTGGAGCCACAATATCGACTAACGGGCGTTCATCGATTTTTATCGGATACGCAACCACTCTTTGATACGTATTTCCGCTGCTGTCAGTCGCATCAAATTTGACCATTACGTAAAACAGCAGATCGTCATCAACAGGCACATTGCCAATCAGTTCGAGTATTTCGTAAATTCGTTTTACCGGAATGTTTCGCGTATACCAGGGGGTATCTATATTTAGTGTGCTGACGGGTTCATAATCAATATTCGAAATCCCCTGTACTGACCATACCGGATCACCATAAGAAGAAAGACGCTGCATCCCATCAGGGGTTACAACCTTGTACGCCACGGACATTGCCATGCGATCAACTTTCACATTATCCATTCCACTGAATTCAACGTCAAAGGAAGCCCCTTCAACCGCATGGAAACCATCATCCATGCTCTTCACATTTACCGAAGGATTGATTTCATCGGGTTCAATGTTCAATGTGCGCTGGTGACTGCTGAAAACACCATCTGAATCCTGAATCGTCGCCATCAAATCCAGCTGGGCCGTCCGGGCAGTCAAGGTAGGTGGGATTTCAACAGATATGGCATACCGTTTAGAGTTGGGCGCATCGAAAGTTCCAAAGTCGTCCGCCACCAGGGTGGAATATTTGCGCTCCATGCTGTCAAAAATATCGAGAAACGCCTGATCAACGGTGACATCCAGTACCGGTTCATTGTTGTTGTGTTCGGTGAACATAGCCACTTCGTCGTACTGACCAATGGACAGCTCTGCACCGTTGGCATAAATCTTAATGTCATTGGCAGACAGAATGCGATCGTCAGCGACAACAACGCCCACTTTCATTCTGAAAATACCTGACACCACATGCTGATCACTCTTTGGTTCAATAAAACGAATTTCAGGTGCGATATTATCCAATGGGTGTACGACAAATTTTCGACTGGTCTCGTGTCCGGAAATATCTGTTGCGACGAGTTCATACTGCACCGATTGGTTCCTTGTCAGCGCCATCGTTGCATCGATCGTTTTTTGAGTCACATAAAGGCCAGGGCAGGGTGGCAAATCAAAGGATTCGCCATGAACCATCGAGACACGGTTTTCAAGCGTATCGAGCATCCACATAGACCAGGAAGCGAGTCCAGCATCGTCGTTAATGGAAAAATTGACGTTGAAATCCTCACCCGTCCGTACCCAGAACTCGCCATAGTTCAACATGGCAGCATCACTTATTACCTTTTTGTACTGCCCGTTTACTTTATAGCTGGCAAATGAATTATATGTGAGTTCCGGTCTGGCGTTGGGGCGAACCGGCAAATGAATTTCGCTATATCCCGCCTTTCCGCTGTAGTCTTCTGCCACAACTTTTAACGCCAGTTCCCCTTCAACCACGTCCGCGGGAACCTCGTATGGGATGGCGTATGCGGTTTTTTTAAACCGTCCGCCGATTTCCCTGATCAGCGTGCCATTGTTTTCATACAATCGCACAGACCGAACGCCATCTGTGTTGTCAGAAATATCAAAGCGCACGGTGAACTGTTTGTTGGACACCACCGATGTCCCGTTCAATGGCGCAGAAATCGAAACAGACGGCGACACTTCATCTGCTGCAGCCCGCCGGCTTGAGAGCACCTCAAGCGGTAAAATCAGATCGTCCGCCGTCATTCGATCAAAGCCGAAAGCGATAATATTGAATGCTTTCAGATCATACTCATTCGCCAGCGGAAAAATGGTGCTGTACATGCCAGCGCCGATTGCGTCTCTCACAACGGGCTTCGAAGCGGCAATCACAGCGAGCTTATCCGTATCGGCGCTGATATCCACATCGTGGATGTACACTGATACAACAGGTTGATATTTCACACGATGTTCGGAACCATTCGCAGAACGGTAGCTGCCAACATTCGAAACATTTACAGCGTCAATCCGAATATGATCAATGAACGTTTCAACCTCATTGCCATGAGTGTCAGTCACTATTGGTTCAATTGACAACGCGTGTGTTTGCCCAATATCAGACAGATCAATCCCTTTTTCATCGGTAACTGTGTATTCCAACGCCGCGCCGTCACAGGCATTTTCACTGAGTTCCTCAACCAGATACGTGACAGTGTAATCAGCGCCAAAATCAACCCGCATAAACCGATTTGTGGGAGCAGTATGCAATACTGTCTCCCGCCACGAGGGCGGCCATACTTTCATTTCGCCGGTTGCATTTACGGATAGATATTCATCACCATATAGACGTACACTCCCAGGCAGCGCCATCCCTTCGGGATAGTCCATTGTTATATACGGTACACGCTTGTCTCCCGCGGAATAAATCCGCCCCACCGGGTGTCGTCCACCATCCTCAAGGTCACCTGCCGCCAGTTTACTGATTGACGAATACACCGGATAAAAAACCATCGGTTCTTCCAGCGATGCATAGTCATTGGTCGCCAGTATTGTCTGATACGCAATAGCGCCTTTTACCACCTCAGCGGAGGGCACCGGATCAACCACAGCAAACGTCGGCGGAACGTCTTCAATTACAACGACCTGCTTTGCAAATACTGTCTCATTCCCATGAATATCTGCAGCGACAACAGAGAAGTTAAGGACATTCGTGGCGTCATCAGATGAATCAAAAGGTGGAATGCGAAGATCAGCTGTAAGTGTCAGCGAGGTGTCGCTGCCACCCGATTGTGCAGCAAGAACTTCACCGTTCAATAAGACTTCATAGCGTTCAATAGGGGAATCATCCTTAAGATACACAGTTGCAACAACATCAGTCTGTTCGTACTCTGAGCTATCGGGCTTTTTCACATTAACAACAGGACCGGATTCATCCGCCGGCGGCGCAACAACCAGAACATCAATCGCGCTGCTTTGAACAACGTTGTACCCCGCGTCACTGGCTTCAAGATAAAAGCGATATGTTCGATCGGGTATCAGGTCGGCAGGAAGCTGTACTCGCCCCTCCCCGTCCAGCACAAAGGTGGTCGATACAATCATCGAACCGAAAGAGTTGGGATTGGGGATAGATACGGTCTCTACAGACTCACGTCGCTTGAGCTCCGCCTCCGGCAATGCAACCGGTTCGCCTGCGGTATCCATGAGTAGAGGAGTCAACGACTCCACATAAATATTGTCGTGGCACTCTCCTTTGAAGGAGATATAGTCTCCAGGAAACGCGGTGACGTCAGCATTGGGAATACGCATTTCAAGACGCGGCGGTTCAAGATCATCGGTGATCTCCACCTGCAAATAGGCCGTCGTGCTGCCGCCTCCATTATCGGTCGCGACGACACCCACTTTCATTTGCGGCGTCCCATCATCGGTCCTGTGAGGTACTCTGGTTTTACTGTTTAAGGAGGCACCGGCTGCTGTCGCATTTGCTATTTCCAACGCAGTGAAGCTATAGATATTAATTGTTTCACTTTCGGACTCCATGAATACATTCACCGAATCAACCTCTCGGTCGTCGCTCACATAAAATGCCAGAGACAGTGCCTCACCTTCTGCGAAACGCGTCCCCGGTGGCGGCGAAGTGATGCGGACGGCGGGCGCCGCATCCGCGACGATTCGATACGCATGGTCATACGTGTCCGAATTGCCAAATACATCTTCAAAAGATGCGTGGATGTTGGTCTCTGCCACAGACGCCGGGATAGCTATTACAAACTGTCCACTGTCCGCTCGTCTGGATATTCCTGACGTATAATCCCTGTTGAAAACCAGTTGCGCGTCCTGATAGATTTCAAGTCGTTTCAAACTGGATCCATCAGAGATCCGCCATTTTACGACCTGGCTCTCTCCCTGATACATGGGCTGACCCAGTCCAGGTTCACTTATCGCAAACACTGGACTTGTGTCATCCCCCACGACATTGAACGTTTCTTCTCCCCCAACATGTTGACCAATGTTATCGTATACATCTATTTCCACACGCACGTCGTGATTTGCATTGGTTAAACCAAATTGAGGCAGATCAATGTCGAATCGCTCCTGCGTCATTGCGGACTGGGATTCAAGTAATCGTTCCTCGCTCAGACGGGCAAACGATTCTCCATCGATAAAAACAGACAGATCAATTCGCGAGATCATCAGATCATCTTTGGCTGCAATATATACCCCCATAATATCCCGGGGGAACCAGATCTTTCGGGCGCCGCGAATTTCCGAAATAACAGGCGCTTCATCGGCTTTGACCTGCACATTAATGCGCACAGTTGAACTGTTCCCGGCTTCATCGGTAGCCACAACTTGCACCGGGTACTGATTACCTTCATGATAAGCTGGAACAGAAATCATTTTAATGGCGGAAAATGCATTCAACGCGCCCGGCACTGTTTCAGGATAAAAAAGTTCGCCAGAAATTGAATCGGACAGGTCGCCGGTAAATACAAACACGCCAGCACTGATTCCAACGCCCTTCAGTTCGGTTTTGGTGACGCCAACATTGTCGAAACCACTCACCTTAAAGGCCAGTGTTGTATTCTCCAGAACCGTGGCAACATCTTCACCACCGGACGTTCCCGTGACCGACGGCGCAGCAATATTGATAACCGGTGGCTGCGTATCTTTAGCCAACAGGGCCATCACAGAATCACTTTGCGACCGATTTCCCCGGGTATCCTCCGCAACAGCGTACACCATTATCGGTCTGGCATCTTCTATGGTACTGTCGGTTTCGTAAGTCCAGGCAAAAGGTGCGCTGTAATCGGAACCCACCAGTCTTGAATCAACGTAAAAATCCACGTGCTTCACACCCACGTCATCCACAGCGGAGGCGCGCAGCTCAATGGGCATTCCGGCCACAAAGTTGGCGCCATCAACCGGATACGAAATGGCAACAGAAGGCGGCGTGTCCGGTTTTACAAAAACCGAAATTGTTTCAGAGTGTCCTGCTTTTCCATGCATATCACGCACTTCCATTCGGAATCGCTGAGTTGTGGCCAGCATGTCTTGGGTGAGTGGAACGCTATAGGTAAAAGTCTCCCGATTCAACCCGGCACTGTCCCCACCTTCTGTGCTCTTCTGATATGTCTGACTGGAAAAAACCGTGTCATTTTGAAAAAGCACGATTTCCGTTCCCTTATAAAGGGTATCATCGACAACCTCGGCTACCACCTGCAATGTTTGTCCGGCGGCAACCGTCGTTCCGGAAAGGGGTGCTACCAGTTGCGCAAGGGGGGCATGATTTTCAACAATACGAATCAGACCGCTGTCGGATTGAACCGTGCGGCCATCACGCAGATGGAGCACTGCGTAAAAAGACAAACTGGTCTCGCTGGTGGCAATCTCAGGTACAAGGGAATCAACAGCCCATGTTTCGACATAAGCCGATTTTTCTCCCCCCGGTGGAACGAGACTTTTCGTTGCCGACTGATGCGCACGGCCAATGAGACTCCCATCCGCAAAAAACTCCGCATATAACGCACGGGAAGAATCAGGTGCAAACGAATTACCGTAAAGACCAACTTCGAAAGTGACCGGACTCAGTTCGACAAACCGCTCCTGTAGTTTGGGACTGATTATCGCGTATTTTAAGTCGGCGGCATCCGCAACGGAATCCACCACGATTTTTTTCTCAGCTGGTATTCCAGACTGCCCCGCAGTATCAACAGGAACCACGGCAATCGTCATTTGTGAATCGCGAAAATCCTCCGATGGTGAAATCGATAGATTATATGGTTCAGACTGACGTTTTCCTGCAAGAATCCCGTTCACCAGGAATTGAACTTCCTTAATCCCAACATCGTCATCCGCTTCGGCAGAAATGACCAGCATATCTCCCACATTGACGCGCTCCGCTGATAATTCGATTTCTGCTGCAGGGGGTGCATCTATAGCTACCACGTCAATCGCGGCTGTGATATTATCGAAACCTGGCAGCTGGACGGTTGCATGCAGTTTTAACGGCGCATCCGAAGAAATCGCCGCGCGCGACAGAATTTCATCAGAATCAATTTCCAGAATACCAACAGCGTCATCCGCCAGCTTCCATTCCAAAACGAGCTGGGATGTTAACGCGGCTTCTGTACCATCGTCAAACACTGCCAGCATGTCGGGAAAATAGAATTTGCTGTTTAATCTTGGAAGAACCAACTGGTCCTGGTCATTCAGGGATGTGGCCCGAAGAGACACAATGCGTCTGCTGGCATCCACTTCCACCGGTATCACAACCGGCAGCAGCACATCGGGATAGCTGACTGTAATGGTTATGTTGGACTCAGTGGTTGTTTCCACCAGTGGATATACAACGCCGGAACTGGTGACACGGACCAAATCCGGATGCGACGAAACATATCGGACACCATGACCACCACCAGTAAGTTCGGTTTCGCCGCGAAACTGGAAATCAACTCGGGGAATTAACGTGACACTCTCTGCAATATTCGAAAAGACAATGCGTTCCGGAAATACCTGCAGCCCATATGCCTCTTCGTGCAGATTGCCACCGGGAATAATCATTCGGGATATCGACGCCACATTGCCGGATGCATCCACAGCGTCAATTTCCACAAAAATAATGCCATTCGCGTAAAAGTCACTAATATCGAAGGTACCATCCGGTATCGGCATCCGGGCGGTATACAGCGTCTGCATATCGAATTCGGGATAAATCCGCCTGGCGCCTCGGGTGTTTACAAATGCCCTCCTCTTCGCCGTCTCCAACACGCCGCCCGCCGAACGTAAATCTGATGCCCGAAGCCCCACAAGGGACCAGGACACATACGAAATGTCTGTTTCATCTTCTGCAGTAAACTGCAACACGATTTGATTTTGCCCATCAATGGTCTGGATACTCACCGCACCCTGTTCCGCCATTTCGAGGGCAGGTGGCATCTGTTCGATTGCAAAATACTCGGAGAACATCATCGTCGTATTGTCGAAAAAAAACAATTCAACTGCCGGCACAAGTAAATCGCTTTCAGTCAGCAGAATCTGAAACTCGCATGATGAGGAATCGACACTGAAAATGGCATTGTCCATGCTGAATAACGGTGTGTCTTCAGTTGTTGCAACGCGGTACCCCAGTATTTCGGAGCAGTCGGAAACGGATACTATATACGACGCATTTACGTCCTGCTCTGACAGGGTGCCATTGCTGCGTATATCGACGATGACTTTAGCGGATTCGGCGTGTAGTCCCGATGGCAGAGTAACGGCTGAAAGCAGCAGTGTAGTAAAGGCCGCCCAAAGTCGCTTCGTCGCATTCGCCTGCAGCAGCAGAGAATGTATATTTGAAAATAAACCTAAACACGGATTGCAAAATAGTCGCATGACTGACAATTCCTTCGATGAATTACGATAGTAAAACACGGTGTTGTGACAAATATCTAACTGGAATTTAAAGCAACATTCGTCGCCCCTCGAACGTAATGGTGCGCTAGTATGTAAGTTGAAATAAATTATTATAGGGCGGAGAGAAACTCAAGAGCGTTTTATCGATCTCCGTCACTCTTATTTATAATTATGGTCGTATCGGAAAAGCACCAACGCGCTGATGCGCACTAGCTGAAAAAAGAAGCAGGATGATTCAACGCAAAACAACGCACAACAATTGCTTAACGATACATATACACTGACATACATGTCAGCCAACGAAAATTTTTTAAGGGCAAACAGTAAAAAATTTCACTCCACTCCCAGTATCCATCCTTCAATATCTTTGGCGACTGTGCGGGTTTGAGTGTCGAGTAAAGGATGCAGATATGTGTTAAAATGTCCGGACGTATCCGTATCGCGAAGCCAGGCAGCAGCCGAAAAAGCGTCATGCTGATCTGCAGTGCGGTTCCGGGGCAGGTAGTTTTTGCTGCAGAGTGATGGATAAATCTCAACAAGTGCGGATGATCCGGTTGGTATCTTCCATCCATCAAAAGGCCAGAAATGAACCTTCTCGCCTACCTGTTTACAGATAAACCGCAACCAGGGCAAACCGGCATGGGTTGATTTGGCCACGGCCCCGGGTACATCAAAATGAAAACCGATTCGGCCCGTTACCGCTCTTCGGCGATGCGGCGCCAGCGGGAATTCCCGGTGCGGGCAGCCCCATTGCCCAGCCGCCCGTTGCGCACATCCTCAACAGTGACGTGATCGCCATCAGTGGTCCAGTGGGATTGAAAGTCATCCAGAAAACAGTTCCAGTCAGACGCAATCCCGTGCTTTTCGAAATACCGCAACGGAAACGAAAACGAGTGGTCTATCCCCGCAATCGTTGGAACATCTTCGAAAAGCGTGGCCACCAGCCATTTTACAATCCCCAGCCGCGTCCAGTATTTCTTTTTTGATTTCAGAGGAGGAAGGACCTCAACCGGCGGCGAGGTGGCGTTGGCCATGTACACCCGTAACCCCTTCTGGCTGGAAGTGGCGGTTTGAGCCCCTGAGTAATCAATACTAATATTGCGCTTAAAGTATGGCAATCCGGATATGGTCATGAAACTGTGTCGAATTCTTTTGTCAACACGCGTCGATGAGAAGGCCTGTATTATAGTGGACGACAACATCCGTGTCCAACAGGGTCTCTTCGCGGGATGTGAACACAAACTGCATGTTACAGGTACTGATGGTCATGGTCTGGTCAGGATTGGTGCGCGGGATTTCGCCCTGAGAGATGCCGGTGGAAATCCATGCCGGGCCGGTTACATTGGCCACTGATGCAAACCAATTGTCGTTGCTGGCTTGCCAAATCGGTCCAAGTGCCATTGAGGGCATCGGAGGTCCAGGCCCGGTAATATTCCCCATCGCCGTCGAATCCTGCCACCAGCAGAAGATAGGTATTCGTCCCCTGCATATTGTAGACGGCGGTGCCGGTGAACAGCGCGTACTGAGAATCCGTCATCACCTCCACCGTATTGGCTTCCGAAAATCCGCTCGGAAAATCACCAATCGGCGTTTGGGCCCTGTACAGACTGCCATTAAACGCGGTGAAAAACAGATAGCAATTGGTGTCATCACAAATTACCCAGTAGTCCATGTCAGCATCTCCGTTATCCGAAAGGAAGGTTGGATTAGGCATAAATTGCGGGATCGCAGACCAGGTGGATACATCCCCCGGATCGGTGGAGGTCACATATGCCGGTGGCGAATTCTGGAAAACCAGATACCACAGATTCTGCGGCTCAAAAAAAACAACTGGGGGGGGGGGGACGCATGATACGTATCGATATTGGGATTAGTGTTCATCATATCCCGAGGCGCACTGTCTGCGGCTGTCCAGTCCGTAAAACTCAAATGAGTAATATCCCAAACGTCCACGTTCCATGTAGTGGCATGCATGTGCCAGCTGCCGTTGTAAAAAAAGTGTGGGTTCCTTCATTTCGTTGCAGCCCGCTGCCGGGAATATTAGATTCGCATCAGCTGTCCAGACAAAGTCTGTGGGAACTCCGCATACAATATCGGTACCGGTTTCTGTACCCGCGTCCGTACCGGTGTCAGAGCCCGTATCATCGCCGGAATCGATGCCCGTGTCTGTACCCATATCAGTGCCAGTGTCGCCGCCGGCATCGGAGCCGGTGTCTGTACCGATGTCTGCGCCCGTATCACTGCCCTTATCGGCGTCAGAATCGGAGCCCGTATCGGAGCCCGTATCAGTGCCAGTGTCCATGCCGGATTCGGTTCCTGTATCGACTTCCGTATCGCTTTCAGTGTCGGGCCCGGTGTCTCCCTCTGTTTCTGCACTGTTCCCCACACTGGTGTTGGTATCGGTATCGTCCCCGGTGTTGGCATCGGAATGTCTCCCGTGTTGGTATCGGCATTCGTATCTGTATCCGTGTCTATGATAAAAGAAAACACCACACAATCTGCGTCCTTACGCCATTACCACGGTCAGAACGCAGTCGGGGGAAGTACGCACACCGCTTTTTCTTTTATAGAAGCGTCGCTGCCTTTTCTGTCTATGCCTTGAGCATATGGGGAAACAGATAGATGCCTCACAATACCACAATTGCTGGCGGCAGACGGCAGACGGCAGACGGCCTATGTAAGCCTGCCTCCGGTGCGTTTCAATCTGGCTTTATTTCTTTTTTCCGCACGGCTTCGAGCAACCGAAGAAAGACTGTTTGAATCATCCGTATCGCCGATCAGGTATTTGGAAAGCGCGGATATTGTTGGATACTGAAAGAAGTCCGTTACCGTTATTTTTTTCCCCAAACGGGATTCCACCTGACTGGTAAGCTCCAGAACCATGAGGGAATTGCCACCAACATCGAAAAAATTATCATGCATGCCAATATTACTGATTCCTATCACCGATGCCCAAATTGACAACAGAATCCCCTCTGTCTCATTCGCAGGCGGATTTTCAGGGGCGGCTGACAAACTTCCAGACCAGGTTGGCGCCGGAAGCCGTTTGCGGTCAATTTTGCCATTGGCAGTCATCGGCATCGCATCCAATTGTTCAAAAAAAGTTGGGACCATGTAGTCAGGCAGCGCTTTTCGTAAAAAATCCATCATTTCCGACTCGGATAGCGCAGCCGCTGACGAATGCGTCACATACGCAACCAGACGACTGTCATTCGACGACTTCCTGGCCAGTACCACCGCACATTGCCTGACCTGAGGAAAACCGGACAACACACTTTCTATCTCGCTTAATTCAATGCGGAATCCTCGAAGTTTGATTTGAGAATCCGTTCGTCCGAGATGTTCGAGAGAGCCATCAAAATGATATCGTGCCAGATCGCCGGTTCTGTATATGCGGTTGGCAAAATGTTCCTGAAACGGATCATCACCAAACTGTGTTTTGTTCAAATCGGGGCGATTTAAGTAACCATGGCTAACCCCTGCCCCCCCTATCACCAGCTCGCCGGCAACGCCCGGGGGCACCAGCCGAAGCTGCTCATCCACGATATAGAGCTGCGTATTGTCGATGGGTGCGCCAATGCGAATGGGCGCATCTTTTTCAACCTTGCAGCAAGTGGACCATACCGTCGTTTCCGTGGGACCATACATATTCCAGACATCCGAACTGACATCGCACAATTGCGCAGAGAGTTTTTGGGGCATCGCTTCGCCACCACACAGAATCTTCAACTTTGAATGTTTCCCAAGTCCCGCCCCCAACAGTATTTGCCAGCTGGAAGGCGTCCCTTGCAAAACGGTAATTTGCTCATCCTCGATTAACCGAAGCAGAGCCTCACCATTGACCGCGTCATCAGAAGATGCGATAACCACAGTCGCTCCCTGTATCACCGGTAAAAACAATTCTAATATGCTAATGTCAAAAGACAGTGTTGTCACCGCCAGCAGCACATCTTCTGAAGATATTCCCGGCTGTTTTGCCATGGAGAGTAAAAAGTTTACCACCGCTTCGTGATGAATGGGAATTCCCTTGGGTTTCCCCGTTGAACCAGAGGTAAACAGAACGTACGCGCGATCCGCCGCATCCAATTCAACTGACAGATTTTCAATTGATTCGCTGTCGAGTTGGGCCGCATCCCCGTCAATACAAAACGCCGTGGCGTCCTTTATCTGCAGATTGCCGGCGAGCGAAGTTTGTGTAATCAAAACCGGTATATTGGTGACATCGACAATATAGTTCAACCGGTCATTCGGGAATTTTGGGTCAAGCGGGACATATGCCGCGCCAGCCTTCAAAATAGCCAGAATAGCAACCATCATTTCCGTGGAACGGTACAGATAAACGCCAACCAGAGAACCTTTGGTGACGCCATTCTTCCTTAGGTAATGGGCCAGTCTGTTCGACTTCACGTGCAAATCGCCATATGACAGTTGCGATTGCCCACACTTGAAGGCAATCTTATCGGGTGATTTTTGAACCTGCATCGATACGAGTTCATGCAACCGAAGGTCGGGCAAGTCACATTGAGTCTGATTTACTTTGCTGATCAGCCAGTGCCGTTCATCGGCGTCCAGAATCTCGACATCTGCAACTCGCGTATCGACGGCGTCCATAAAGCGAGCCACCAATGTTTGAAATCGTCGAACCATTCCTTCGACGGTCTCTGTGCGAAATAGACCTGTATCATATTCAAGGTAGCCGGAAATGGATGATGTCACGTCCCAGAAAGACATAAACAAATCCAGTTGCGCACCGCCGTGATGAAGCTTTACCGGTATCATTTCCACATCCAACAGCTCCATATTCATGGGCGGTTCCACCGTAAAGGCGGTTTGATATATGGGATTGGTTCCCGCGTTGCTCACCGGCTTTAAAATCTTCAACAAATGTTGAATTGGAAGTTCCTGGTTTCGATGTGCAAGGAGCATTCTGTGGCGCACCTGCTTGAGCAAATCAGCCACTGTCATTTCAGGCTGAACACTAAACGCAAGTGGCATCACATTGACAAAACAGCCAATCACATCCTTGAAATCGCGATGTCGTCGGTTGGACAGTGGCACGCCAACTGTAATGTCCGATTGATTGGTATGTTTGTACAGTAGCACCAGATATGCGGTGAGCAGAAGTAAAAATTTATCAAGTCGATTTTGCTCACAGTACTTTTGAACCTTTATAAACAACTCGTTGCTGAAAGTGAAATCGACGGTATTGCCTTTTAGTCCGGCAACACTTTTACGGGGATAATCAGCGGGCAGATTCAGCACGCCAGATTGCAATTCCAATTCCCGTTTCCAGGTTTCTGCCATTTTCGTCGGTTCATCGGTTTGCAGCCAGGATTGCTGCCAGTTCACATATTCTGTGTATTGAACAGCCGGCGGAAATGCAGGTTCCGGTTGATTCGCTACAAATGAATTATAAAACGCGCTGAACTCTTTTGAAAAAACACTCTTGGTATGCAAATCAACAATCGCGTGATGGAACACCAGCAAAAAAACAAACCGGTTTTTTTCCAGAGTGAACAGATCGGCCCTCAGCAAAGGGAAAACGGTCAGGTCAAAGGGCTTTCTCGCCACTTGAACCATCATATCCCGTGCCTCGTCAGGATTGGCTTTATACAATGCACAAAGGTCATGGGTGCCAATACAAACGTTCGCGGCTTTTGAAATGACTTGCCTGATTTGGCCATTTTCTGTTTGCAGTGCGCATCGCAACGCATGATGCCGTTCAACCACTCTGGTAAGTGCGTGTTGAGCCGCTTCTGGATGAAATGAACCACGCCCGTCAAACCATGAAATAATATTGTATGCAGAATTTTCAGGTGTTATTTCGCTAATAAACCAAAACTGCTCCTGAATCTTCGATGCGTGAACTGTAAAATCGCTTTCTTTTTCTGTTTTCATACCTATTGCCTGGTCGCCCCAAAGCCCACCTGCCGGGCTTATATCATTCGTCTGCTGGATATATAGTAACTGATATAGGCAGTGGCTATCAAATTTGCAGATTTTTCCGTTAAAACTCTTGATTTAATTATTCTCATATTGAATGCTGCCTGCATTTACAACAAATAATTTCGTTATTGCAACAACCGGGAAACAAAGAGAACAACCATGAATTACAAAGCCTCGGATTTGCAGCGGCAATATTGGTTGCAGGCGCAAATGGCGCCCAATAGTGTTGCCTATAATATTGTATCAACATTCAAACTGGATGCGGGCTTGCAGACCCAGGTCTTAAAAAAAGCATTCCAACTGGTCATCGAATCACATCCAATCTTCTCATCGCGATTCGTCTTTAAGGATGGCACTCTCGAAGTAGTCGAAGACAGCAATCCCCCAACGTCCCTTGAAACACCAACCGATACATACAACACCGATGAAGCCGCACTGAATGCCGTTAAAGCATTCGCATCCAAACCGTTCAATCTGGCGACTGGACCGCTGTTGAGAGCATTGCTGGCCCCGGTTCAAAATGGCAATGCATATCTAACGCTGTCGGCCCACCACAGTGTTATTGACCTGAAAACCAAGGACATGCTTGGGCAGGCAATCTCCCAAACCTACAATTCCCTCTTAAAAACTGGAAAAGCGGACGGGTTGTCCGCTGAGAGCACATACCAGGATTACGTCGACTGGTATTCGAACTGGCTCAACGATGAGCCTGGGATAAAGGAAAAAGCATTTTGGGTGGCGGAATATCAAAACATGTCGGAGGGCCTGGATTTTCCCTGTGATTTTACGCGTCCATCCAGCCCCTCTTTCAAAGGAGCAACAGTAACGATATCGGGATCCACCGAAGAACTGAAAAATCTTCGTTCATTTTGTCAGAAGGAAGTAACCCAACCATATCTGGTGTTGCTGGCCTGTTATTTATTACTGCTTCGAAAGTATACCCGTGACGACGTCATTACTGTTGGCATTCCACTCACCAACCGGGTTCGCCCCGAACACAGGGACACAATGGGATGCTTTATGAATATCGTCCCCTTAACAGTAAAAGCAACAGAAGACATGACATTCTCGGCGCTGTTGCAATCGGTCCGAAAGGCAATGCTCATTTGTCATCGTCATCAATCCCTGCCATTCACGCAGATTGTTGATGCTATCGCGCCGCCGCGCGACTCGAGTCGCAATCCATTATTTCAAACCCTGTTTACCTTCGAACACCCGATGTCTCTGGCTCTCGATGGCGTTAACTCTCAAATTATTGAGATTCACGCCGGCGGGGCACAGCTGGATTTTTCAATGAACCTGTGGCTGTCTGATGACGGACTTCGCGGTCATTTCGAGTACACTTCGGATCTGTTGGAGAATGAAACGGCAAAACGACTGGTCTCGCATTTTAAACAGGCGATTGCAGCGGTTACAGAGAATCCGAATCTGAAAATCCATGAAGTCTCCCTGTTTAAAAGTAATGAATACAATTTGATAGTGAAGCAATGGAATGATACCCGCAAAGCGTATCCTCCAATTGATGGTCTCCACCAGTTTCTTGAACGCCAGGCAATCAAAACGCCAGATAATATCGCACTTGAAATGCCAGAGAAAAGGGCGCTGACATACCGTGAATTCAATGCAAAATGTAACCAGCTTGCGCACTGCCTCATGGATATGGGCGTTAAAAAAGGAACCCGCATCGGGGTGCACCTGAAACGCTCACTGGAAATGGTCATCTCGTTGCACGCTATTGTTAAAGCTGGCGGCATCTATGTGCCTATGGAACCGGATTTTCCATCTGATCGAAAGAAACAAATGCTTGCAGATGCAGAGGTGCCATTTGTGTTGCAGGTATCAGGCGTTGAAATTGAAAGCGACAACAGCACATGCACGGTTTTTCTCGACAAAATTCAGGAAAAGCTGAATGCGATGTCCGTTGAAAATCCTGATGTTGGTATTACAGAAGCGGATGATGCGTATATTATATTCACCTCCGGATCGACAGGACGTCCCAAAGGCGTGTTGAACGGTCACGCCGGCATTTGCAATCGAATTAATTGGATGCAGGAAGCGTTTCAGCTGAATTCCGATGATGTGGTGCTGCAAAAGACTCCCTTCACCTTTGACGTTTCTGTATGGGAATTTTTCTGGCCGTTTGTATCCGGTGCGCGTCTTGCAGTCGCACCCCCAGAAGCCCATAAAGACCCGGCTGCCCTTGGTGAATTGATTGGCCAGTTTAAAGTCTCAACGATTCATTTTGTGCCTTCCATGCTCGAAGTTTTTCTGGGCAGCCCGTCACTGGCGACCGCCAGGGAGAGTCTTAAACGGATTATCTGCAGTGGGGAGGCACTGGGGCGGCCATTGCAGGACAAATGTCTTTCTTCTCTCTCCAACGTCGGCCTGTACAATCTCTATGGCCCAACAGAAGCGGCTGTGGACGTCACCAGCTGGGAATGTCACATAGAGGACTCAAAAGCTTCAGTTCCCATTGGCCGAGCCATTGCCAATACCCAGATATATATTTTAGACGCCTACCTGAATCCTGTTCCCATCGGTGTTCCTGGGGAGCTGCATATCGGTGGCGTTCAGGTGGCAAGGGGGTATGTCAACCGTTCAGATTTAACGGCTGAACGCTTCATAGCAGATCCTTTTGACATCACAGGTAAAGGCAGACTCTACAAGACCGGTGACTGGGCACGTTTTAGGCCGGACGGAAACATTGAATATATCAGTCGAATGGATGGACAGGTTAAAATCCACGGTCTTCGAATTGAATTGGAAGAAATCAATGTGGCCATCAGAGAAGAAATTGAAAACATCCAACAGGTTGTCACTGTAATCAACAGCGATACAGCCGACACCCAGTTGGTGGCCTACATTGTACTCTCTGATTCAGTGCCACTGGATGAATCGCACGTTCGCCATCAGTTAGCCCACAGACTGCCATCCTATATGATACCGGACGTGCTTGTTACCGTAAACGAGATCCCATTGTCCTCAAACGGTAAGGTCGATAGACGCCGATTGCCGTCTATCCAGGCACGTATTCAAAATTCTTCATCCGGTCAAAAAGCAACCACAGATACAGAGATGGAAGTCCTCGACATTTGGAAAGAAATACTGAAGCTTGACGAAATTGGGGTTGAACGGAACTTTTTTGACGTAGGCGGCACATCGATTCTGGCTGCTCATCTGGCAAATAGGCTCAACGAAACGTTTTGCCAGACATTGTCGCCCGTATTTCTTTTTCGATATACCTGTATCCGGGAGCAAAGCCGGTATCTCGATGAGATTGGGCGGGATTCGTCATTGGATTTTAGTGAGGTTCACAAGCGTGCAGAAAAGCGACGGATGGTTCAACAGCGTCGACGAAAAAAATAGACCAATAACTCATTTGAATTTTTCTGTTTCCCATCTGCCCATAGTTATTGGGACCAGCTTCTTTTCGGAATCCGGCTTGCCAATAAGGTTATCCAAAAAATTCCTTTCACTGATACCTCGCTGATGACAGAGTCCCAGAACGCCCATACTTTCCTTGCTGCCAACCTGAGCACGCAGTTTGCTTTTGGGCAGCATCTCCATTACTTTGCCGGGTACCAGATGACCGTTCAATGCTCTTTTAATGTCTTCAATTTCCAACACATTTTCAGGCAGCGCTGTATAGAGGTCATAAGCAACCGCATAGGGTTGGATGCATGACAGGCCATAATTCAAAAACGGCAACAATTCCCGATCCGATGTATCAAGCCCCCCAACAAGCATTTGCTGCAGCATTTTCGAATTCACTCTTGGCAATCGATAGTAAATGGTGCCATCCACTTCCTCGGCGTGGTAGTCACATGTCAGCTCATTCATGGTATCCCCGGTAAGCACGATGGCTTTACCTTCAGGAACACCGTGGGATTTCGCCAGGCGCTGAATGTTTTTGGCAAGCAGCACATTGAGCGCGGTACAGTGAACATTAAAATCACGATAATCCTGACAAAGTGATGGTGACACAGCAACAGCGTCCAGAATTTCGGTCTCACTCGTGGCGAATATCTCCTGTGGTATTCCAATCGCACTGGTTATGAGAGCAGATTTTTCAGCATCTTCAGATTTGCCAAGATCCAGTGTGCAGGCAACCGGGTGCCTGAGATGTTTTACTGCCGCATTGGCAATAATAGCGCTATCCAGTCCGCCTGAAAGTGCAATGTATACACTGAAACCACTGTCTTCGAGTGCCGCCAGGACTGAGAACGCCGCATCAACTCTCTCTTGAAGCAGGGATTGAAACAGTTTACCCTGGGGACTGTCTGTGAAATGTGCGGCTGTTTTTATGTCGGGATTGACGAGCTTCTCCGCCAGATCGGTCCGAGGTGTAAAATCATTGATAAGCGTCCTTGTGCCGTCTGCAGACAATCGAACATGCTGGCCTCTGGGAAGTGAAAAAACGGGTGTTTTATACTGCAACAGTTTGGGCCATTGGGGCGAAAATTGCAGCTCACCGCTTTCCAGTACCGTATAAAACATCTTTCCTATCCCCAGAGGGTCCCGCACGGCCTCAAAGGTGCCAGGCGCCGTCTCGGACACCAGTGCAAATTGCCCCACCACGTTTTGGCGATTGGCAATATCCTGTATTTCAAGCCTTGCTTTGGTTTGAGGCAGGTCAACGGCATAAGTTCCCCTTGATGCGTCAGCGTCCATTACGATATTTGTTAAATTAATTTTTGTGTGCACTGTTATCACCAGTAAACCCGTCCATGATACGCACTCGGAATACTCCCAGACGCACCACTTTAATATATCTGCCGCGATCGCATCACTTTTGATTTCTCAACTGCGCGCTGCTGGCAAATCTGTTAGATTTGTATGAGTTCTCTTTGAGGTCGAACTTTATCATCCTCTGCCCCAGTGTCAATCCACGATACCGGTGACATCAGCGAAATGCCATAAAAACAGCACGTTACATATATGTGCCAAACAATTTTGAGACAGTTTCCTGTGTACACAGTTGCAGAATTATGCATAAGATTGCGCCAACAAAAGCATTGGCAGGCAGAACAGGCGTGCATACTATAGTAATTGTTAGTAGGATTGCAGGTTTGCTTTTGCCAAACCGTATACAGAATGAAAGGGGTTAGATTTATGGCATCTGACATCCAGGAAGCGTTGCTGGACTTTGTTTGCAACAGTTTCTTTGTTCAGCGAGACGATTTCGACCACAGTGATTCACTGATTGACCAAGGCGTCATTGATTCTTTTGGACTGGTGGAAATCGCCGCGTTCATGGAAAAAAAGTTTGGCATCAAGGTGACGGAAAACGACATGATTCGTGAATACTTTGGATCCATTCACAAAATGGAACGATTCATCGAGTTAAAAATGAGCGGTGAAATCAAATAAGTTCAGCGGAGAGATTTATGTGTGGTATCGCAGGAATTTTAAATAAGGCATTCAGTGCCAGTACAGATACAAGGCTAATCGAAAGAATGCTCGCCACCATCGAGCACCGGGGACCGGATGGCTGGGGGACTTACAGTTCCGACGGCATCCACTTGGGTCATGTCCGACTTTCAATCGTCGACCTTTCCGGCGGTCATCAACCCATGATGACCGACAAATATGTTATTTCTTTTAATGGCGAGGTCTATAACCACATCGAATTGCGTGCTGAGCTCGAATCACTGGGCGCCACTTTTCACACCACCTGCGATACCGAAGTCATTATCAAAGCGTATGAGCAATGGGGGATGGACGCGGTAAAAAAATTCAATGGACAGTTTGCCTTCCTGCTCTGGGACAGACAGGAGAAACGACTGATTATTGCACGCGACCGTTACGCTATTCGACCGCTCTATGTTTTGAATCACCAGGGGGCCATCTATTTCGCTTCAGAGATTAAAGCATTCGACCCCATTCCCGGTTACCGCCGGGAACTGGACATGGACAATCTTTTTGAGCATGCCCTGTTCTGGAATACGCTGGCCGACAAAACGGTATATAAAAACATTCGCAGCGTCCCAGGTGGCACCTACGAAATTTACTCAACCGATGGATTGAGTGTGCAGGAACGGTACTACTCCCTTGGCGAAAGCACTCCCGATCTGCCAGCGAACTTCAATGCGGCATGTGCCGAACTCCGTGAAACGCTCAAAGACGCGACTCGTTTGCGATTACGCAGCGACGTTCCGGTTGGCGCATATTTGAGCGGCGGCATCGATTCGTCGGTCATTACACATCTTGTGTCGCAAATCAATCGTGAGCGTCTTCAAACGTTTTCTGTGGCGTTTGAAGATGACGATTTTGACGAATCCTCGTACCAGCAGGACATGATTCGTCAGCTTAGTTCTGAACATTACGAGTTAAAAATCTCATATAAAATGGTAGAGGAAAACTTTTACAATGTAATCCACCATACAGACAGGCCCTTATTTCGAACTGCACCCGTGCCGCTTTATCTACTTTCAGACGCAGTCAGAAAAGCCGGTTTCAAAGTGGTGCTGACAGGAGAAGCATCTGATGAAGTGCTCTGGGGATACGACTCATACAAGGAATTGAAGTTGCTGCAATTCTGGGCCAAGCATCCCGAGTCAAAGCTGAGACCGCAACTGATCAAAAGGCTGTACCCTCATTTGAAACACTTCAATGACCCACGTCAGTTCGGTCTCATGCGCATGTACTACGAAGGGTTTCTCGATAGCTATGATAACGAAATGGCATCATTGAACATCCGTGTCAGCAACAATTCCATTTTAAAAAATTACTTCAACCGTGACCGAAAGGTCGTTCTGGATAAAGAAAAACTTTTAGCAGATGTAAAAGAAACACTTCCGAAAGATTATTACGACTGGTCACTGCTTCAGCGAAACCAATACATGGAGATGCGCACACTTTTGTCGGGTTATCTGCTCTCTTCACAAGGAGACAGAATGTCAATGGCACACAGTGTCGAAGGCCGCTATCCGTTCCTGGATCACCGTCTCATTGAACAGTCTTTCCATTATCCCGCTGCCTACAAAATGCATGTGTTGTCGCAGAAGCACATTCTGCGGGAAACATTCAGAAAAGACATACCCGCGTCGATTATTGACCGGCCGAAACTGCCGTATATGGCGCCGGATTTAAAATCATTTTTCGCAGGCGGAACCCTTTCCGAACGCGCGTCGGATTTGCTTTCAGAAAAAAAATTAAAAGATTATGGCGTTTTCGACAGTACGATGGTCAATCGGTTCATCTCAAAATACGAGCGCAACGTGCCAGAGAAACTGGGGTATCGCGACAACATGCTCATTTGCTTCTTACTCTCAACGCAATACCTGCTGGATGCACCGCCAACAATCAAAGTCTCCCCACTTTCTCCGGAACTGCGCACCGTCACTATTGCTGACCATGTATAACCTAAAAAAATAAACCACATAATCTGCAGTTATCGCTTGCCTTCGTTGTGATGTCAGTGTGACCGAAAAGCCTTTCCATAATTTTCTTAAACTGGTCAATCAAAAAAGCGCCACACAAATCGATTGACCAATCGGGGCATTCGACTTAACAGAATTTATGTATGGATATTTTTGAAATACTTTCCCAAATACATTGGCGTCCCAAAGTTGGAGACCCATATCCCCTTGCCTGGGCAACCGTTTTTACGTACATGTTGGCATCAGTGGCATGCGCGCTGTGTGCCGTTCGTGCAAGGCATATTTTCGGAAACAAGGATTTGAAAACGCATCGATTCATCTGGTGGTTTATCAGTACTATACTTCTATTTCTGGCAGTAAATAAACAGCTGGATTTGCAGACACTGTTTACTCAGGTGATGAAACTGCTGGCGAAACACTGGGATATATATGAGCTGGGAAAACGATCTCAAAAATATTTTCTGTTGGGGATGGGAATAATCAGCTTGGGTGGTCTGATATGGATCCTGTGGCGTATTCGAAAAACGTGGCGCAAATACGTGATTCTGATGCTTGGCGCGTTAATGATAGTGCGTTTTGTGCTCGTCAGAGCTGGTACATTTTATGGCGTTGGAATGCCTAAACTGTCAGTGTTTACAGGCGGACTAAAACTCAACTGGCTCATAGAAATTTTGGGTGCGCTTACTCTTGCAACCGCTGCCATCGTCAATATTGCCACCGGCAGGAGAAAGCAAAGAAAAAATGAATGACTTTATCTGGTGGGGAAGTATCGCCATTTACTGGGTAATTTTTTTCCTGTTAATTCTAATAACACGAAAATCCAGCAACAAATATCCGTGGAGCATACTCAGTTTTTTCGCTATCGTGCTTGCTTTAAACAAGCAATTTAAATTAACAAGTGAAATCACCCGTTTTCTAAAGAAAGACGCGTTCTATAACCACTGGTATGTTTCGCGCGCTGAATTACAATTAAAGACACTCGCTGTCATTGCAATCCTTTGTATTGTTTCCATGGTCGTACTTTTCGTATTGGCGAAGCGGTTTAACTGGTCTCGAATTCAGCAGTTTATCCTCGCTGTTTTCGTTTTGTTATTTGCATTTTCGCTGGTGCGTTCAACGTCGCTTCACGCAATTGATGCTTTTTTGTATCGTGACAGAAATGGCGTACAATTAAACTGGGTAATTGAATTTAGCGCACTGAGTGTTGCATTTTTGGCCGTGATCGCAGCCAGGATACGAAAGCTTTTCTAGCCTTGGACTGTAAGCTCAAAAAGGCTTATACTGCGCGGGGGCAATGTATACTCAAAGGCATTCTCCTTTTTAATGGAAATAGAATCAGCTTTCCTTGGGTTTGAGTCTTTTGCTGTTATCTGATACACATCCGCTTTTTGGAACAGGCGATCATGAACAACGTCCAGGCTGGCTGTGACAGATTTTTCAGCTTTGTTGATCAATACTATCGTCATTCGTCCCGGATTCCCACTGTCCAACGCCGCGTAAATGGAATAATTGACAACATCTGAACACGTTGCCTCAACTGATAAATCACCAAATCTTCCCTGTTTTTGATCATATGATGTAAACATTTCAAACGCGCCCCAGATGAAATCGTTATTCTCGGCCAATTTCCACAAAGTTGCTGCAAACACATTCTCACGACCGAAAATACCCAGCACATCAGCTTGGGCAATGGCCCCAGAAATATCGTTACCGCCTCCATAATAATACTCAGTAATGGCAATCTTTGTACCCGGATAATATTTGTCAATTTTCTTTTGCAGGCGAGGTAACAAGGCAATTGGCTCATTCAGATAACGCTGTGAAATCCAACTTTTTTCCATATAATCCTCATCCCACAGAGAACGCGGTGCCTGAATTCGCTCGGCAACAAGTTCAGGAAAAGCAGTAGTCGAAGTAATATTCTTGCCAACCTTCGGCACATTTACCTCAGGATACCAGTGCACATCGAGTACATCCACCAGACGCCGCCCCTCTTTCTTTTCGGCCTGTTGCATCTGCTGCAAATAAAACTCAATAAAATCTCTACCATTCGCATCCGGTGCGGACTGAAGATTCTCAAACGCAGCAAATCCATACAACACGGGACCAAAAATTTTCGCGTTGGGCGAGTTGTCTTTAATTGCAGCCGCGTACTCGATTGTCTTTTTAATCAGCTCTGCATATGTAACCGGTTTTCCTTGATTGCCGCTCTCAGCACCGCGAAGTCGCGGATGCGTCGTGGCCCACAATCCCGGTTCGTTGTCGAGGGAATAGAAAATTTCGTTATTTGCGCCAGTTCTGGCATCGGGAAACAATTTTTCCAAAAAATTCACAAACTCGTCCTGATAAACGACCTTGTCACTCAAATCCGGTGTCATCGAAAACGGCGCCCCTTTACGCGCCTTTGACACATAAAACCGTGTGCTCATGTAATTGGGTGTCTGATTCACATCGCCTTTGGTTTTACCATCAGAAGCCACGTATCCAAGAATTGGAATCGTCACCATTGCAGATGCGCCGTGAGAAAAAGCTTTTTTTATAAACTCGACTCGATTTTCACCCGGTACATTGGGATTTCCAAGATAATCGTCGTTCTGGTTATAGTAGTCCACCCCGGCATGAGATGCATTGTTTTCCCAGTTGTATGCAGTGTGCCGATTTCCGCCATTTCGCACCAGCGTTATGCCTCGGGGACGGGGACCCCATTGAGGATGATTAATCCCATAAATGTACGGCGAAATCTGATGTTTCCGAGCATTGGTGCGTATGTTAAAAATAATATCGGCTTTAATGGTCTCATCCTGTTTGCGCGGCGAACCCGCGTAATCAGGAGTTTGAGCCGCACTATTCTCGTCGCTGAGATCATTTGTTGTGCCGACCTCTGGTTGTGTTTTGCTCGCAGAGTTGTTTTTCGCCGAAACCCTCAAGCTGCCATTCCCTAAAGTATCTTCATTCACACTGCCTGTCTTGCAACCAAAGAGCAATAGAATCACAAGGACAATGTGTGCATGAGAAAAACGAATCATTCTCTTCCTGCCTTTCTGCAGCACATATCAGCAGTGAAGCAGGGTAGCTTCCCAATGCTGATGAGTTCATTGTTGGTCCGGTCCGATTACTTTCGTAACCCTATCCATGAAACTTTTACACTGCAACGGAATGCTGCCACAAAATCGGGCCCAAAGTAAACCTATTTCACCGGTAATGTCCGGGGCGTTCAAAAATGAGGGCTTCAAAATGTTAGGTGGAAATGTCGAGAACAACTCAAATTATATCATTAGGTAGAAAATTAGAACAGTCCCAATAAATAGTAGCGATTTTAAAATTTCCATCTATATTTAACCAGGTTGCGCTGTATCGAATGTTCCTGAGCGTAATATTGGAACGGTGAACTGCGCATTGATCACGCGTTCCGTTATTTGCATGTGAACTCAGATGAACATCTTTAAAACCGCTGATAGTCGCAAGAATCTTGTTATTTTCTTTTTAATCTGGAAAATCATCACACTGGTTCTTTTGGGGGTAGTCATTAATGATTGGGTATGGCCCTTTCGGACCGATTTTATTAGCGATCCATCACCGTTGAAATCGTATCTCAATTGGGATGCCAGCTGGTATATTCAGATTGCCAGAGATGGATATGCTAACGAGATGGCACGCGCGTTTTATCCTGCCTTTCCATACAGCATCAGGTGGTGTTCATGGGGGATACTGGATGAAGTTGTGTGCGGCATCGTGCTGACAACCATTTACAGTATGCTTTTCGCTTGTATTTATTTTAAAATGGCCGAAGCACTTTTCTCCTCGCGCATCGGAGCGCTCGCTCTGGTTTTGTTTTTGTGCACACCAGCCGCATATTTTTTAAGTTGCATATACACAGAATCCTTTTTCCTTTTACTCCTGTTCACTTTTTTGTGGCTTTTTCTTAATAAAAAGTCCTATTGGGCAGCCGTTCCCGCCATCTTAATGGTTTTCACAAGGGGCCAGGGTTTTTTCGTGGCACTTGCGACAGGCATTATTTTTCTGATGGAAATTCCAGCAGCAATTAAGACGAAAAAATTTGAAACCCTTAGCTACAATTTTCTAATCGGATTATCGTTTTTGATTGGGACTCTGTTGTTTATGGCATATCAATACTGGCAGTTTGATAATCCGTTTGAATTTATCCGTGTTCAGGACAAATATTTTGGAGAATACTTTAATAATTCATTGGCAAATTGTGTCTCCCCGTCACATATTTTTGACGTGTTCTTTTCAGGAACGGGGACTGTTTTCAGTCGTTCTTTCAGCATATTTGATAAGACTTTTTTCTATCTGGCTGTCATTTTGTTGCCACTGGTATGGAAAACAGATCGCAGACTGTTTGTATTTTATTTTTCACTTTTCTATTTTCCGGCAACAATGGGTGATTTGGGTTCTTTTGGAAGATTTTTTCTCTTGCCATTCAGCATTGCGGCTCTTTGCTGCTCAAAATGGATACTCGATTTAGATAAAATAAATATTGCCGTCAAGAATGTGCTGCTAATCGTCATTGTTTTCTGCAGTTTTACATCACAAGCAGTGCTTTGTCTCTTGCATGCCGCCTACTGGTGGATTGCGTAAGGGGAAGCATTTTTAAAAGTTAGACTCATTTTAGCTGACGCTGGCGCCAGGGGATGGCATAGTCAAAATACCTTTCTTATCAAACCGACAGGGATCGCCGTTCGCCACCAATTTTGTATCTTTCAACTCTGTGAATCATCTACTTCGCCAAGCAACGGTAAATTGACAATCTTATCAATCTGCCAGCTTTCCAGGATCAAGCCGGAACGAATGTCCACAAAAACGGTAAGCGCAATCCCCAAAAAGATACTCAATAACACGCCAGCCATCATTAATTTCAGCCCCTGCGGCTTGCTGGGACGTTTGGGAAACACCGGAGGCTTAACAAGCCGATAGCGATATGCAAACGCAGCTTCTGTGGCTTCCAGCTCCAGCCGTGTATTTGCCAATTGGGTTCTGAGTCTATTCGCATCATCTTCTGCTTCTCTGTACTCCGCAGTCATGAGCTCGGATTCAAAAAGTACATCGGCTAATTCTTTCTGAGAGGGGGACACCTCTGTTTTTTTTTCATCGACAATCGGACCTCTAAAACTCGCAACTCGTTGTTTCCGAATCACAGATGCTTCATCGACAACAGGTGGCTGCTGGAGATTTTTAATCAATTTCTCCAGTGAATTCGCTCGTCTCAGCAATGAACCAGGGACGGCTTCCTGCGCAGACAGCAACTCAATATACCTGGATTTTTTTACTATTTCCGGATGCTGTGGACCGTACTGTGTCTGGTACTCTGCCAGCTTGTCTCTTTCGGCGGCAAGACGCTGCTTATGGTCAGCCTGCAATCGAGCAATCTCAGCCTGAACCGATTGCAGCTCCGTAGACGACCGTTCAAGTTCCGCTTTTTGCTCTGGGCTCATGCTGGCAGGTGTACTTATTTTGGACGGTCGGAACCCTGACTGCGGTCTTATGATACGTGGTGTATCCTGCGCCTGTAATTGAAGTTCAACTTTTTCTGAAACAAGCTTTCTATTTTTATCGACAATTACCCGCAATTTGGCGAGCGCCTGTCTGTGCTTCTGATCCAGGAGCTGAATGGTCTCCTGTATTTCACCTAGCTCGCGACTGCGACGCTGTTCAAAAAAGCGGCCAAGAACCACCTTGTGCAGTTCGAGGGCCACCCAAGGGTCATCCCATTCCACAGAGATATCCAGCACAGCGCCATTAAAGTCCACAATCAGTCTGCCGTCCAGTCTGTCTATCAGGGCTCCTCGAAGACCCTCATCCGATGGTGGACCAAACAGTTTGGCAAAGAGATCGTCTTTTTTCTTCTGGAGGCCGTACCTCGTTTTCTTCCACTTTTCAACGAGCTCCGCGTCATCCACGATTCTCTCGAGATTTTCCTGGGATTTCATCAGTTCAAGAACACCAAACATGTTGTCACTGGGATTAATGTTACTCCCAGTTCTGGCAAGTTTCGAAATTGTACTGGACGAATGAATTAAAATCCTTGAAGAAACCTGGTATGATCGTGGCATAACCTTAACGATGCCGTATACGGTAGCAGAAACAAAGACAATACAAACAACAAATATAATTTTGTGCCGAAGCACCGCATGATAAACGAAACCTAACAGGTTAAACAGATCATTTATTCCAAGCCCGGAATCAGACTTGCTGTCCTCACCAGTATTGCTAATTTTGCCGGTGTTCATCTGTTAATAAATCTCCATATATTGGTCGCTTAATTTAACTAAAATAAAACTAATACGCATTAAATACAAAATAATCCAGTTGGATAAAACATTGAAATGAACAAAAAAGCCATTTCGAACTATTCTGTTATCAGTCAAGCCGGTATTTACCCCCACACCATTTCTACCTTGTAATATTGTAAGTTCAAACGAGCTCATACCCAAAAAAGTTGAGTTATCGGCAGTTCCATCGGTCACTCGCTGGCGCCGGTATGATTGGGGTCGAATTGCATGACGAAAGAAACTGTTCCAACCAACTCCTGAGAACCAGTTTCTATCGGACCGTTAAACAAATAGGACAATGCCGTATTGGCCTGTCCGCCCACACGAAGGAACATCGATCTTTTCAATTCAAACGAAAACTGTGCTGACAAAGCGGCGGCGGCAGGAAACTCATTATCATCAAGAGGTTCTCCCCGAACTTCGTCGAAGAGGATAGTCGCTGCTGATACACTTAATCGAAACTGTACCTTGGGAGTCATAATGCTCACCGCCACGAAGCCTGTATTCATCCTGGGCAACACAGCAGCACGAACCGTATCCACATACGTCGAAAGCGACAAAAATGTAGAAAACTGCCACCGGGTAATCGTATTCCAAACTGGTCGTACAGAAAGAGACATTCCCCCGGCTGGAAGCACGGATAAATAATATTTGCTTTTTTCGGGATCATCGCTCCTCGCAGTATCAGTGTAAGTCTGGAATAAAAACACACTTCCAGCCTGAACTGAAAAACTGAGATTTTCCCGTGCCTGACGATCCCATCCCAGCAATGCAGTCACCGGCCATGATGTCAGGTCATTGGGAAACATCGACAATGCTCCGGTTATACTGGCGGACATTGTGCCCGAAGAAGACATTCGGGTGGAGAGTGTCACATTGGCCGAAACAGTTTTCGACGTCGGTTCTGCCGAAGTATCAGGAATTGCCGATTCGGGTGGATTTCCGGAAAGCTGTCTGGTGGCAGAATATGCACCGCCTAGCACCAAACGCTGTTTGGGATTTAAAACAACGGTAACACCGCTGTTTGCCGAATATGACAGGTACTGGACCACTTGACTTTCTGGTCGCCCAGTCGCAAGGGACGATGTCTCCTTATCTCCAATATTTGAGTCAAACAAAAAGAGCGAACGGCCAAAATCCATCTTGCCGTAATTTGCACTGCCGCTTGCGTTCCATAATAGACGCCGCGAAATCGTCAATCGCTGTGCTACAGTCAGTTGATGGAACAATAGAAAAGATTCGGTCCCAACGCTTCCCCAATTGCTCCCCACACGCAACCCATAGAGCAATGATGCGCTTGCACGCGACCCGGTTCGAACAAGTTCAAATGATGGTGAGAATTCGATCTCAATTCCAGTTTGGCCTCCATCTGAATTCACAGCAGCCAATCTGCCAACCCTGACTGAAGTCCCTAAATTGCCGAAAAAGTCCACATCGTGTCCTCCCCATGCAAACAAGCACGGGAGTATTACCAGCGAACCAGCAAAGATGGATAAAAAAATGGATGAATACCGCTTCAATTTTATATCTAAAATTCTGACTGGCAGTTTGCTCAATCGACAATAATAATATCACCATCGTGAAGTTTAAAATTTATTCCCGCATTGGGACATGATGTCATGCGATCAAAATCGAACCGTATCACTTGTAGCGCCACTTTTTTCGTCTGACGAATCAGATAAATCTGATCTGTATGCGCAAATTCTGTGAAGCCACCGCTTTTCGCTAACACATCAATTAAATTGTCATGAGTCAACAACTCAATCTTCCCCTGAGTAGTGACTTCACCGACGACAGTGACAAACTGTGGTACGGTTGCTACCACACTGACATCAACGCGCACATTTTGAACGATATCGCCTTCCAGTCGTTTTGCGATGGCGTCAGCAGCCTCCTCAGTGGTCAAACCTGCAACATTAATGTCGCCCACAAGCACCACTGAAATATTCCCGTCTTCACGTACCAGCTGTCGCCCCGAAATCTGCTCTTGTCCCCATACCGAAATCATCAATTCATTCCCTGGGGAGATCCGATACTGCAGAGGCTCAGATTCTTCCCGAGGCAGTTCTTCCACCCAGACATGAGGACGCTTAGCCGCACATGACGCGAAACCGGAAAACAGCACTGCAACGAAGAAATAAGAAAGTCCTTTGTTGAAAACTTTGCACATACCAAACAATCTCCTGTCACATTCAATTAATGTTGTGTCCATCACCCCTATTTCAAAGACTAATTTCTAAAGTGGCCTGTTTTTCTCACCGTCGCCACCTTCCGATGCCGAATTAATCTCCAAGCTTACCCAATTCAACCAATGAAACCCAAGGCATCCATTAACGCAATACCGGAACAATCCAGGGCCTGATTACCCAATTGACATCCGCCATGGCCCCCATACGCCGAATACTGAACTATGAAACCATGAAAAGTCCGCCTTCGCGCAATCGATAGATACAAAAATTCGACAGCTTTAGCAATCAGGAATGCTCTGGACCGAAACTCTGATCTCTTCAACACAAAGATTGCCGCCCCCCCCGCCCCGGCTCAACTGCACTTTCTGAATTTTTCGGTGATGATTACACAACACTGGAATACACATTTTCGCATCATTTAAATCAATTTTTTTAGCAAGGGAAAACGAGAAAGAATTTTTTGAGGCAAGAGTCCAATTGCGAATGCTCGATCGTCAGCAGAAAAAATAAGCCTCCACAAAATCGGCAGACAGATTACTCCGAAAATCGTCCAGATACCGAGCAGTTTTGCCCAATTGTCAATATTGAATCCAATTAATCCGGGCAGACTGGATACCAGAAAGACAATTCCTGTTGCCAGTACAATATTAAACATTGGTTTATAAAATGTGCCTGGATGAATTTTCAACACGCGGGATGCATAAAAGGGCAGAAATATAACGTTTGTAAAAATTTTCACAACCATGAGCGCGATGGCCACGCTGTAGATACCAAGATTGGTTAGCACTGCCAACGCGACAGAGAGCGCAAGACCCGCCATTCCTGACAAAAACGTCACAAGCCCCGGCACCTTTACCCGATTGAGGGGCGCCCATAATGAACCGAGGCACGATACAGACAAATTAATGGGGGCGTAAACAAGCATCAAAATGAGCAGCGGATAAATCTTTTCTATGCCCTCGCCAATCCATATCTTTAAAAGGTTTTCCGCCTGCGCCATTAACAGTCCGGCCAAAAGAGACGTGATGACACCGGTTATTTTTATAGTCCGCAAAATAATATTCTCAATTTTGAGATAATCGTTTTTGGCATAGGCCGCCAACACCAATGGCGCAGTGAGGGAAGAGACTATCATAACCATGGACGAAAGTAGTATCAACCATTGAGCCACTGCTGCATATTGACCGGCTTCGTCAGCGCCCACAAACCGGTTGAGCACAGGAATATCTGTGCGCTGCAACATAAGAAACCCCAGGTAATTCAAAATAATCCAGCCGGACATGGTGACCAGCTCGCGCAGTTTGGATTTGTCAATATCCCGAATATTAACCGCCATCCATGGCGCCAGTTTTTTTCCAAGATATATTTTTCCAATTCCCACAACACCGCTCGCCACAATTTCCCCAACCCCAACATAAAACAGACTTGGCTTATCGGCAGTGAAGAAGATGACAATAACCCCGATACGGGTAATCGATCGCACGATATGCATTTGCTGAATCAAATCAAGGCGATTGAGGGAAAACAAAGGAACCGCGAACACTTCAACGATTATAGTGACCGCATATCCGGCAAGAGTGAAGAATACCAGCCAGGTAACATCATTCAGCAGCCCATTTGGAATTGTAAATATACTATCAAGGTTGACAATAATAAGGTAACCAAATGGAATCTGAACAGCAATCAGCATTAAAAAGGCAGTCAGAGATGTATTCAGGATTTTATTGGCCTGAGCAAAATCGCCTCGCTGTATATCAACAGACATAAATCGCGACATTGCGCCGTCCATGGATCCCGTGATGATACTCATATACTCTGCAATTATCGATGCAACTGCCACGAAACCATACGCTGCGACGCCAATATGCGTTACAAGATATGGGGCCAGCCACAAGCCGATTATTAATCGAGTAAGGAATGATACCAGGTTGAGCAGTAAGTTCTTAGCAACCTGCCTCTTTTCAGATACAGTTTTTTTCTTTTTCGACATCAGTTTCTTTTGCCCGGTGACTGGGACAGAATCGTTTTTTCAAGGTTTTACAGTTGTTATAGTTAAAACACAGACTTACATTTCAACAACTAGAAAGCAGTTCTTCAAATAATTGAATTTAAAAAAAAATAATAGGTGTTTTGAATCAAACGTTCGAACCGTTGATTTGCACCGCCAATTCGCACCGCCTAAATGAAGAGTGACTGACACACGGAATTATCCCTCATATTCAGTCAAATTAATTTCGCATTGTGAGCATAAAAGTAAAATTTCGGTTTCCCGCATTGCCGAAGAAGAAAATCTCTACCAGAATCCAATACCGGTACTCGAAGAAATCGTCTTATTACTCCTGTGGCGAATAAATAAATCCACGGGCAGAAAAGCGGTATAAACAGGAAAGAAAAACGCAGCTTTCAATGGGCGGACATCTTTGAGTGATCGAATTCGACGAATGCCCCAACTAAATGTAACAAAACCAGAACCATTTTTAACGGCCTCTTCCATTATTCTACTCAACCACATCGGATTATTCTCTTCCTGGTCCCGAATCCATTGCCCCACATCGGGGATGCTGTCACGTCTGGCTTCAAAATATTCTTTTAGTACACCATTAATTGTAGCGCCAATCGACATCCGCTCTTCATGATGCAGCCAGCCTTTAACAGTGCTCTCCGCCTTAAACTGGTGCAGGGCGTCAGCAACACGAATAATCTGGTCTCCCATCATTTTAGACTTAAACATGTCAGTGGTAATACATGTTGCCAGGAAACCATCTTCGGCGGGCAATCCGGATGGCAACCAAATTCTTTTTAACGCCGAAGCGTTGGCACCATAAAGCTGCCCGGAAACGTAATATATTTCCTCATCAGGACGCGATGCCTGCGACGCACCTGGATTTTTAAGCCCCCCTGCCATGAAGAGTGACACGCGATCAAACATGCTCTTTTTTTTCTTGACCATGGAATGCTTCATATAATTACCATGTGAAATTTTCGCTTTGGGATTGTTGACAAGCCCTTGAACCAAACTGTCGAAGGTTTTTTCATGGACCAGTTCTATATCGGCGTCCACGAGAATATAGTAATCTGTATCCGGTCTGGACACGCTGTGGATGAAGTGATTCCAGGCACCTGCTTTGTCACCTTTCGTCAGTTCTGCCACCTGCCAGGATACACGTGGGGCCAATTCTTTTTCGGTCAATCGCGTCAACTGCTCCCGGGCCAGTGCTGCCGTGTTGTCGGAACATCCATTGGGAACAACAATAACCTCAATGTCATAATTATCTCTGGAGTCGTGGAAAATGCTCTGCGAAAAGACATCGTCCAGGACTCTCGCAATACTATCAGCTTCGTTGTACGCTAAAATACCAACACTAATTTTCAACATATCCTTTCCTTTCCCCGGATGTCAGCGACCGGAACCACGGCCCAAGAAGGCATCCTGGAATCACAAAACGACATCTCCAAATCCTGGTGTCTCAGTGTGGAAATAACGTCTTTCATTGAAAGGTGCCCCGTGCATTCCTACCCTGCTCGGGCAACCCCGATATATCATAAGCAGCCCACGCATCAAATCGCATTTTGAACTTGGGTTCATTATTATCAGAACTGACATTCCTGCTCCGGGTTGCTATCCTCCCAAACTGAGTCATCCCAAGTGGTGCACTGTAATTTGCGGGCATGAAGATAGTTGATGCGCCCGGTATGATTCGAAAGAATGGATCGTCGGTGTTTACAACAACCATATGTCGAGCAGGTCGACAACTCGCAACCAGCAGCCGCTCGTATTACATCGGACCATGCAATTGGTTGGCCTTTGGATGCATCAGGGAAACTTTCATGGTGAACAACGCTGGAATTGGCCAAACGCATTGTCCAATCGGTGGCAGTAACAAAAGCGATTCCAGTCAGTCCGATAAAACCGCTGCACGAAAACGGATATACTCATTCGAGGTGGAGAGTGTGCAGTAATTCAACAATATAAAAACAACAAAACATAAACAATTCGGCATTATCGCCGATTAGTATTGCGAGAGGTTCGAGTTTATTGTTTGCACTTTATGCATAGTCTCTATATGGAGAGGTAAAGCGCCAGATAATAAGGAATACAGTTTTACAACAACAACAAACACCGCTAACACAATTTTTGCTGTTATGCTATGCGAAACGAAATGATACTATTTTTGCATAACGAAGGAAATTGCAGACTGCACGCTCGCACGTGCCACTCCCAGGAGGGATGATAATGAAAAGAAAGATATTTTTTATCGCAGCCAGCGTTATTTGCTGCCTGTTTTTGTATTTCGGTTGCTCTGAAAACCCAGAATCGACCGAAATGACATACTCTACTGACAATAACCGAGGCACTGACTCTGCAACAGCAGATGACACAGAATCGGCACAGCCATCAGACAGCGATGATCCCCAGACGGATCCACAATCTTCAGAACCGGACACCGATTCCTCCGTTACGCGGGATACAGTGCCCGCTACCCCCGTGGGAGAAGATTGGGAGATGATATTAACAGCGGACAACTACTTTGAAGTCTATTTTGGAACGCCGCTGAAAACCGAAGGCGAACTTGTTGGATATGGCGACGATTGGAAAGACGAATTTTTCTTCACTGCCGAGGACAAGCGGCCGA
The DNA here is from genome assembly GCA_016937015.1 of Deltaproteobacteria bacterium. Classification (GTDB taxonomy): domain Bacteria; phylum Myxococcota_A; class Polyangia; order JAAYKL01; family JAAYKL01; genus JAFGXQ01. Next base: position 20,920 of record JAFGWT010000161.1, on the reverse strand, counting down.
CGGACCACCTTTATGTGGTCACGGCTTCGGATCACTTTGTTGCGCAGGGATTTATTGGTGTTTTTAAAAATATATCAAGAAACAAATTGGTTACCACTGGCGACGACGTATGGCAGGTCTTTGGGGCAGGCGCATATGAGGAAACAAATCCCTACTGGCCTGATCCCTGGCCGGCTAACGTGATGCCGACCCAGGAGCAGGTGGACGAAGCAATTACGTATGCCCACACAAACGGACTTTGGGCGACCCCATTCAGTGAATCGTCCTATGACAATGACCCCAACACAGACCCCACAACGGACGGGGTCTGGACAAGCAACCCGTGGACTGCGGACTACCCCAACATTCCGGATGACGCGATGTGGATTTGGCACGACAGTGGCAATGTGAAAGATGGAAGCCTCCCAGGCCCATTCTCCGGCGGAAATCACGATGAATTCCTCATTTTTCGAGTCGCAGGTAAAATTGAAATCGTTGTGGAGTAACGCCACCTTTTTTTTGAGTTCGCTCAGTGTCCTGACCATCCACCCCAATCGATGCCCCCATTGCTGAAAACAATCTCAGGCCAATCCTAATCCTGAAGTACCCACTCTACATATTTACAACACTGTATAATATAGCAAATGGCAGCCTTTTTTAATGCAAAATGGCCAACCACGCGTAGAAATCCGATAAAAAATGAATTGCTTTCCGTACCTGTAAACCCTACCCTGTACATCATCAATAGAAAGATTCAATAAAATTTCGCACAGACATCGGGCCATGATATCTCAGTCTGTTTATGCCTTTTCTAACCACATATCGAGGCACACCATATACAATGTATTTTATCTGCTGCCCAGGAAGTCCCCGCCCCGGTTCATCATCCAACGCGATCTTATCCGTGACAAACCGCCTGCAAAAATCAGCAGAGGAGACAGGAAAACCAAAGTTATCCTGGTTGGCCAAATTGTGATCATGAACGTGTTCCACCCACATCGGGATAGTCCAAATATATTGCAACTCACAGACAGTATAAAGATAATTGTGGGCCCTGGCAATTACAGTTTTAAATGAGCCAGGGTGATAGGGCTCAATCATGCTGACGAAATGATTATCTCTGCTGAAGTCCACGTACAAGCGCCGGCCAATATACTGATATCCGAAAGGAGATGTGAAAGCAATTGCACTCTGCTGTTCCTTGAACTGATTTTGAACCAGTTGTATATATCCTGTGGCAAGCGCATCGTCGTTGTCTACCCGTGAGGTAATAAGATATTTACACGAATCCGGAATTTCCTTGCGAATCTCAATTTTCAATTCTTCAGTGCAGCCATCTGCTTCAGAATGCGAACCATTCAAGTAGATAGGCTTAAAATTCTCCCACTCAGAATATTCGCGCATTTTTTGTTTCAACCAGTCAGGGCTTTGGGTGTCCAGCAACACGAACCAAAGAAAATTCTGATTAGACTGACCATGCAATGACGGCAAGCAAAACTGTTCGAAAAACTCGATGCGTCTGGTGAGCCAATCATCATTCAAACCTCGGGACGGTATATTCATATCTTTAGTAATTCGAACATTGAATCTTGTAAAAACAATATGTTTATAATTTCGCATATATCTCTCTCTTAAAACCTGCAGGGTTCCAATGACCTTTCGAAGATTGCTTTCTTCTGCGGTTTATTGCTTATCATCAATTTGTTTCGCATCCTACTGTTTTGAACACCATCATTTCCACCTGACTTACTGAACTGGAAAAAAACAAAATTCAAAAACAACCTGCCGCATGCTCCACCATCTCGATTTATAGAATATAATCCGGGACTACATATATTAGAATTTGAATATAAATGAAGACAAATACGGCAAACATAATGATTGCAATCTGCATACCCTTTTTAGGTGGAAATTTTGTCGCACAGAATCCAGGTATTACTAATACTGCAAATAAAATGGATAGAATAAGAATGTTGTCCATTTTTCTAGCTTTCCGTTGCTTTCGAATTACTCCAGGTCGCGCTTTCAGTTATCACAAAAACTCACGACATTCAAATCCCATTCAGCAGTAAAAAAGGTGTTCAGGGCCATATCCGATGACTGAACAGTAAAATAAAACAGAATATGAAAATTGACAATGTTGCTTCACCAGTGATGCCCCCGCATTGAAGCACTTATCTTTGGCCTTGCAGAACACAGAGAAAAAATAGATTATGCCAAGTAGAAACTGAAAACAGGCGATAAACCAATTCGCCACTTGCATCGAAAAACAGGTACCTGTTAAGCGAAAAAAAGATGGTTTACTCAAAATTCCTGACTTGCTCCTTCTGTTAAATAAAGAATGAATTAATAAAAAATTATACGCAATATTTGAAACATCAATGGTTGTTCGTAAAAACAAAATTCCCATATCTTTTTCCACCATCCTTATCGCGGTTATTGTGATTCTGATAAGTGTCGGTTTTCTCATAGTATCAGGTGGAAACGTTGCTGCCGCAATGGTCCCGACGTTTGTCTATCTTGCAGTTATAGCGCTATTCAACGCCCCACTGAAATATTCCGTCATGACGCTTTACGGGGCTGCCTTGCTACTAACCTCAAGTGGTGAAACGCCTCACGAAGGTAAGTGGAGGGGGCCTTTTACACTTGTTGGAGACTTTCTGTTTGGAAACATAAGCAACTTGACAGGTATCTCACCTTTGAAAATCAGTGCCATCCAGATAGCCCTGTTTACTTTTTTATTCATCATTTTCCTGCGTACACTGCTGAATAATAATTTAGACGGACATTTAGACCTTAAAGCAGCGCGTTCTCTAAAAATCGCTGCATTCGGCGCACTGTTGGCAGTTTCATTCAGCACAGTTCGCGGGATTTTAAGAGGCGGTGATACTTCGATTATGCCATTGCAGATGAGCACACTGGCGTTTTGCGCATTGTCCTATATCGCATGCATGCGAGCGTTCAAAGATGAACAAATGTATCCTGTCTACGCAAAAATGCTTGTTGGAATCAGCATACTCAGAATTGCCGAGGGAGCGTGGTACTACTTTTCAATGCTGAAGCCATCTGGCTTAGATTATGAATACGTAATGACGCACGACGATTCCTTTGGCTTTGCTGGCGCCATCATGCTGCTCGTTATAACAGCGATAGAAAAAAACAATATTCGGTCACTGCTCAGCCTACTGGGCTTTGGTGGTATAATTTTGTGGGGGAGCGCCATAAATGACAGACGTGTATGCTACGTAGCCATGGGCGCTTGTGTCATCACGCTTTACTTCTTTCTAGCCCCGCAAGTTCGAAAGAAAATAAACAAAATTTCAATGTACCTGCTGCCAGCAGTGTTCTTGTATATTGGGGTTGGCATGAATTCGGGTTCGAAAATATTTGCGCCTGTTCATGCATTTACATCCGTAAGCGATTCCACTGACCCGTCCACACTATCTCGCAAAGTTGAAAACATCAATCTCATTCACACCATCAGCGGCAATCCTGTTATCGGAACAGGATTTGGATTCCCATACAAAGAAATAATTCCGTCTTTTAAGCTGGGTTACGAGTGGTACCGATATCTGGCTCACAATCATCTGCTGTGGCTATCGTACATTATGGGGGGAGTGGGCCTGTTTTTTCTTTTCTCTCCTTTGATGGTAACTATTTTTCTTGCCGTTCGGGTCTACAGGTTCGCCCAAACGCCCCAGCAACGCATCGTATCATTGATGGCAATCTGTTCTGTGATCATCTATCTGGTGATGGCGTTTGGGGATATGGGGGCTATTAGCCTAAAAGGCATCCTGCTTCTTACGTCGACCGGAGCTATGGTCGCCAATTTGTCTAGAAAATTAAAAGCGATATGAACCAGCATCTTTATGCTATGCCGGTTCGATAACTGCGCACTCAAATATTCGAGTGATAAATTTTCAAATATCTCCGGAATCTGTCAATCGTTTTTACCCAATCAGGTCGAGAATCAGATACCATGCGAAAACGGACAATCGGTATTGAAAGAGATGCGGGCGCGGCAAAAACCAATGACGCTAAAACGGTTCCAGTAATTTTTTGTGTAAACGGCCTCGATTCTTTGAGGCGCGCCTGACAGAACATTTTCCACAAACTGAAAGACGAATCGTCGGAAATTGGATGCCCCACAGGATCCATTGTTAATGAAATAAGGCGATAATACAAATATTTCAAATTCCTATCTTCGACCCTGGCAGGCGCTTCGTATCCAAACTGCTTTGCCAGTCGTGGAACCTCACCCAGTTCGTTTTTCATGTACATCATCTGTCTTCGAATACTTTTCAACATGCCGTCGTAATCGGGTGCAATTCGCGAATCATTTGCACCATGCCTGGTCCAAATGGCGAGGCACTGATCAATAGTCTGGACCGGTCCCTGAATTCCGACAGCACGGACGAGATATCCATCGGCCGCCTGCCTGAAAACAGTTTCGTCAATGGGAAACACTTTGTCCAGTGCATCTCTGGAAAAAGCCAATCCACTGGTTAATGTGGTTGGGAAAGCCCCGGTCTCAAGCAATTGACTCACAACATGCCCATCAGCCAACCCTTCAACTTTTGATGGATAAACACCACTCGGCTTTCCCTGTGCATCAATGACCTGCATATAATAGTGAACCATCACGACCCCGGGTTTCCATTTACGTAAAACAGTGTCAATGGCCAGCGGCTTCATGGCATCGTCGGCATCTAAAAAGAAAATGGCATCCCCTGACGCTCGTCGAAATCCCGCGTTAAACGCCGATCCATGGCCGCCATTCTCCTTGAAAACAGGAATCACCCTGTCACCGTAGGATCGAATAATCTCCGCTGAATTATCTGTGGATCCATCATCCACTACAATTATCTCTTCAGGAATCCTCTTCTGCTCCAATACGCTGTCGATTGCTTTACGAAGAAAGTGACCGTAATTGTAATTGTCGATAATTACACTAGCCGTCTTCATAGGTAATTCCGGCTCTCGAGCACACTCTGCAAAGATACCGGTTCTCATCTCAAAGCCTTCACGTATACGAATTTGGAAAAAAAATCTATCGCATGTACGGCATTGCTACGCATCGCAAAAGTTTAACCCAGATAGTCATAAAAAAAATTCGTTTCACGTATATTATTCGTTACACATATTGCGCATGGAGTAAAAACTGGCGCGTCCCAACATCACCGGGCGGGATGTTTTTTATCGTCCCGTGCGGAAATTTTTGTATCCGCTGGTTTTGCGCGACTATTGGGAGGCAGTGATTCAACAAGAACCGTCCCCGCCATTAATTTGCTGTTCGCCCCCACAGTGATTGGACCAAACAAACTACTGCCAGGACCAATATGCACATTCTCCCCAAGCGTTGGAGAACCAGTTTTTCCGGTAATCGGGTCTCTTCCATCTCCCAATGTTGCGTTTTGAAAAATAATGCACCCTTTTCCGATGGTTACATCACCACCAATGACAACGCCGTTACCGTGGACAATTGATATTCCCGGTTCAATTTTTGCATCAGGGTGAATATCGGCTGCGTACAGATGCCGTATCATACGGGAAACTATATTTGACTGCATGCTTTGACCGGTATCTCTGAAAAACTGCATCAACCGCACACCTAAAAGAATCTGCAGTCCAACGTCGTGAGCAATCACTTTTGCCGAAGACGCATCCTGACCATCATGTTGAATCCGATGTCGATTCCTGATTTTGGCAACATCGGCAGCGACTCTTACTTTGAATTTAACTGCGGCCGCCGCCCAGTTTCTCAACTGAGCACCCGACTCCGGAGTATCGATTTTGCGCAAATATTCTTCCATATCCTGTATCGATTGTTTCAGGCTTCCAGCCTCTTCACGAACTCCTCGAAAGTAATTCAATCCGTAGGCCAGCGTAGTAATGGCGATTGCCGCTTTTTCGGCCCCAAGTTTATCAATTTGCTCAGCAATGGATAATGTCCATGCGCTCCAGTTTTTGGCCACAGAAGGCGCTGCCACTGTCATCATAAGTGGCACTCTCGACATCGGGTTCACTTTAAAAATAAACGACCATGGATTCGCATCCGAAAAATCGTGGTGTTTCTTTCCAATTCTGGAATCATAAATGCCGTAATTAAATGAACGATTTAGCCAAAAATGTTTCTGATCGTGGTCCGAGTTGTGGATGACGTACGCGCTTTCTGACCAAACCCGCGCTTCATTGCCAAGATGTCCCATCAATTTTTCAAAGCGAATGCCGAGTTCCTTATCTTCTGAGCGCCGCAGGCTGGGGTCGAATCCACCAACCAGTTCGTAGTCGCTTTTTCGAAACGATACGTTCCCCGTCCAAAAATTACCTTTTGCGGGCTCACCCCGTTTCATACGTTCACCAAAACGAGCAAATTGGTATGCCTGAGCACGCTCAAAAATAGGACGTTTTGCAATATCTCTGGTGGGACGAATATCCCCGAGTACAACACGTGCGCGCTGCTGATGGCAACGCAAATGCGCTTCAATAAAATCATCCGGAACCCACATATCGTCATCGATGATGATAATAAGCTCACCTTTGGCAAGCTGAATTCCGCGATGACGGGCAATCGCCTGTCCACCATTTTCCTGCTCAATAACCGTAAGGTTAAATGGATGAGGTTGAGAATCAATAATCGGTTTCACAGGCACTTTCGAACCATCATCGACAATGATGACTTCGAAGTCCTCTCTATTCATGGTTTGGGATCCAATTGCAGCAAGAAGCTCACCCAATCCATCTGGGCGATTATAGGTGGACAAAACCAAACTAACCAGTGGCCTTTTTTCCTGAATGTCTGGTAGTGGTTGTAATATGATTTGGGTCATTTGGGTTCCATGTAAACGAAAATTAATCTGCGAAACTACCTGTCGAGAAAACTATCCACGAGTGATGTCAACTGTGCCATATATTTATCGAGATTCAACCCTTGCTCCACGGTATTCCGCGCCGCTCGCCCAAGTCGTGCTCTAAAATTGTCATCCTCGATGAGTCGCAATATGGCATCGCGAAGCGCTTTCGCATTGCAGGGAGGCACCAGTAGTCCATTTTCTCCGTCCTGAATAATTTCCCCTTCGGCATGAGAAGCTGTGCGCGTGGCGACGACTGCATTTCCACACGCCATCGCTTCATACATCACAAGAGATCCAGCTTGAAAGTCCACCGGTTTCAGCGGCACAACAACAATGGTTGCTTCTTCCAGCTTTTTCTTCAGTTCGTGCTGCTCAAGCCTGCCAACTTTGGTGTTTGCCGGAATCTCCCGCTGCCGGGTTTCATCCTTGCGTCTTGACCACGGACTTGAAGCGGCAATAAAGACATCCACATCAAGCCCATCAATCGCATCGAGAAAAGTAGAATAATCTCTGTATTCCAAACCTGCAGTTAGGATTTCCCGTTCCTTTCTTTTCCCTTTCGGTTTCCAAAACAGATGATCAGCGGGATGTAAAATAACGGAAACCTGCGCTTCCTTAACAAATACCAGTCTTTTTTTGAGAAGAGTCGCCTGCTTTTTACCATAACATACAAAGCTGTCAATTCCGCGATAAGCCCCTGTCAGATACATGAAAATTATTTTTTTCCAAATTGCGGGCTGGTGCGCGAGCAACACATGTTTCATCTTTGAACGGCTAAAATTCAATAGTGCGCCAAGCGGAAGACCAATCTGCTCGGACACAGTAATTACCAAATCATAGTCCTTGCGATTCCGGTACCCAACAAGGGCGCTATCCAAGTCAATTTTGGCGAACTTGTACAGAAACTCTCCCAATACTGTTTTGCTTTCGGGAAAAAGCAGCGTTGCGCCGTAATGCTCCTGAAGCATAAAATAGTCACGACGCGGCGCAGTGCCAGCGTCTATTTTTTTTCGCAACTCTTCGCTGGGTTCAGTATCCAACAAAATAGCGACCCGTGAGTTTCTTTTGTCAGTCATTGGCAAACTCCATTTGGTCATTTTGGGTGTGCACATTAACATTGACCAACATTAAATGACAAACAAAAACAACAATTATGGATATAATCATTGGCAAAGAAATCCCTATACCGGTACCCAATCAGATACAGCCAATTTCGAACTGGTGACTTCAGCATCATTTCAGGTTGTGGTATGAGTAATAAACACGCAACTCATTTTATTGATTGCATATCATATATTCGTAATCATCAGGGCATCACATGATTTTCACTGCAGTATCAGAATCACAAAGTTCTAGAAAAAAATTAATACCAAAGGATAGAGATCTATCGCTCGAGACCCTGCGCGGAATCGCTATCCTTCTCGTCGTAATGTTGCATTCCGTCAACAGCGATGCGGGAGACTCTTACCACTATTTCACTTTTAGCTTTGCCTATTTGATGATGCCCCTCTTTACCGCCATATCCGGCTACGTTTACGCTTTTCGCCCTGTTCAACCAGACAACTGGAAAAATTTTCTGGTCATCAAAACACAACGCATTCTGCTGCCACTCATCTCTGTATCAACCGTGCAGTATTTTGTTTCAGCTCTGCTTGCGGGGCACAGCATATCCGGGTGGTGGAAAATATATATCTTTGGCTATGCGCAATTCTGGTTTCTCCAATCGCTGGCACTGGTTTTTCTTACTATCGCGGCACTCGAAAGGTTTCGTGCACTCAACTCCTTAAACGTCATGCTTATGCTCATAGTTTTAACTTCACTTGTACGCATTTTCGTCCCGGAATTGAATATTGAAGCATTGGACGGATTTCTATACATCCTGCCGTATTTTCTCTGGGGCTGTTCGCTCCGACGTTTTTCCGCACAGCTTCAAAATCGCGTTGTCATACTTATGATGACAGGTACTGCAGTGGTGGGCATTTTCATGCAACACCTGGCCAAAGGCGGAATATTCGAAATACGTCTGGACACCAATGGTCCGCTTGCCTCAGTGGTCGGACTGGCGCTGGTTTACATTTTTTTTCGATGGCGCCGAAACGTTACGCCACTGAGTTTTCTTGGTAAGTATTCCTACTCAATTTACCTTTTCCACGCCTTTGGAGTGTCAGCAGGTGAGAGGCTGACACGGCTGATATCTCCCCTGTATTCATATAGTTATTGGCCACAATTCGTAATGAAAATACTCTGCGGCGTTGTGTTCGCTATTTGCGCGGAAAAAGTGCTGTCGAAAATGTCACTCACACAATTCGTCTTTCTGGGAATAAAGCCAAAGAGGCATCACCCCGAAATCGATTCTGCAGTGAGTGAAGGAAAATAAACCTGACGCTGTCCTTTACCGCTTCCAATAGCAGTGAATAACCGATAATTCAACGCCAGTGCCGGGAATGGCGGTTCAAAGCGGTCAGGTAAGACTGGTCAATCGGGAATGCCCCGAGTCGTAAACCTTTGTCCCCGAAACAGTATAAATGAGTCAGCGCCGCTTACTGCGGTATTAAAAGTCGTTTCGTCGTTCGCTCCCCAGGAAATCCGTGGAAGAGCATGAATATGCCGTGCATTTTGTTCAAACAAATTGCAGCATGTTGTTGTTACCGCGGTGGAATAGCCGGCCTTTTTAACTTCCTCAATGACTCGCATGGAAACAGAGCCATACGGATATGCAAAGTGATCCACTGGCATATCAATTTTCGACTCAATGATTTTACGACTGTCGCGGACTTCAATTCCAAGTTGCGGTGCAGAAACCAAGGCCAGCGGCGAGTGTGTTACCGAATGGGCACCAATAATGATGTTGGGATCGTGTGCCATTTCGCGCACCTGATCCCAGTTGCAGCAAAGTTGATCCGCAAGGTCTTCCAGGTTCTGTCTGCCCAGTTGCTCCCAGCACCAGTCCCGATATTTTTCCCATTCCATCTGTTTGCTAAAAGAAACAACCTTCGAAATGAATTCATCGCATTCTCGCGAGCTGTTGCAATAGCATGTACTCACAGAACTGTCTGGCAGCTCGAGTGTGATTGGAATATCGCCCGCCAATATGCGACGTTCCAGCAAATGTGCGTCCAGTAGAACTGTTCGGTTAATATGCGCAGTTGAAATATAAAATGTCCATGGAATATTCAGTCTTTTAAAAAGGGGTCGAATATGCTGATACCCGTCGATATAGCCATCATCCACAGTAAAAACCACAAATCGTCGCCCATTTTTCTGTTTTATTCTTTCTTCCACCTGATCGATATTAATGGGGTCATAGCCGTTGCGAAAAAACCAATGAACGATTTTCTCCACATGTTCCACTGAATCTTCGTAATGTTGCTCCGGGCCAAATCGTTGTCGAGGAGTGGTCGGCGCAGGGAGTACACGATGCAACATTACGATACATCCCTTGCCTCCCCATATGGGGCGCAGGAACGGCGCCAAGGTGGTGGCAACTTTTTTTCTCGCAGCGACCTTGAAGCTTCTGGCAAACTTTGAAAGTGTCTGTCGCATGGCTGTATAGTCCTCCACGGAGTTACTTCATACGCTGATTAAGCACGAAACGTTTCAATGAACGCGCAGTTTCGTATAGAGTTGTATATTTTCTAATATGAACGATTAATTTTTTTCGAACGGGTTTCCAGATTCGTTCGATGGGAGGTGGCGTACCAATGGTCTCCATGATCCGAACATCGGTGGCATATGTGAATTTGTATGGTTCACCTCCCTCGAGCCAGTCAAATTCCGAATGTCCTTCGCGGTAGCTCCACTCAATCATTTTTTCCAGCAAAATGCTACCTGCTGAATGTTTCCTGTGCGCCGGATCAAAAGCGGGAACCCAATAGTAAAAGCGATTGTGCCAAACTACACCGATATGTATGGCAAGTATGGTATCGCCTGCTTTCATAACAGCGATGGTCAATAAGCCGTCATCAAACATCTGTTTAAAAAAAATTCTGTTGAAGGCACCCTTCGACAGGCCGTCAACTAACCCGGACGCACGATATTGGTCGGATTTCCAGTCAAAGCACAGCTCCAGAATGTCTCTGTCAATGGAATTAAAATCGAACGATATCTTGCCAAGCGCTCTTTCAAGGCGACGGAACTTGTACTGTGTATTTTTGCTGAAGGCGTTTTTATTCCGGCCTTGTGTCCAGGACAGATAATCATCCCATGATTGGAATTTTGTCCAATCTGTAAGAGGGGAAGGTGAGTGCCCTTTCTCTTTTTCCACGTCCTGTTGAAGCAACCAATCGTCTGCAGACATTCGGGTCAAACTGACTCGTGGCAAATAGGCAATCTTTTCCCTTACTGGCAACGTTTCGCTACAGGGTTCCAAAAAATCCTGAAAGGGCAGAGACGTGACAAATGAACCTTTAACCTTTAAGAGCTTGAACGACGATCCACCAACAGAAACTGGTTCAATACTAAAACTTTCTTTTGGGAATTTAGATCGTGCGTAGGCCGTAAAAAACTCGTTCGAAGAAAAAAAATTGCTCATCCCGTTCCCTTTGTCCTGATGTACACGATAGAAATGCGCGGACTCTACTATTTTTGTAGAAGTGAATCAACCAGATTTACAGCATGGCGGACGGTAATCGAGGTTTTGATATGCAAAGCCCTCGAATCGTCCCCTGCCGGTCGATGCAAGTCGGAGAATAAAGCCAGATGGCCCCTACCAATTACTTGATAAAATCACAATGTAATAGTTGAACTGCACATGGATACGTGTCCCTTTGTGTTGTTGTCAGTAAAAAGCAAATGGAGAATCCATGTACACGGACGATTTATGTCTTAAATGGCTGAACGATGCACGAGAATGGAGTTATCCCGCTTTAATTTTATTGGTCACTTTTCCCTGTGTTGGTGCTGCGCAGCGGGAAGGATATCACCAACATGTTCTGGCTGAACACCAGTTGACTGAAGCGTGACAAAACCCCAGATAAAATGGATTGTCAGCTTTCAGGAAATTCTCAGGTTTCTTTGGGAACAGGCATATTCTCTATACGGCAATCGAGAATTGAGTTTTCCCCAATTTCACAACAGCCGACATTATGGTAAGTATAAAATGGGCAAGGTAAAAAAATGCAATAGACTTGCTACAGAAAAAAATATCTAAACGGGAGCAGGAAATGAAAGCAACTACAACCGAGCAATTGAAGAGTTTGGCAAGAACATATACCATATTTTTTGTCGTCCTCGCATTTGCCCACGGCTGCGGTAATGATTTCGCGTGCAGAGTTTCACTACAGAGTTCTTCTTCGGCACGTTCCGAAACCAACACAAAATCCAATGTGAAACATGAAGTCGTTTCGACGCCGGAAACTGTACTAAAAAAACCTGTTGCGCCAGTTAAACAAAATGAGAGTGAAACATTTCAAAACAGCCCACTGGGAAATAATAAATCAACCTGGATTCTTGGCTACTACGTTGGGTATCAGAGCAATTTGTACCCACCGGAGACTATCAACTACGATGCGCTAACGCACCTCGCAGTCGGAACAATTTTTCCCAACGACAATGGCAGTCTGGATACAGAATTAAACCAGGGTTCAGAAGAAAATGGGTCCCGGTTGGCGGAGATACTGGTTGACAGAGCACATAATAAGGGCGTCAAAGTACTTGCGATGCTCGGTGGCGCCGGAATGCGCGTGAAGCTTGTTGCGGCAACAACACCGTCGAACCTCAACAGTTTTGTTGCCTCACTTGTGGCCTACGCCCGGGATCAGCATGGCATGGACGGACTGGACCTGGCTTGGGAACCAATAAAAGCAGAAGATGAAAAGCAGTTCGAAGCTTTCGTGGATGCGCTCCGACAGGCCTGGCCAGAAATCATTCTCACGTTTCCAACAGGATACATTTATTCCAACCGGGATAAAGCGAACCCGTTTATTGCCCGTATTGCAAGCAAACTGGATCAGATTAACATTCAATCATACAGCATGGCCGTTGCCTTGCCAGGGTCCGAGTGGGAAAGCTGGCATTCTTCTGCGCTGCGAGGGCAATCAAGTTTCACCCCCACGTCGATTTCCGAATCCGTCAAAATGTATCTTGGCATCGGAGTTCCACCATCAAAACTGGGCGTCGGTATCGGGTTCTTTGGTATTTGTTACTCCACACCGGTTACAGGCCCACGTCAAAAACTGAACGGTTCACGGATAATTGCTTCTGGTAACAGTATGAGTTATTCGAAAATAATGCAGGAATATTATCCGTATGCTAAATATTCTTACGACCAATTTTCAGACGTTCCTTATCTTACGCTGGATCCGCCTGTAAATGATTGTTCATACATTTCATATGAGGACGAAAAATCCATAATACGCAAAGCTGAATACGTGAAGAAGGAAGGACTGGGCGGTGCCATTATCTGGACGGTAAATCAGGGGTACCTTCCCGACGCCCCATCTGAAAAACGTGATCCGCTGATGACAGTAATACAGGAAAATTTTCAATAAACGCCCCTTCCCCACAGTCTTGCCTGGTCAGGAACAACAAATCGGATTCCTGAATCGGTCGTCAAGGATATTAATGAAATTCATTGCGAAAGGGGAGGAATTTCCACGACTTCAGGATATGACAAGTCACTGAGATCTGGTGGCAGATCCATGCTATCAGCAAACAGAATGACCCCTGGAATTGTGCCTTGCTCAATTTTGTTCCTCAGCGCCTGTGTTCCACCGGAACCGCTCAATTTTACAAAATGCGCGTCAAGATAAAAAGGTGGAAAAACAAACCGTTCTGAAACGGAAACATCACAAATGCGATAGACACTGATATCGTCGAGAACGTAGTACCCTTCCTTTACGAAATGACAATAGGGCTTCACCACCACTACTTTTTTTTCAAACTGATATGCGCTCAATGTGCTGCCTCCGAAAATGCGTAATCCCAGAATCAGAAGGAACACTGCCGCTATTCGAATCACTGTTGGCGAAAGATTGATATTTGTCATTGCAATCGCTGCAGGAAGTGCAACTGGCAGAAAGTAGTGCGGATAATATTGGCCGGTTAACATCGCCTGCAACAATGTCAGCGTTGCCCAAATAATCAAAGCAGTCATAAAACGCAAATGATGTAATTTTCGCTTGGAAAACAACCAGACTCCACCTGGAACCGATACCAAACAAAAAACGAAACACATCGAAAAAAGCAGACTCGGGGACCATAAGGGAAGGCGATCTGCTGCATGCGCCAGATTATCCAACAAAATACACTTCACCAAGTCAACGTCATTAGTATAAAAATAGAGGCCAAACAGCAGATATTGTGCAATGGCGATTGCGCCAGACACTAATAAAAATCGTAATACATCCATAAAGGTCGATCGGACATTCTTTAATAGGATTAACGTCATCGCAATGCCAAGGAGATCGAATATCGTGGTATATTTAATGGACAACGCAATACCACCGGCAATTGCCGCTCGGCCAATACGTTTCTGGTGTAACTGGTAAAAGGCAGTAAGAAGGGCAGGGATATATATACTTTCAGTGTTGGAGGTTATGCCACCTACGAAACTTAGCGCCGCCAGGACAAAAGATACAAATACAAGTCGTTCCACTGTGTTCCGGTGAAAGGTGTTTTTGAACATCCTTGAGGTAGCCACCAAAGAGTGCACCAAGGCTGCTGTAACCGCCAATCGAACGGTCCAGATTGTCTTCCCGCCAAAAGAAAGAAAAAAATATAGCAGATAAAGAAATGGCGGCTTATGGTCAAAAATATCCCGATAGGGTATCTGGCCATTCATCCAAACTTTCGAAATAATCAAATAGAGTTCTTCGTCCCAATCCAGATATATTCTCGAACTGAGGATTCTTGCGGCAATAAAAAGAAAAATGGAAAGAACAAGCAACTGGTGAAGCCATTTTTCACGCGACTGACACAAACGAAATGACCTCCAATCGACAGGTCTTATTGCAAGTCTGGCTGAAAGCTGCAACAAATGTTGCCTCTTATTATTCATCAGTTTCCAACACGCTAATTTTCTAAAATAATTCTAAACCCAATACCACTGGCGCTATAGTTTGCAACCTCCGCCCTTCGATGCGCTGATCGGCTAAACAGGGATGGATAGGCCCAGCTGCCACCTCTCAATATTCGATGGTCACCAAAGCTGTTCAGCGGATCAACCACATTGTCTTTATAAGTGTCGGAAAGTACGGTGCGACTTTCATCATCACGAACAATCTGGTCACACTGGTCCAAACACCATTCCCAGGCATTTCCATGCATGTCATACAAACCCCAGGCATTGGGGGGATACGATTTAACAGCGACTGTCTGATTTATGTGTAGTAATTCGGCCGCAAAGGGTATCCAGTTGGATACATAAGTCAAATTGCTAAAATACTTTGCGTGGGTCACCGGCAGTCGGTCACCAAAACAATAGTTTGTCTGCGTATTGGCACGACAGGCATATTCCCATTCGGCTTCGGTGGGGAGTCTGTAGGTGCGGCCCTCTTTTTGGGTCAGCCAGTCCGCAAATGCCAGCGCATCCGCCCAGGTGACGCAGGTCACAGGATGATTCATCCCCTGTGCAAGATTGGGTTTCTCCCACCAATATTCACTGGACTGCTGCCAGTGCCTTCTTGGCCGAATCCAGTGAAAAGACCATGAATCCCGCTTTTTAAAAATCCAGGGAATGCTGATATTACGCTCCACCTCTGTTCGATAGCCGGTTTCATCAGCGAATCGTTGCCAGTGGCCAACAGTCACATGCGTACACTGCATAAAATACGGTTTCGATATGGTGACTTTGTGGGCCAGCATATCATCAAACCCAAATCCGGAGTCAGGCGAGTCCCCCATGACAAACATCCCCGGTTCGATGCGAATAAACGCCATTCCCAAACTATTTACATAACCTTCCATCATGCGATTCCAGTACAGTTTCTGTGCAGTTCCTGTTTTGAATTTTCAAAACACTTCATGTTTCAAGGTACGCGTACCTGCTGAAACAGCCACTTGAAAACGGTATCAAATCGCACAACGAAACCAGCAACGGAATGTCCCATTGGCAAAGGTGTAAAACGAATTCGACCACCGCAACGCCTGACAGTATCCACCATCTGCATGGTATTGGCAACTGGAGAAATGGCGTCAAACAATCCATGAAATGCCCAAATGGGAATCTTCGTCAATTTCATTGCGCTGTTTGGCGCGCAAATACCGGACATGGTAATCCCAGCGGCAAACAGGTCGGGGTGTCTGACGAGTAGATCCCACGTACCGCTGCTGCCCATGGAGAATCCCGTAATATAGACCCGGTTTGGGTCAATTGGAAATTCTTCACACAAATCGTGTATCGATTGCACAATTGCACTCATGCGGTTGCTTTCAGGAGCGTCGTCAATACTGTAATTACGATAAGGCGTCATCGAATATTTTAAATCTGTCCATTGCATTCCGTGCGGACATTGTGGGGCCAACACAAATGATGGATACGTGTTCTGAATCGATGGTGACATATATTTTTGGACAATTTCATCCAACTGTCCCTGATTATCGGTCCCGTTGCCCCCCGCACTGTGGAGAATGACGACCAATGGCAACAAACGATGCTCCGAATAATGCTGAGCCGGAACGAATAAACGGGCCGACATTCCTACGCCATTGACTGCGGCCATCTCTCGTTCCACCATTCGTCTTGCAAGCGCGAGACTTTCAGCACGCATCATTGTTCGCCTCGTCAGCCAAAGCACATGCAGATTGGAGGTATTTCGTATTGATACCGCAACAACACCGAACGTTCACTACAATCGTGTACACGACTTACTTACCCTGCCCTCTTGAATTCTGCTCCTGGGCGATACGCAGACGCTCCTGAACGACACGTCCCAATTGTGCTGCATATGGTGGCTCCACAACAGTCACATGATTTCCCTCAACGGTGTGACATGTAACATTTGCCGACGTTAAACGCCGCCAGCCCAGGGATGGATCATGACTTGAAAAAAGGGGCTGCTGACGCGTACGGAAGACTTCCAGCGCAATGTCGGACATGGCCGAGATGTGATTTTGAAAAAGTTGCAGATTGTGATTCCAAACCTCCATCATTTCGTCCGGAATCTGTTCTGCCCCTCTTAGCAAATCGGCTGCAGTGATTTGCCTGTCGGGATGTCGCTCATCGGTGGGCAAATTAAGCATCTTTCCGAGTTTGTATGCACCCGATTCCTTCAAGTGAATTATCCGTTTAAGAAACTTTGTTTTTCGTTGCTCGGGAGACTGGTTCAGCAGCGTCCTGACTGTAATCGGCATATTGACAGCCAGACCAGTTATAAAATCTTTGTTTATAGAAATCTTTGTTGGCTCCGGACCAGCCGGCTCGGCTTCCATTATTCCTAAAAACGCCACATGTTCTCCCCTTTTTCGAAGCTCACAGGCCATTGTGTAGGCGAGCACACCGGAAAAACAATACCCGGCTAAATAGTAGGGGCCCAGGGGCTGCACATGTTTCAACTGGTCCACATAATAAATCGCCATCTCGCTAAAAGAATCGAATTTTCTGTCTTTCGGGTGTTCAAATCCCCAAATGGCCTGCTCTTTGTCAAATCCTGCAGAAATATTCACGTACCCCCAATGGACATCACCTCCACCACCGTGCGGGATAAACAAAATGGGTCGGTTACTTCCAACTGTTGCCTGCTTAACCGGTACCAGACAGGATTTACCCGCTCCCCCGAGTTCTTCTGTCGCAGCGCCATCAGCAGTTATCAGTTTTGCCAGCTCTACAATCGTCGGCGCACTGTCCAGAGCACTTAGTGGCAAACCGACCCCCGTCTCCTTGCGGATGCATTCCATCAAACGCACTGCCCCAAGTGAATCTCCGCCGAGGTCCCTAAAGTTATCTGATGACTCTATGTTGGTAACACCCAACACTTCAGACCAAATCTGCTTCAATACAGATTCCACATCCTTCGGCGAAGATGCAGCGGCAACTGCAGAAGCAGATGTGATTCGACCATCACTCGCTGATGTCACAGTCTGAATATCCCTTTGGTAATCTGTCGAAACGGCTGGCGGATCCACCCAATACCGCTTTCTGTCAAAGCAATACGCGGGGATTGGCGCAATTTTTCTTTGCTCATGAGCAAAAAATGCCTCAGTGTCCACCTCTACCCCCGATACCCACAATTTACCTACGGCGGTAAGCAACTGTTTATGTTCATGCAAATTCTTTGGTCCGCCCAGAGATGATACAGCAATATGCCTCGTCGCCTCTGCGCCCTGCAGTCGGCAAAGTGACGACAGTGCATTTCCCGGACCGCATTCAATCATGGCCACCAGCTTGCCTGCTCTCCACAGCGCATCAATCGCCGTTCGAAACTGTACTGGCTTACGCAGTTGGCCCGCCCAGTATGCAGGGTCAACGGTTTGCTGGGGTGATAGTTGTTCGCCCGTTGCGGTTGAAAGAATTGGAATAGTGGGCTGCTTAAACGGAAGGGAGCGCAGGATTTCCTCAAAAGGCGCAATCACCTGATCCAGGACAGGTGAATGAACAGCAACGGAGATGCTCAACTCACGAGACTTTATCTCGGCATCATCCAACCTCTGTTTTAGAGCCTTGATCGCTTTTTGAGGCCCTGAAATCAGCGTCAGTTGGGGCGCGTTTTCAGCAGCGAAATGGTTATCACTTTTCAGATACGGTTTTATGGTTTCAAAATCGGAAAAAACCGTCAGTGCGCCACCGTCGCCAGACACACTTTGCATCAGGCGGCCACGATGCCAGACTGCTTCGATGGCATGTTCCAGAGATAGAACCCCCGAAATACAGGCAGCAACCCATTCTCCCAGACTATGCCCCAATAAATACTCAGGCTGCAAACCCCAACTGAGCCAAAGCTTTGCGATACTGTAATCAACAGAAAAAATGGCCAGTTGTGCAATACCGTTATGGTTCATTCGCGAGGCATATTCATCGGTCGAAATTTTTGTGGTAAAAATCTCCGATAAATCCTCGTCGATGAATTGATTTGCCAGTTCACAACACTCTGCAAGCGTGGATTTAAACACCGGTTCATGATCAGCGAGTTGCTCGCCCATGCCGTAGTAATGCGATCCCTGTCCAGGAAATCCAAAAGCAATTTTGTCAGGCAGTGCGATACACTGACCGGATCCGGACAAAGGTACTTTTAAGGATTTGAGATTAGTCGCTGCCGAACGGGAATCATTGTCACATACCACAAATCGGCGCGCCACAAAACGCTGCCGTTTTTTCAGCAGGGTCCAGGCGGCATCAGCTACATTTAACTGGGCGTTCACCGAAAAAGCATCGGCCAGACTTTGTGCAAAGCCAATAACCGAATTTTGAGTTTTCGCAGAAAAAAGTAGAAGCTGGTGGTGTCTTGATTCGCCGGATACCTGCACTGGCGGCGCCTCCTCCAGTATAAGATGCGCATTCGTGCCGCCGACACCAAACGAGCTGACACCGGCGCGACGAGGGTTGCCATTGGTGTCCCAATCTGTCAACTTATCAACAACAAAAAACGGCGTATCAGAAAAATTTATAGCGGGGTTGGGCTTTTTAAAATGCAAGGTTGCTGGAATTTTTTTATTTTGCAGCGACAAAACAGTTTTTATAAGCCCCGCAATGCCTGCACCTGCATCGAGGTGTCCGATATTGCTTTTGACCGACCCCAGACCACAAAAATGTCGCTTACCATCGCAATCGCCAAAAGCCCTTACCAGACCTGCCACTTCGATAGGATCGCCCATTGGCGTGCCGGTACCGTGCGCTTCAATATAGGAAATAGACTCAGGTGCCACTTCTGCGATGGATTGAGCAAGCGCGATACATGCCGCCTGTCCTTCAACACTGGGGGCTGTGAAACCAACCTTGTTCGCCCCATCGTTGTTCATGGCCGCGCCCCGAATTACAGCATAAATGTGATCCTGATCTTCAATCGCTTCATCCAGCCGTTTAAGAACAACAGCGCCACCACCACTGCCGAATACAGTCCCGGCAGCACTGGCATCGAACGGACGACAATGACCATCATTCGAATGTATCGCGCCCTCCTGATGGAAATACCCCGTCGTTTGCGGCACAGCAATGTTAATCCCTCCTGCAATGCAAATATCTGATTCGAATTGCAGAAGACTCTGAACTGCCAAAATAATCGACACCAGCGAGGTGGAACACGCGGTCTGAAGATTGATCGCCGGTCCCCTTAAGTTAAGCTTGTAGGCCGTCCGCGTTGCAATATATGAGTTCGTATTATTGATCATATACGAAAAATCATTGCTATATCTGGTTCGCACATAATTTTCGACATCTGTTCTGTTTTTAAGCAGATTGTGCATCAAATATGTACTGTTTAAGTAACCAGTGTACACACCAATCGCGCTGTCGTTGTCCGGGCGGGCGTAACCAGCGACATCAAGCGCTTCATATGCCAGTTCAAGCCAAACACGCTGCTGGGGGTCAGTAAAAATCGCTTCGGCAGGTGTAAAACAAAAAAATTCAGCATCGAAAAGTTCAATATTTTCAAGAACACCTCGTGCCCTGATAAAATTCTCCTGACGGAGGACATACTCAGCATCGAAATCCTCAGCCAGCAACTCTTCTTTCGTAAAATGCCGAATCGTTTCGAGGCCTTGAGTCAACACCTCCCAAAATTCAGAAATGTTGTTTGCCCCCGGAAAGCGTCCGGACATACCAATGATTGCAACACTATTTCCAGCGTTTGTGTCGTTTAAATCACTCATTGCATTTCCTCAAAAAAATTTTCACAAAATTGATTGCGCAAAAATTCCCCATATTTTTTTTCAAAATCATTATTGATTGTATTTATCTGCGCACCTTAACACTTCGGCACAAGCATCCCAAGTCAATTTTTTTGGGTGCTGGTCACGAAACAATAATGCTCCCCTTGGTATCCGGCGCCAGCATACTGAGATCTGCTTATTAAAGCCAACCGCAGAAATTGGTCATGTTATTCTCGGTGTAGGCAATGGAAAGTAGCAAAACAAATGTTCGTAAGGGAATTGATTTTTTAAAATTGCCAAATAACATTGACACTGTAAAGACGACTAAGCTACTGAGAGAGAAATCT
>JAFGWT010000002.1 GCA_016937015.1 Deltaproteobacteria bacterium | reverse complement strand
TGCCGCTATCGATTCCGGGCTTGACCAACTCAAAATGACAAAGACGCAAATGGATTTTGATAGAACCCTTCAGAGCCTGCTGATGGGCAGCATAATGAGATAGCCACGGGAACTGCCAGCGAACATCGAATCCGAACGCATCGAGCGCCGCCTGATCGCTCAGATTATTGAACTCCTGAAGCAGACAAAGTCCCAGCATCCGACCGGTGCTGAAATTGGGACGCCCTTTTTCACCATACAAAATCGCAAACTGTTCCTCGCAGCCCATCAGGACCGGCAGTATCTCGCGCTTAAACACCGATGCCCACGTCCCTCTCAGTCTTTTCTGCAATGACACTGGCATCCCGGCATCAACCTTGAACAATTCCTGCTGTGGCTCTGTTTTCCTGAAAATGAACCCAGGATGCCTCATCAGATCGCAGAAAGATATCTCGAAGTGCTCTTTTTCAGCACTGATTTAATTCTCAGGGATCACATCTGACGTCCGTCCCAAAATGTCTCACACCGTGCACCCCAGTTTCAAGGCGAACCGCAGCGGACCTGGGCTGATGTTCACACTTGCTGTCAGCTGGCGCGGCGTAGACAAAATTTTTTTTTATGCCGGATTCTCACCCTTATGCGTTATCTTGAATGGGGTACGCGATCCGATTATGGAGTGTACCCATTTCATGATGATTTTGTTGTAAAGGAATTGAGATGAAAAAAGGGCTTTTTAACGTGACATTATTCATCGCAGTGTGGTTTTTTGCCGCTGCGTCAGGTTGCCGTCATCCGCTAACGAAGGTTGCGTCGGGTGAAGTTGCGCATTCCACTAAGACGGCAGCAGATGCAGCGCAGGCGCCAGAACCCGTTGAGTCGGCAAACACGTTGGAGGAAAGGGTTTCACCGAAGGAACTGGCGGTGGATTTTTGGAAGGCAGTGGCAAATGCTGACTTCGATACTGCTGCGGGATTGGCTAGTTTTCCCTTTGATATGGACGGTATATCGACGTGTGTTGAATCGGCGGATGCCATGAAAAAAGCGCTGATTCGAGATCCGCTGGTCGGTGACGTGGTCGTTGAAATAATGGATGCGGTATGGACGCTGGGAACCGATGATTTAGTGGCACATCCCAAGTATAAAGGGCATTGGCAGTCACATATAGAACGGTTTTCCGCACCGAATGCCCGCTGTGTCGTTGAAGGCTATGAGTATCACTACTTTCTGGTGGATTTCACGGTATCTATAAACGGTGCGCCCCCCGAACAAATGGGCAGTCTGACCCGCATCCGCTGCCACAACGGCCAGTGCGGTGTTGCCGGAATCGATAATTGACGGAATGAAAATTCGTGGTCTGGATGCGTCCCGCCGCCTTATTCTTCGTGGGGTTTCATATACACCGTCTATCTACGCTGACGAACGCACTGTGCACTCCCGCAAGGGATTCTGAATGACCAAAAAAGCCCCAAAAAAGCAACCCACCCACTTCGAACCATTTGGAAACAGTGCCTGCATTGACTGCTGATATGAACATCAGCGGACAGCACACACAATTATTAGATTCCCCTTTCAGAAATACTACTGCCATCAAATACAAAACGCGTGTCTTTCCAATTACTTCGAAATGGGTGGGATGTCTTGCCAGGGATATCTTAACAGGATGACTTAACACGGCAATCTCAAGCGCTGCCGCAATGCAGGCTTCCGACATCGCGTTTACATCACAGGGAGCCTGCCATCTGTTTCGAGCGCGGCGGCCACCGCTTTTTCGAGTTCACAGAATTTGTAGGGTTTGGGAATAAATCCAGCGATTCGGCAAGTTTCCGCCTGCTCACTGTCGATGGCATTGCTGTAACCCGACGAAATAATAATGGGAAGCCAGTGACGGCTGGTGATATGCTGCGACAACTGCAGGCCTGTCATTTCCGGCATGGTCTGATCAGTGAGAATCAGCGAGTACCGTTCAGGGGTGGCCATAAACGCTTCGAGCGCCTTTGGGCTGCGCGAAAACACATCCACTTCAAATCCCATCTTCTTCAACATTTCCGCCGCCAGATTCCCAATCACCGTTTCGTCATCAACCACCATCACCACGCCTGACCACGTCACTGCGATTGACGTCGGCGCCACACTGTCTCGGTCGTCCGCTTCGACAGCCGGGAAGTCGCAGCTAAACACAGTGCCTTTTTCCGGGGTCGACTCAACCTGGATTTCGCCATCAAGGGAATGGACGATACCATGCACCACCGCCAGCCCCATACCTGTCCCTTTCCCCACTTCCTTAGTTGTGAAATACGGATCGAATATGCGCGGCATAATATCGGGCGCAATCCCCGTGCCTGAATCCGCAACTGATAATCGCACCAGGGACCGACCGCGCTCATCCACCCTGGCTCCCAGCGATACCACTAAACGCCCGCCCCTTTCCGCCATGGCATGGGCAGCGTTGGTGCACAGATTCATTATCACCTGGTGCACGTGTGTGGTATTTCCCAAGATCGCTGAACAGTTATCGTCCAACCGGGTCTCAATTTCAATTGTCGCAGGAATACTCGCTCTCAACAGTTTCATCACTTCGCGGATCACCGGCCCGATTCGAATGGGCGCATTCTCCATGTCTGTCTTTCGACTGAATGCCAGAATCTGATTCACCAGTTCTCTCGCACGCTCAGAGGCGCGCAGGACCTGACTGAGATGATGCCGGCTTTGGACATCAGTACATGACTCATGAACGAGATCGGTATAACCGATGATGGCACTGAGAAGATTGTTAAAATCATGCGCAATCCCTCCTGCCAGAGTGCCGATGGCCTCCATCTTCTGTGAATGCTGAAGTCTGGCCTGCAGTTGCTCCTTTTCCGCTTCAATACGGATGCGATTTTCAATTTCATCCTCCAGCTCCTGATTTTTTTGTGTAAGTCTGCTATTGGCCTGGTTCAGTTGGGATTCAGCCAGCAGCTCATTATTCATCGCGAGGCTGATATACGACATAATAATCCGTAACTGCTCAACGATGGTGTCATTCAAATGCACCAGCAACCCATCCATGCAAAGCGCACCAAAAATGACTCCGTCCACCGAAAGCGGAAACACCCACTTTTCGAAGGTACTGCGTCCCGTGTGCATGGTGAACAGCCCATCGCTGTCGGATGTGCAGTGGGGCCCTGAAACGTCGCCCGTCGCTATGGCGTCGGCCACAACCTGATCATCCACGAACGCCAGTGTTTTCTCCCTGCCGTTCACATCGAGTCGCAGCCAGCCCTCATTGTGTCGGTAGTAAAATGAAACCTCGGTACCTCCTATTGTGGACGCCAGTCTCTGCATGGTATGAACGGCAATGGGCACCACGCCCCGCAGTCGTGTCAGGTCCTGCAGAATATCGGCTATCAGCTGCAACTGCGCATTTTCCTGAGCCAGTTTACTGATGCGCAGTTTCTGTTGCATCAGTTCAGCCAGCAAATGCGCACATCGTTCACAGCCCTGCATTGAATCCTCCACCATGCAAATCTCCGGATATGTCGCTGTGGCTGCCTGCGGTCATATCCTGCTTTCAGGCCTCAACGTTATAGGCGCCAAATTCATGCGCCGCCTCAATCAGTGCGTGAATGTTTGCTTCGGGTATCTGACACGGCATCATCAGTGTGCCCAGAATAAATCCCCCCCCCGGAGCGCCAGCCTGAACCAACTCACGCACTGATTGGCGAATCGCATCTCTGGAACGGTCAATCAGGAGGATGTCATTCACAGGCGCTGCCAGCAGCGCTTTGCCTGCCACCACGTTTTTGGCGGCGCTCACATCATCAAAAGGATTCAGATAAAACACACCGATATCCGTATGCTCAACCAGCATGGGCAGTGTTTTCGCAATCCGTGCGCCACCGCTGAAATAAATCACCTGGTCACACCCGGCGCATTCCAAATCCCGCCGAATCCACGGCAGTCCCATGTTTTCAATTTGCGACAGCGTCAGGAAGTCCGGGGATGCAAACGGGTTTGCATACACCACAAAATCCGCTCCTGCCTGCCGGAACCCCTTCAGCAATGCAATTGAAATGTCGGAACATTTGGTCAGCATCATCCCAATCAAATCAGCCGGCCCGGACAGCAGCAACGTCATCCATTCGCATATCCCCATCAAAATTGTCGGCAGTGTAAACGCACCCACCTGAAACGCACAAATCGGAATCTGTCCGCCGAGTTCCTGCCTGAGCAATCTGATGGTTTCCGCCTGAATCTTAAACGACGGGTGTTCGCAAATATCCACAGGCACTGTCAGCTTCTCAATGTCATCCCAGCTCTGAATGACCATCGCGCCCACGTTGGGGGGCCCGTGTTCGGGAAACACAGTGTGGCTCGCCCCGAGCATTTCAGAAATCCGCGCGATATAATGCGCCCCCCATGCCACGTCATGTCCATATTTTTGCAGCAGCCGCAGTTGTCCTTCGGCGACGTTTTCCGCCGAACTGTAATACTCTCTGCTGCCGAGCCCCAGTTCGATAGCTCCCTGGTCAATCAGGTTGCAAACAACGGGGATCCGCTGTGGCAGCGTCCCGCTTGCCAATGCCCCAAATAGTCCCATCGCATTATGCATGATGCTCACCCCTGGCACACAGTGCGCTGACAACCGCCACAGCGCTGAATGCATCCTGTGCAAAAGCATCCGCCGAAACCCGGCGATAAAGGGTGTCATCAAATCGATACGGCGCGCCGTCCACAATCAGGCGAATCCGCTTGTCCAGCCCCCGTCGGGTCAGCTCTGCGCGCACGCCCAGTGGTCCCTCATCGCCAACGGTGGTGTGCATCATCATTGATGATACGCCAATAACAGTGGCGCCGGTCTCCGCTGCCAAATCCACAAACTGCAGAGGGGACACATTCAGGCCCGCATCGTGAACGGTGTACATATGTGCCCGCAGCGTACCGGCCACAATTTTTTTCCCAAGACCGTGAAAATCTCCCCGGGCAGTGCCAAGCACCACCACCCCGCTGCAGGATGGCCGCTGCCTGAATTTGGGCAGCAATGCCTCCACGACTTCTTCAGACACTCTCGCAGTCATAAAGTGCTGTGCGAGCGTGGCATCGTCCCGGGCCGCAATCACGTGCAGCATGTGGTCCAACGCCGGCAGCACCACATCAAAAACCAACTGTTCAGCCGCGATGCCGCTTTCCATCGCCACATCAATGATGTGCAGTGCACTCTCCCGGTCGGTGTCCATGACAGCATCGCAATACCCCTGATTCACAGTTGAAATGTCCACGTTGCCACCCCGATTCATTTAAAATGTATTTAAATACTACCGCGAAACAATACACTTGCAACAACACGAAACTGATTCTGAAGCAGAAGTTTTCACTCCTTAAACCCATCACCCGGTTAAAAGCAGACGGATTTCACGGATTAGGATAAAATGAAATGATCGAGAAAAAGGGGGTTCGCTTTCGGTCTCGCTGTCAATCGCCACCGTATCAACGGTGCTTTCAGAATCTGTAGCGAAATCGCTGACTCCCCTGTTGGTCCGGAACGGCAAGAACCCACTCACACAGGAGGCTTAAAAAACGAATTTCACGTCGCTGAGGCGGGATTCGAATTCGGCGAGCACCTGTTCCTCTTCGGCTTTTCCGCCGCGGGCCACAAAGGTGGCGCTGAAGCGTACGCAGGCGCCCGCATCGTCCCAGGGCACTGAGCTGATATGCTTTTCCTTAATAAGCCACTGGCTGAAGGCTTCACCGGAATCGAACGTCACGCTGCCGTCCGCAGTCCCTTTGGGGGCTGGTACGTACAGATAAAAAGAGCCTTCAGGCACTTTGGCGTCAAAACCGATTTTCTGAAGCGTCTCAGTCATGCGCGTCAGACGTCGCTGATACTTTTCGCAGATGGCCGGCGTAATGTCGGCCTGCGCATCGAGTCCTTTTATGGAGGCCTTCTGGATGGCCGCAAACTGGCCACTGTCCGCATTGTCCTTGACAGATGCAAACGCCCTTATCGCCAGCGCATTGCCACACACCCAGCTGAGACGCCAGCCGGTCATGTTGAATCCCTTACTCATGCTATGGAGTTCAATCGCCACCTCCATACCACCCTCGACACTGAGAATGCTTAAGGGCCTGCCCGTAAAATTCAACGGTGCATATGCCGCATCCTGGACAATCAGCACATTGTTTTCTTTGGCAAACGCAATGGCTTTCTTAAAAAAATCCACGGTGGCGGAGGCGCCGGTGGGGTTATTGGGATAATTCAGATAAAGCAGCTTGGCCCGCTTTTTCTGGTCGTCGGTCAGCACATCCAAATCCGGCAGATACCCGTTGTCAGTCGTGAGCGGCAGATTGACCACCTCGCCCCCCAGATACTTCGTCCATGTGCCCATCACCGGATAGCCCGGCACCGTCATGATGGTGATGTCCCCAGGGTTGATAAACACCGCGGGCAACAGCGACAACGCGGATTTGCTGCCAATGGCATGAACGACCTCGGTGGCCGCATCCAGCTGAACCCCAAACAGCGCGTCCATGTACCGCACCACCGCGTCCTTGAATTCCGCAATGCCATTATCGGCATACATGCGATTTTCCCACTTGCCCGCCTCTGCCTTCAGAGCCTCAACCACCTGGGGAAAGGCCCCTTCATCGGGTTCCCCAACCCCCATATCGATAATTGGCAACGCGGGGTTGGCTTCCAAAGCTGCTTTTTTGGCTCTCTTGATTTTCTCAAACTTATAAATGGTCGTGTCTTTCCCAAACATATGGCCGCCGATTCGCTCGGCGAAATTTTTCTGCAGATAGCTTTCTGTCATAGTGTGTGTCCTTCATGTTGTGGTTGAACGTACATACTTCACCGCATGGTGTAGGACCTTTCCGCACGAATTTCAAGAGCTGAGATGGAATAACCTGTTCCGGTACATCAATATATTTTACGTGGGGTAAAAGAATCGGGAGCGAAACGCCCGCTTATTCGGTGTCGGTCGAAGCGTCAGTGTCCTCGGCGTTGCCGGTGTCTTCGGAGGTCTCCGTGTCTTCCGCCTCGCCGGTGCCAGTATCTTCCGGCGCTTCTTCGGTATCCACCTCGGGCGCGGTATCGGGATACATATCCACCAGACACATCTGGAAATCCCGTGCGGCCCCAGGCTTGCCAGTGGGTTCCGGCAACTGTAACACAATCGCTTCCAAATCCTGTCCGGCATAATACCCTTCAGGGAAAGCAAAGATTTTGGTCAGACTCTCGAAGCAGTAATTGTGAAATTTGTTCCATGGAATAAACACCGGACCATCCTCAAAGTCCTCCATATACACATCGTAGCACCAGCGATCGAGTTCATCGTCCGCAGCGTTGGGACCACTCAACTGAACCCGCGCCCTGAAATTATCCTGACCGCTCGAAGGGTCCCGCCAGACCGCGTTGACACGCAAGCCATCCAGTGTCGGCTGAATCACACCTGTCGGGGTGCTCTCCCCTGTCTCCTCAGTATCCTGTTCCTGGTTGAGATTCACCCCAATCATCGCCAGCCCCTCGTATGTATGTGCCAGCTCGGTATCGCCTTCCACCGCCTCAAAAGTGGCCACTACCAATCCCTCGGTACACAGGGCATCGCCAGGCTCAAGTCCCGAAAAATCGTCAGGCAAAATCACACTCACCAAATCTTCATACGCGCCTTCCGCCGTGTTCCAGGCATACCCTTTCCACTGACCATCGTTGATGCTGACGTATCCACCCCCCACACTCATGGGCGCATTCCCGGCCTCCAGCGGCTCCCACGAATTGTCCCCGTCGCTGTCGGAATCACTGTCCGAATCGCTGTCGGAATCGCCATCCGTATCGCTGTCGGAATCGCTGTTTCCACTCACGTCGGGCGCTTCTTCCGTCCCGCCGCAGCCCACGACCATACCGGCCGAAAGGAGTAGCATTAAAAAAATAGATATTCTGCAAGTCACGATATACCTCCGTCTTCGTTTGGCCCCATGGCCCTCACAATGAATTTAAAAATCTCCGGATGCGCAGCAATGCCACCCCCCTGGCCCCCCTTTGCCCGCTGTCCCCGTCTGGGCAGCCCCCGTCTGCGATGGGCGCGTCGCGGTCCCGGTCGCGATGCCCAGAATACAGAAACCAAAACTTTCCGCCAGCGCATTTTACAGGTTGGAAGTGGTTTTTGGCAGCACAGATGGCTCGTCTGAATAACGAAACACCGATTTATGGATAACAATTTGCCACGAATGCACCACACCACCATTGCAGAATCCAAATAATCACCGGAAAACCGCTGAAACAGGTGTATCGTTGCCATATCTGTGGTATGCAGGCACCCGGAACGTGGCCGTAAATGCACCACGATAATGAGGCAGACAATGCAAATACTGTTATTGAGTACCCGATACATTCCCGAAACCAGACCGGCGGCAACGCCATTTATCCAAAAACTGGCGGGTCAGTTTGTCAAACTGGGGCACGATGTCCGACTGATTGTTCCCGGGAGTTTTGACTTTGAGCGAATGCAGACGCCCCTGGCGCAGCGACTCACCCCCATCACCGTCGGTGCCGGGGATACCGCAACCGCATACACCCGATTCGACGCAAGAACCACTGCCGGCGTGCAGCTCCACGTGCTCAAATCCAGGTCCGAAATGCCTTCGGCGTATTCGCGCGAGGTGTTTGGCGACGCTGTTGGCCAATTAATACTTGGCAGCGAATTTTCCCCCGGAACAATTATCGTTTTCAACGACAATGTGGCCCTGTCAGACAACCTGAAAACCTGTCCGGTTCGAATCGCGGCATACACCGCTGCCCCCAATCTGTCAGCTCAGGCGCTGGCCCCCAGTGCGCTGACCGATTTCAACAGGGTGATCATTCACGGTCAGATACTGGCCGCCAGTTTACTCGAAGATTCAGCCAACACGCCCATTGCGCGCCAAATCGCAAACGGCACAGCCGAAATACTGCCCCTTTGCGCCGACGCAATTCAGTCAACCCCGGCCCACAAGCAGTCCGCCAAAGCCTCCCTGCAAAACTCGCTGGGGCTGCCGGTTCGCAACGACGTTCCGGTATTTTTTCTCGACTTGCCGCTGACCCAATCCATTGACGCGCTGCCTGAACTTTTAAAACACGATCTTCAGTTAGTCTGCAAATGCAGCGAAGACGCCGTTACAGAGTTTCTTGAAACCTATCCGGATCGGCTCTGTGTGGTGCCACCGGATGTAAAAAACAGCGCCATCGTTGGTGCGGTGGACTTCTGTATGCAGCAAAATCATCAGGACAACGTGACCGCCACAATACTGGCCGGTACCGTCCCCATTGTGCCGGCCAAAAACAACAGTACCGTGCTTGCACTGTCACCGGACGGCCAAAGTGGCACCGGTATCGTGTATGCCGGCAATTCGCTGAATGTCGCCGCAGGCAAAGCGATGGGATTATTTAGCCACCCCGCTACCATGACGTCATTGCGGAAACGACTGTCCCACACCATTGCCTCGATAGAAACCGTCGCAGCGCAATACCTGCCCGAGTCCGGCGACCTGGCCAGGCAGCAGTCCGCATAACACCGTCCAGGCACAAACAACGGTTTCAAAAACCCGTATTTTTCGCAAATCACAAACGCCCATCAACTGTCTGAATCGTCGGAAAAGGGCTTTCGCATTTTCTTCAGCCGCAACGCAGCCACGGGATT
Source organism: Deltaproteobacteria bacterium (assembly GCA_016937015.1). Taxonomy (GTDB): domain Bacteria; phylum Myxococcota_A; class Polyangia; order JAAYKL01; family JAAYKL01; genus JAFGXQ01. Next base: position 21,342 of record JAFGWT010000002.1, on the reverse strand, counting down.
GATGGCATCGGGATCATAGGACGGCCGGTTATCAATCAGTTCCTCATCGGGATCCGCAATCGCCTCGACAGACGAAAAAATGTCGCCTTTCCCGTCACCGCTCCCGCCATCATCCATTGCGAGGGTCTCCACGTGAATATGTGTTGACGCCTCATGGTCAGGTGCAATGCTCCCGCCATTGACAACAACGCTCTCCATTATTGCATCCACCACATCATCGTCAGAAAACGGCACGCCAGGGGTGATGGAGGATCTGATAAACGGCCGATCCGTTGATGGGTCATCGAGGAAATCCAGTTCGTCCGCGATGTCTCCCCCTTCAGACTCAACAAGACGTCGAATATCAGGAATGGAAAGGGGCCGGATATTTTCTGCCGACAACGTATGCTCGTAATGCTCCCGTCTCAACAGTGTCGCCAGAATTCGAATATTCTTCTTGCGGTTTAACAGCGATTTTTTCAGATGCTCATTTTCAATGCGCAACTGCTCTCGCTCACTGTTCACTGTCTCAATGAGAATTTCCTGTTCAATCAATGTCTTTTGAAACTCCTCATTGATACCCTGCTTTGCCGAGGCCGCGGCTGTGGCGGCAGACTGCGCTTTCATACGAATCACTTCCTCGCGCAGCTCCCAAATCTCCTGTTGTGCCTGTTCCAAACGTCGCAGGGAATGGCGCAGTTCCGTTTCAAGGTCCTCACGAACACAGAGCAATTCAGTTTCGTTTTCGTGTTGTAACCGAACCAGCTCATTGCGCAGATGCCGCACCTTCTCAGCGGCTGTCTTCACTTCCTGCTCCGTACCTTCCTCGTGCTCCGCCAACGCCCCCATCGCCGCTGTCAAATCCGATTCCAAACGTCCAATCCGCTCCAGATTTTGCTGCAACGCCTGTCGCGTTTTCTGATGATCAAGCTGCTCCTGCGACAAATCGGATTCCATCTTTGATATGCGACTGCGCGCGTCGAGCAGCATGGCCCGGGTCTTCTGATGCGCACTCTGTTCTTCAAGATACTTCAGATCCGCCGTCTCGGCCTGTTGTCGGAATGTGGCGACACTGCTCACAACCGGTCGATATTCCGCCACCTCTCCCTGCAGGCTGTCCACCTGTGCCATCGCCACCCGATATCGTTCCTCCAGCTGCGCCAGCCGCATCGAATCTGTTTCCCGCTCGATTATCGCCGTTTCCTTTTGCTGCACCTCGGCTTTCAGCTCACGCACCTGATTAATGGCGTCCGCGTAGCGCTCCTCCAATTCCGCCACATGTTCAGTTCGATGTGCGGCAGCAGCCCGGTTGCGTCCCTCCGCCACGGCCAGCGCCTCTTCGAGTTCGGTAATCCGGGTCAGAGCCGTGCTGTATTTCTCCTCAAACTGCTCCAACCGATGGGCCACCAGCTGTAATTCACTGCAGCGCTGCTCTGCATCCCCCAATTCGGCCTGCAATGCCGAAATCCGCTGCTGCAAATCCCGGTATCGACCTTCCGCCTCCTCCGCCCGAGCGGTAACCAGCTGCACCAAATGCCTTGACCGTTCCAGCTCGTTGCCAAGAGACTGAACCTTTTGCTGCAGCGCTTCAATTTCGCTATCTGAATCCCGCTTTTCCTTCTGGAATTCCTTTCGCTCATTCTGAAGCATTTCCAAACGAATCATCAGCGCCTGCATGTCTTCGGACTGCGCTTCGGCATGTGCCCTGTCCGTTTCCGCCGCCAGCTCAAGCTCCTTGACCTGCAGCTCCAGCATGTGGGCCTTGCGTCGAATGTCTTCGCGAACGGTTATTTCTTCAAGGAGCTTTCGATGTTCCTCCTCAAATTGCGCCTCAAGCCGATGACGCTCATTCTGTGACAGCACGCGAATCTTGTTGAGCTCCTTTTCCATTGCTTCAACAACCGCGCTGTAGTTCTCGCGTTCACTGGCCAGTAACGACAGCTTCTGTCGCTCTTCCCGCTCCTTCAGCAAAGAATCACGCAGCGACCCAATATCCCGACGCAGCAGTTCAAGCTCCGCTTCCCGAGAGGCCACATCCTCAATCTGCTCATCCAACTGACGCTGGCGGGCCTTCAATTCGGACTGTGCCCCATGCAGTTCGGACATCAGCTGCTGCCTGTCCGCTTCGTGTTCGTCCCGTTCCTTCTGAAGCAGCTCAACAGCGCGCTCCCGATCGGACACCTGCTGGGTCAACCGTCGGATTTCCCGCTGCAGCTCATGAACGGACTCCTCAAGCGCTATCTGCTGATGAGATTTTTCGGACGCTTTTCGTTCCACATCAGCAAGGGCGGCATCCTTGCGCACAATCTGCTCATCCAGATACGTAACCCGCGCAGCAAGCGCCTCCCGATCCCTTACCTCAAGTTCCGCCTGAAGTACTTTGTCGTTCAGTTCATCAACCTGTTTGGTCAGTAATGCCAGCTTTTTATCCCGCGCCCGTTTCTCGGCCTGAACGAGTCGGAGACTGCCTTCGTATTTTTCCACCTGCAACCGGAAGGCATCCGCCATGGGCAAAAACGGCAGCTGGGCAATCACGGTGTCATCCAGTCGATGATATTTGGCCGATGCCAGCGCCACAAAGAAATCCGGTGGCTCACCCTCTTCGGGCAACATGCGATCATCCAGCAACGGCGAATCGTCCTTGACACGACGCCCGATGGGCGACAGGGTAGCCCCATACAGCGGTTGCTGAGCAAACATCATCAGATGTGGAAAGAAATGACGCAGCAATCGCTCCAAATCGAGAAAATCCGGAATTTTACCAGACGCCCGAGCCCCCCCCTGGCTTTCCACGTTGGGCAGCAAAAATGCCGCGATACCAGTGGGCGACAATAAATAACGACACTGTTTGATTTGGGTTTCGAGGTCAAAAGCAACGCTGTCAACATCCGGATTGAGCATCAGCACCATATCGAAAACACCTTGCCTGAAGGGCAGGTTCGTCTCCTCTGCCACCAGTCGCTGAAGTCCCTGCATCGTCCCCATGGGATGATCCTGCCGGGTGCGCTGGACCAGCGTTACGGAATCAGCAACATTGAGCAGCAACCCCAATCCCTGTTCATCCGGGGCGAATAAATCGAGTACATGTCTGCCCTTTGCGAACCGCTCGAGAAGCAGGTACGAGGGGATGTGGTTTCCGGAGTGCATATTCAGAAATTATAATATGTAAAAATGATATAGGAAGCGTTAATCGAAATTTATCGTTAAGAATCGTGGAGTTGGGCGAGAACTGGCTCAAATCGCGCGCCCCTGAACTGTTTGCACGCCCTCCCATGCAAAAAACACCCCACACAACTGAACACGATGCACTTTTTCATGTTACACTCATTGGAGCGATCGCCGGGGAGCGATCGCCGGGGAGCCATCGCCGGGGAGCCATCGCCGGGGAGCCATCGCCGGGCAGCCATCGCCGGCACCTGTAAGAGAGCAGTCAAATGCGACATATTCTTTCAACCTGTCAACATTTTCTCGCTGTATTGTCGGCCGCACTCATCCTCTCTCTGTTTACCGGTTGCCAAAGAAATACCTCGAAGGACGCGGCCGGAATCACAGACATTACCGTTTTGTCCGCAGCAGATGCTGGTTCAAACGAAAAAACCACGCTTCAAATCGCTGCAGAAGGGGACATGCATGTCGTCTATCGCAATTTGAATTGTGGCGCAGAGAGCATCATTGTGGATGACGAGGTTGATGCCGAAATAGCGGTTCACAGGAGCGAGGCATGGTATCTCATGACAGTTGAGAATGTCACTGACTCCCCCCAGACCGTGGTTGCATCAATCGCAGCAGATGTGCTGACATTGCAAACTGGGTCAATCTACGATGTTCGGCTCACCCTTCCAGGGGGCACCATCATTTCAGATTACTTCTCATACGGCGCCGCAGATTCGAATACATCCGCCGTCGATAGCGATTCTGTAGGCATCGAAACGGACCCCACCGATACCGAAGACACCGGCACCGATTCTGCGAGTGTTACCGACAGCAATAACACTGATGACTCTGTCGAAGCATCAGATTCGAACGTCCAGCCCGAAACCGATTCGGCAGATACGGACGACGACACAGCCATCACGTCAGATGTGGCCACAGACACAGATACCTTAACGTCGGATGGCACCGCATCCGGGAACGAGTCAGATACCGCCGAAGACAGTGCCACCACATCCGCACTGGATTCCGATACGGATACCGATACCGATACGCCAACCGAGTATTCGACTGATACAGCCACCGATACAGACATCCACGCAACCGACTCGGAAACAATTTTCGACTCCAACACTGACACGGATACCGGTGCTGACACCGCGACTGACACTGACACTGGGACTGGGACTGAAACGGACCTGGATTCCGGTCCGGACACCGATTTTTCCGACCCACTGCATATTGAAGCCGAATGTGCAATCAGCCCCACCAGCGGCGATTGCGACGGACTCACCGGCGGATTCAACAGCGAAACATACTCCCCGTCTCTGGCGATGAGTATTCCCGCATGCAACCAGATGAATGAGTGCAGTATGATTGTGTATCTGGCAACAGGAACATGGCTGGCATTCGAAGCCATTGATTTTACATACTACAACAGCCTAACGGTCCATGCGGCATCACAGAACATGACCGGCAGCCTCGTTTTCAGACTGGACGACCCTGAAACGGGCGAGATTATCGGACAGGTAGACACCTGGACCGGAAGTTGGACCAGTTTTGTGGCATTCACCATCTCGGTTTCGGAAGTTGACGGCAGTCATACAATCTACATTATTGGTGGCGCGGGTTTGGCCAATGACTATCACGGCAATATTGAATGGATTGAGCTTTCCACAGATTAATCTGAGTCTGATTCAGATAGCGGCCCTGGGACCGGTTCGGATTATTTTTGATTCTGTTTCCCGGCAGTTGATAAAGTGAATCGGGAGGACGAATAGCGCTGTTGCGATCACAAAAAGTCCGAAAAGGGCCTGGATTGGTCGGTAATATTGCTTACAAAAACAGTTTTCGTCACAATCGAGCAGCCATTTTATGAGTCGAACGGCATTCATTCATATGAAAATCTGAATTTAATTGAGTGTAGAATTCGATTGAATTCCACTCGCAGCAGATTTCATATCCGGTCAAGGGGGGGCCCCATCATTTACACATACACAGTTTTTTACATGGGTTTTTTCACAGGGTTTAATGGCAAGGATCTGTCTGGCAACAGCAACCGTTGGGTCAGCGTCTGAAGTGCCTCATGCGTTTCCCCAACGTCGACAGCCACATCTCCCTGGGTCAAAAAGGCATCTATATATTCGCGACATCGCAAATAAGCATCAGTCAGTGGACAGCTCCCTGCCGTATATGCACCCATCAAAAGCAGGTCTTCGTTATCCTCGTATGCAGCCAACACACTTCGCAGACGGGCGGCCATCTGCAGTTGTGCATCGGTTGCAACGGATTTCATGGTCCGCGACACGGACTTCACCACATCAATCGCAGGCCATTTCCCCGCATCGGCCCGCTTTGCGGACAGGAGGATATGACCGTCCAACAGCGATGTGATTTCACTTGAAATCACATCATCGCCCTGAGTCTGCGACAGCACGGTATATACGGCGCTGATAGTGCCTCGGGCATTGGGCGCTGCCCGCTCCAGCAGTGCCGGTAAAAACGAAAGCGTCGTCGCCGCCAGCCCCCCTGGTCCCACGGGTTCCCCCAGCGCGAGGTCAATATCCCGGCGGGCGCGAACCACGCGGGTCAGCGAATCCACCAGCAGGAGTACATCCTTTCCCTGATCGCGAAACCACTCGGCAATGGCGGTGGCGCTGTGCATGGCGAGCACGCGCTCAGCGGGAGACGCATCCGACGTGGCCAGTACCACCACCGAATTCTTAAGCCCGCTCGCACCCAGCGTCTGACGCACAAATTCACCCGCTTCCCGGCCACGCTCTCCCGCCAGACAAATGACACACACGTCCAGGGTCGCTCCTTTGGCCAGCATTCCAAGCAGCGTGGATTTCCCCTGGCCCGGTCCCGCAAACAGTCCCATCCGCCCGCCAATCCCCATGGCCAAAAGCCCATCTATTGCCCTGAGCCCGGTGACCAGCTGGCGTGTCACGGCAGGTCTGTCAAACGGATGCGGCGCACTGCGCTGAATGGGCCATCGCTCTGTTGCGCGTATATCCCCCTGTTGATCCATCGGAATCCCCAAAGGTGAAACAACCCGCCCCAGTGTTTGGTCACCAACAGGCACCGTCGGCACCCGTTCCAGCATCCTCACCGAGGTGCCGGCTGAAGGTGGCGTTGGCAATATCATCGGCACCAACCGACACTGTGTCTGTTCCACCCGGGACACCTGAGCAATCCCCCGCTCGCCAATCTGCACCAATGCACCAACTGTGGCACCTGGCAACACCGCATCGAGCACGGTATCTGACACGGATTGGACTGTTCCTTCTATTACCGGCATGTCCACCTGTGCCACGGCGGAACGGAGCGACTCCAAAAAATTTTTGGCCAGCTGAGACGCCACTTTCATCCCCCTAAATCATCAAGCGGGAAAACAAATAAAGCAGTGACTGATTTGTTTCCAGGACAGGAGAAAAAACGCAGCCGACAATGGGGCCTGTGGGATCTGCGGTGACGTTTTCGTACCACCTGGTATTGCAAAAATGGTTCGCCATCGTACAGCCCTCGGTATATCCGAGCCAGTTATCCTCAACGGTAATAATCGTCTGAGGGTTACCGGTAACAAAAATATCCAATACTTCTGTTGCCGCCTCTTTGGCTGCAGTATAAATGGGTCTATTTTTTTTTGAGCATTCATCCATACCGTAAGAATGAGCAAGGCCATCCCGCGCCGGATCGTACTCATCAGTCACAGCATCGAGAAAATTCATCACGTGCACAATCCGATGCAGGTCATCGCTGCGCACGGTATGGGAAAAGCTGTCCTGAAGTGTGTGAATCGCCAGCCCCGTATAATAAGCCGGTCCCCAGAGATACAATGTGATTTGTCCGTAAAACTCAACATACTCGGTAACGGGCACAATCTGCTGTGTTCGCGGCTGGTCCAGCAGCGCCAACGCTTTTTCAATCCGCTCCGCAATAAATCCGGTGGAATAACCAATCGCCTCAACATTGCCACGGTCAAAATCGTGTTCAAGCCTGCGCAAAAAATGCTCATGCTGATCATTGGGCTCGCCATGAGTATCGTACAATGACGCCAGGCTGGTCACCGACCGTCCATGTTCATCGGGCCAGCGAGTGCCAATCAGCAAACTGGCAATAAAATACTTCTGTTCAAGACTGGTGACCTCAAATTTAAAATTCTCAAAAATCGCATCGGCATACATTTCCCACAGCATGTTTTGGGGCAACGGAATATGCATTGCGACGTCTGGGTGCTCGTCGAAGAAATCCAGAAGCAGCTCCGCCGTCATCTTTTCATGGCAGGGGTCCGAGACACCGGTATCAATATAATACGCGTCAGCGGAACCGGCATAACCTTGCGTGAACAGTGCGCCACAGATTATCGTCATTATTGAAGATAAAACGTTTCTCAAAATTGCCACTCCAGTCCCAGTGTGGTCCTGTACTCCAGCCGCTTCAACATTGGCGCCGCAACGGCAGGTATCATGAGAGTTGCGCCAAACGGGCTTAGTTCAAACACAAGGCGCCTCGTCAGTCTCCAGCGAAATACGGTTGGCTGAAAGTCCACATACATCCCCGTAGTCCCGGCTTCGTCAAAAATAGCATCAAACAGCAACGTGGAGGTGCCCATCGCAAGCGACATCTTAAGCCGTTCATCGAAAAGCATTATTTCCGCTCCGACCCCCAAATTAATCACGCCTTTCGTCATTTCCACATCTTTATCCGTTGCAAGCCAGAAGTCCCGCTGGCATTCGGCAAAAAGACCAAGCCAGTCCTGTCGCAATCCACCGCGCACCGACCAACCCACACCGACCGCACTGTTGGACATCGTCTCCATATCACTGCCCACAGCCCCCAACGCGTGCGCACTGACAAAAAAACGATTACCCGTTGATTCCGTTGACTGTGCCGGACACGGCCACCACACTGTGATAAAAAATGCAATTCCGGCCAATACATGTGCCAGAGAATGCACCATTTCAATTCTCCGTGGTGATGTGCCTCTCCCGTATCTCAAAAGGCGCCTCCGATGCTGATGGCCGTACGATAATGCACATAAAACAGGGGAATGTTCTGCAACACCGGAATCAACCAACTCAACGTAATGGGATAAATCTGCAGATTAAAATCGCCAAACGGAATTTCAAAGCCCGCAGGTCGAATCTCCGAATAAAATCCGATTGTCCCCCGCTCATTCTGAAAACTCTCGGTGAGCAGCACTGTCGTCCCGAGCAGTAGCATAGAGCGCATCCGATGATGAAAATAGCTCACAGTGCCGCCCATGCCGGCACTGAACAAATCGTTGGACACGTCCTCATCATAGGACGGCGCTTCAAAGTGACCCCTCTCGGCAAATCCGAATATATTGAAACGCCCCTTGCCAGCCCCCAGTCTCAACCCGGCGGCCCTGGTATTCAGCAACCGGTCGCCCCCCGCGAGTGCGCCAATTAAAGGCGTATTCAACTCAAAATCCGCGGTAAACCGCCATCGGTCAGACTTTGATGAGGCACTCAGGACATCCGATTTGCGGCTATCGGCTGTCACATCCGCAACCACCTGAGTTGTCAGAAGCTGAGACGCCACAAGCAACATCGCTGGAACCAGAAATTTCATTTTTATGCGCCACCGGTGAGGGGAGAAAAATACGCGGGATCAATCCCAATTCGGGCGATTGCTGTCTCCCAAAGCGTTTCGCGATTGCCATCAAAAAAAAGTTCAGAGGTAAACGGTACGTACAGCCAGGAACCGGTCTGAATTTCCTTCATTAGTTGATGGGGCCCCCATCCGGAGTATCCAAGACAAAACAGGAACCGACTGGGCCCCGCGCCTTCAGCAATATCCCTAAGCAGATCGAGTGATGCGGTAACGCCCACTTCATTTTCAAATACCCTGGTCTTGTCGCCCGCCCAGTCCAGCGAATGAATCAACCAGCCCAGCTCCGGTGTAACAGGCCCACCCTCCAGCACTGGGGGCAATCCGCGCTGCAGTACCTCTTCCGCCACCGGAATATCCAGCTCGGCATAGACATCTGCCATGCCAATGTCAGCTGTTTTATTCAGAATAATCCCGAAAGTCCCTTCCGAGTGATCATGCTCCAGCAAAAAAATAACCGTCCTTGCAAAGAACGGATCTTTCATCTGCGGCGAAGCCACAAGAAAACCAGGTGCCAGTTGCGTTTCCATACCTGTCATATTGCATCAGCTACCCGAATAAGTCGAGCATTGAGCCAAACATTTTTGTAAATATTTATGGGGAGATGATTGGCAAACGCTACTTGCCGCCAGGGGCGCACCGCTTAATCCGCGCCTGAATTTCGAGATTGGTAAATCCGACTCCCGCTTTGGTTCCAAGCGCCTCGGTGTAGTGACGAACCCCCTCATCATACATTCGCCGCTCACAGGCGATGTCCCCCATGTATACCTTTGCATCCCGCTTTTCCGGCGCCATCGACAGTGTGCGCAAAAAATACGCATTGGCCTGGGTGTACCTTCGGGTTTTAAAAAACATTAACGCCGTGTCAAAACATATATCGGCATTGTTGGGGCTCAGCTGCACCGCCTGCTCCGCAAGTTGAATGGCGCGTTCCGTATTACCGGACTTCAACTCAACTTCGGCGAGCATTTGTGTGGCTCCTACGTGATTGGGCACAAGTTCAAGCGCTCTGTTGAGTTCTCCCCGTGCCTCGTCAATTTTTTTCAGATGATACAGCGCCGTTCCCAAACCGATATGAAACGTTCCCCTATCGGGTTCCAGCCCTATTGCCTTTTTAAAAATGTCCACAGACGCTTCCGGATCATCCATTAACAGAATTTCTCCCAAAGTGCCGTAGGCATCCGCCCAATCCGGGCGTATCCGCAATGCCTTCTGAACATATTCAGTCGCCTGTTTGCCTGATTTCAGCATCCGGCCCAAATGGTAAAGAGACATCGGGGAATTCGGCTCGGTATCCACTGCCTTCTGAACCGATTTCAGCGCATTGGCAATATCGCCCTGTCGTTCCAGCACGAGCCCTAATCCCAAAAGAGCTTCGTAACCGGCGCCTTTTTCTATCGCTTCTTTGTAAAATGCGATCGATTTGTCGTACTCGTTCATGTAGTCATACGTTTTTGCCAGCCCAAGAACGGACCGGACATCCCCCGTCCCTCTTACCGCTTCAAAATTTTCAATCGCCCGCGCCGACCTGTCAAATCGCAGCCACATTCTGCCAAAACATATTGAGGCAATCGGAGATTTGGGGAAATCCTTCTCCAATGTGCGGCACACGTATTTGGCCCGCCGCAAATCCGAATTCTGAATCCTGAGTTCGGCAAGCCCCAAACGCGCCTCCACCGGGGATTTTAATTTCATTTCCGCGGCCTTAAATAGCCTTTTGGCTTCGTCGTCCCGTTTGGCTTCGATATTCAGGTGGCCAAGGTTGAGCAACTCTTCGACGGTGGTGGCTTTCAACGCCAACTCATCGAGCGGATTTTGCGCGTACACCACAGGTGCAGCGAGCCATACACACAGATAAATATAGATAATACGCATTCTCCGTCACCTCCCAAACGCACCTCTTGACCGCTGCCGGTATGCATTAATCAAACAGGGCCAGTTTAAGCCTGCCCAACTAATCGCTTGCCCGTCTCCGATACTCCCAATCGAACGCGCATTCGGTCCAAAGGCGATGGTTACTGGTTCAATCGCTAATACGTTGACTTTAATGAAATACGCATTGTTCAATGATTATGCAAAAAAAATCGCCTATCGGCGAATTTTTCATACGTGGGTTTGCTGTAGAGGCGCCGACCAGATTCGAACTGGTGATGGAGGTTTTGCAGACCTCTGCCTTACCACTTGGCGACGGCGCCGTTAAAAAACGGGAGGGAAAATATCACTCAAAAAAATATTGTCAATCCCAGTAACACTTAAAAATAAAAACTAAACCAACGCTACTTGTTTCGATAAATAATTCTGCCACGAGTCAGGTCATAGGGAGATACCGCAATTCGGACAGAGTCACCCAAAACAATACGAATTCTGAATTTCCTCATTTTACCGGCGAGATGCGCCAGCACGGTCAACCCTGATTCCAGGCGAACACGGAACATACCGCCGGCAAGTACTTCCTCTACAACTCCATCCAACTCAATGTGATCCTGTTTTGGCATTTTTCTCCAATTATTGCTGATTCATCCCGGTATTTTCACACCCTGGTCCAAATGTTTGAAGCAACTTATGCGCTTTTATTCCAACGGTCAACCGAAAGAAATATAAAAAAAATAAAAAAAACCGATGTTGCCAATTCCTAAATGGACAAGGTATAGGGAGCCATGGATTATTCAACTTTTATAGGTTCCAGATATATAAAATCCAAAAAAAAGAGAACCATCTCCGCCATTACGTTTATCGCGATTACAGGCGTGGCTCTGGGGGTTAGCGCCCTATCGGCCGTTCTGTGCATATCCAGTGGATTTCAGGATGAATTTACCCGAAAGGTCCTTGGCGTAAACGCTCATGTTCTTGTGATGAAGTACGGCATGGACTTCAGGGAGTATCGGGATGTCATGGCCGATGTTCGGAAGGTGTCCGGGGTAAAAGCCTCTGAGCCTTTCGTTATTCAGGAAATGATGATTTCGCTCAACGACAAAAGCGCGGGCGTCCTGCTCAAAGGCGTTGATCCGCACCGCGTCGGCGAGGTACTCGATTTGCCCAAACATATCGTATCCGGCACCATGAAAGGTCTTCGGGTTGAGGGTGCAGCGCCGCCCAGAACCAGCTACGAATTGGCCAAGGAAAAAATGAGCCGATCCGATATTTCCAATACGGCGGATAGAACCAGTTCACTCCCTACCGCCGATGGCAAGCAAAGCGAACCGAATACGGATGCCGGTGTCGATAACAGCCTTCCGGGGGTGGACACCAGTTATGTGGGCCCAGGTGAAAATGCGGGCGCAGCAGCACCTCAGCAGGACGACACTCCGCCTTCTCCACCAGACGGTTCAGCCGGGCGCGAATTGCCTGGCATTATCATCGGAAAAACCCTTGCGGAAAATCTTGGCGCCCAAATCAACGATATCATTCAAATAACGACCCCAATGATTGGACTGGACATGCTGGGCTGGTCCCCCTCCGGCCAGGCGCCCAAATTCCTTAAGTTCCGGGTTATCGGTATTTTCTATGCGGGCTTTCTCGAGTACGACACCAAGCTTGTATTTGTGGATTATTACGAAGCCCAGCGTTTTTTTAATGAAGGCGATTCAGTGACCGGGATTGAGCTGGTGGTCAGCGACATGAACCGAGCGCGACAGGTGGCCAATGACATCGATGAAGCGCTCAAGGACGGCCCCTATCGCACAGTCGACTGGGAGGAATTGAACCGACCGCTCTTTACTGCACTCAAAACACAAAAGCTCGCGTTCACGGTCCTGCTTTCAATAATTGTCGGCGTTGCGGCATTTAATATTATCGCCACGCTGGTGATGATGGTTTTTGATAAACGCAAGGAAATCGCCATTCTAAAGTCGATGGGCGCTTCCCATATGGGCATTCTGCGCATCTTTCTGCATGCAGGGACAGTTGTGGGCGCCGTTGGCATCGCCATCGGTCTGAGCGTTGGATTTGTCGTCTGTCAACTCCTCGACAAAATTGGCTGGCCACTCGATCCTGAAGTCTATCTCATCGACCATCTGCCGGTAACCATCGACTGGATCAACTTCGTCTCATCCGCCGTTGTCGCCTTCATCATCTGTCTCGTGGCGACCACTATCCCCAGCCTAACCGCGTCCCTCATGAATCCTGTGGATGGCCTAAGAGAAGACTAATCCATTTATCATTAGCTCCTGATGCAACGCCTGATGCAACTCCTGATGCAGAGCATGCCGCCCCGTGGCTCGATGTTTGGGCGGGCCAGGCGGACGACTTCGTTCCTGTCACCCTCCGCAATAGCTTGTGTTATAGGCTCGATGGAATAAAATGTCTCAGACAGACGTCTTTTGAGACAACTTGCGGAATTTATTCTGCGGCGTTGACAATATCCGTGCGCCATTGGCCGCAATGAAAGTGAAGTCCTGTTTTGAGTCGACTGGATCCTATTGTATTCTCGGTAGTTATAGCGCTTTTCACCCTCACTGCCATCACTGCAGGCGCCCCGGTTGCCTGCGCCGGCGCCAAAAGTTACACCGTTAAATCCGGCGACACACCATTTGGTGTGGCCAAACGATTTGGCATTTCACTCGATGAACTTTACCGCTTCAATTCAATGGCCCCAGGAGATTCATTCACCGTCGGCATGACCCTCGATATTCCGCAGAAGGGTCAGGCGGCCCTCAGTGAATATGTGGTCAAAAGCGGTGATTCCGTGGCCAGCGTGTCAGACTTTTATGGCGTTGCCCAGGATGACCTCAGACGACTCAATCACATCGGTCGCAAGGCAGAATTGAAGAAAGGCGACACCATCCAAATTCCAAGGCGACTTCGCGGTGGCGCAAAAGGGCATGTCGTTCGCAAAGGGGACACCATCGCCGACATTGCAAAAAAACATAAAGTGAAAGTGCGCAATCTGATGGCCGCCAACAAGCTAAAAGACGGGACATCCCTTCAACCCGGCCGCACGCTGGTGATTCCCGAAGAAGATTCCACCGGAAATTACGTTCCGCTCAAAACCAACAGGCTCGTTAAAAGTGGTAAACGGGTGGCGGGTGGCGTCCTGCATAGGGTACAGCCGGGGCAGACCCTGTGGGTAATTGCCCGGGCATATCACGTATCGAAAGAAAAAATCGCTTCGCACAACAATATGCGGGTAACAGACAGCCTTAATGCCGGACAGGAGATCATCATCCCAGGAGCGCGTCAGGTGGTTCCCGTCCGGGTGGATGGCTACGTTATTCAGCCCATTGAATTCCTCAGTGTGTGGGATAATGAATCCGCGACGCTTAGACTCATGAGCAAAAAAGGGCGTATCAGTCCCTATGCGAGAAAAAAGCTGAGTCAGCTGGCGGGCACGCGCCAAAACGGGGTACGTAATAAACTGTTGCATCCGCGGCTCCTGCACATGATTCAGAGAGTTGCTGAACGTTATCCCGGACGCCGAATCGAAATCATTTCCGGCTATCGCCCAGGAGAAACCGGACAGGAATCAATGCACACCCAGGCGAGGGCTATGGACTTCAGGGTGCAGGGCGTTCCAAATCTCGAACTGTATGAATTCTGCACCGGGTTAACCAATGCCGGCTGTGGCTACTATCCCAATTCTGTATTTATCCATATGGATGCGCGAAACCGCCCGGCCACCTGGACCGACTACAGTCGTCCGGGAGAAAAGGCAAATTACCGGAATCCCAATGACGACAACAGTTCCGAAAACGATGATAACAAGGCGAACCCCAGGTAATGTTTGACCACATTAAACCGATAATTCAATCAGCGTTGCGTGAACATGCGCCGGACGATGCCCTTTTTCAGGCCAGGGATATCTTCGAAACAATACTTGCCGCGACCCAAAAAAGCGAAAATATACCAGAGATAGTTATCCCTTCTGCGGCCGAACGTGCAGAGTTGATAAATATTTTGCTGGCAACGGGTATTCACGACGACGTATCGTTCAAATCGCTGCTGGGATGCATCGATGTGCTGCTGGATTCAAATGAGAAAGAACATATATTTCAGGCACGTCGTCTTTTTGGGGTTTTGCTGAAATCTTTATAGATTTTAGAACTGCGTCCGCATGGACATACGAATTTTCTGCGGATATGATATGGAACGGTTAAACCGCAAGGAAAACCAATTATGACAAGGACCCTACACGCTGTTGTCACCAAAGCCCAGTTTCAGGAGTCATATCTGAAGGATTTACCTGACGGTGGGCTGTTCCTTCAGACCGATGAAAGCTACAGCCATGGAGACGCCATTATCCTCAAACTGCAGATAGCCGGCCTGCGCGAAGAAATGGAATTCTGTGGAACTGTCGCATGGCATAGACGGCCCCGCACATGGAGCTCGTCACTGCCAGCAGGTATCGGCTTTCAATTTGATGCCCGCGACGCCGCCAGACGTGATTTTCTGCTGAGATTCGTTGCCGGAGAAGTAGGAGACCGCAGACTCTCAGGCCCTCGCCACAAAAGCGAATATGACGCCCGAATAAAAATTGACGACACCTGGGTGGCGGCAAAAATCATCAATCTGGGCGCGGGCGGCATGACACTGATTTCCGAGGAGAAACTGGATACCGGTGCCACATTGCCATGTGTGGTGTACCTGGAAGACGAAAGCGGTCCTGCAGATTGCAATGTGCAGGTGGAACGTGTTGAATACAATCAAAGCACATTTGTCGCAGGTGTCCGATTTTTAAGGTTGCCCAAAGGGCTAAGAGAAGCGTTTGACGATATGCCGGTTTCACTTTTACATGCAGCGGAGTCTCAGACCAGAGCGCAGCAGATTTTGCGCCGCAGCACCTTCCCCCCCCCAAGGCCCGTCACTGGCACGTTCGCAGTGCCTTCGTCCAAAAAATAATCCACACATATTCATAATAATCGGTGAAGTTACAGTGTGCCATCAGGCGAATATCCATGAGTGACTGGAAGCAGGGGGGTTGGCTTCCAAATCGGAATGTCCAATCAGGTGATGAGATATTCTTCGGCCACTTCACCCTCTTCGAGGGCATCCAGAATTTCATCTATGATGTCTTCAGATTCCACTCCGCCATACCAGATATTTTCCGGATAGACCACCAGAGCGGGACCTCTGTCGCACACCTTCAGGCACCCTGTCGATGACACCTGAATGCCATCCATCGACCGGTCAATCAGTTCATTCTCAATGTACGCCAGCAAATCCAAAGATCCCTTTTTATGACAAATCCCTTTGGGCTCGCCGGAGGTTCGAAAGCTGCCGCATACAAAGATATGGTGTTTGGGTTTTTCCATTGTCCGATTCCTTTCCCTTTACATAACAAGTTCAAATTTTTCTTCAGGTGCATCGCGATCCTGGCGATCCATAAACAGTCCCAGAATTTTCTCCAGAATTCGCATGGCACCCGTGTAGCCAACCGTTGGAAAATAGCTGTGGCCAACACGATCAAGAATCGGGAAACCCATACGCATAAACGGAATATCTTCATCTCTGGCGATATACTTGCCGTAGGTATTGCCAATCAGCAGATCGACTTTCTCATTTTTAATCCATTGGTGCATCAGGTACATGTCCGCCTGGGGACCGTTGGCGATTTTTGCATCCGGAACCGCGTCCTTCAAAATGGCATCCAATTTTAATTTGAACTGTTTACCGGGCGTGCCGCTAACAATGTATTTGGGCTTCATTCCCACATCCACAAGAAATTCGGTCAGCGGAATAAGCATATCGGGGTCACCCCACAGCGCGACCGTTTTCCCGTGCAGATACTGTTCCATATCGGTAATAATATCCACCACGCGCCCGCGTTCTGCTGTAACGAGCTCCGGAACATCGGCTTTGCCGTGTTTTGCCAGTGCCATGATGTACCGATCGGTTGCCTTGATACCAATTGGAACATCCAGTATATCGTAAGATACTTTGCATGAACGGTCCAAATCCTGGGCAGCCGCTTTGGTGCACCATTCCCCCAGTGCAAGGGTGTGCGCACTGTCACCGGTTGTCTGCAGCTCCGGAATCGTTGTTCCGCCAGCAGGATACATCACATGTTTCCCTGTCTGTGGCGCATCCAATACATCAGATGTGTCGGGGAACATCACGAACTTCACACCCATCATGTTGGCCAGACGTTTAATTTCCCGCATGTCTGAAGGCTCCACCCAGCCGGGAATTATATTGAGCTGCGCCCTGTTGATATCGCTGCTTTTCGAAAACGCTTTAACGATACCCTTAAGCATATTGGCATATCCTGTTACATGCGATCCCTGGTAACTTGGGGTGCTGGCATGAATTACGAATTTACCTTCAGGAACTTTTCCATCATCGATTGCCTTGGCAACAATCTGGTCCACGTCGTCGCCGATTGTTTCAGACAGGCAGGTAGTATGAACCGCGATAACATCCGGTTCGTAAATGGTAAAAATGTTGTTGATAGCCTGAATCAGATTCGACTGTCCGCCAAACACTGAAGAGCCTTCTGTAAATGAACTCGTAGCAGCCATAACAGGCTCTTTATAATGTCTTGTAAGCGCGCTGCGATGATAGGCGCAACATCCCTGAGAACCATGGCTGTGGGGTAGACAACCGTGAATTCCCAGAGCTGCATACATGGCACCAATCGGCTGACAGGTTTTGGCCGGGTTAATCGTCAGCGCCTTGCGTTCTTTCACCTCGGTTAGTGTATGTCTCAATAGCATTTGTATTTCTCCGTTTTTTGTCAGGAGCGCAGGCTAACCATTGCTCACGAGGTCCGCTTTGATTCCGTTGCTGTAATCCCATGGCGGCGAAATCAGGTCCCACACTTTAGTAGTAGTGATTCGCTCAATGTCTTTATAGAAATTGATGGCGCCTTTGAATCCTGCATACGGTCCGCCGTAATCGTAGCTGTGAAGCTGTTTAAGCGGCACGCCCATCTTCTGAACCGCGTACTTCTCTTTAATGCCCGCGCAAAAGACCGCCGGTTTGTAGTATTCAATCCATTTCTCAGTTTCCCACTGAGAGATGTCATCGATAATCATTGCATTCTTCTTCATCATTCGGCTCATACCCTGGTAGCCGGAAAATTCGAGGTCGTGCTCTTTGGCAAGCTTCTCCAGCTGTTTCTCGCTTTTCCTCGGGTTGTACCGTTCAGGATCGGGTTCCACTTTGAGTTCTTCGATGTTACGGGTATCGGCATCCAGCTTAATGGTGGGCAGTACTTCACGACCTTCATAGTCATCCCGGTGACCAAACTCATAGCCGGCGCTGACTGTTTCCATTCCGATTTCAGTAAACAGCTCCTGATAGTGATGCGCGCGGGAGCCACCAACAAACAACATCGCAAGCTTGCCCTCAGTTTTCGGCTTAATCTGTGCAATCACTTCCTCAACCGCTGGCAGTTCTTCCCTGATGACCTCTTCCACTCGTTTCATCAGCTTTTTGTCTTCAAAGTAGGCAGCGATTTTACGCAGAGATTTGGCTGACGCTTCAGCACCAATAAAGTTTACCTTAATCCATGGAATACCAAATTTGGTTTCCATCATATCGGCCATGTAGTTGATGGAGCGATGACACATGACAGTATTTAAATCAGCAGTATGCGAGTTGGCAAAATGGTCAATACTGGAATTTCCACTGAATGTGGAGATCAGTGTGATACCGCATTTATCGAGAATCCGCTCAATTTCAAATGCGTCGCCACCGATGTTGTATTCACCAAGCATGTTGATTTTGTAGGTGCCTTCCTTAACTGTATCGTCATTACCCACCACATGTTTAAAAATCTGATTATTGGCAATGTGGTGACCAGCGGACTGGCTTACGCCCTTGTAGCCTTCACAGCTAAACGCGAACACATTGCAATCGCCAAACTTTTCTTTCATCTGGGCTGCGATGGCGTGAATGTCATCACCAATCAGTCCAACCGGACAGGTTGCAAAAACACTGATCGCCTTGGGATGAAACATATCGTATGCTTCCTGAATGGCTTCGCGCAGCTTCTTTTCGCCGCCAAACACAATGTTTTCTTCCTGCATATCCGTTGAAAAGCAATATGCCATGTAGTTTTCAGCCTCTGGTGTCTCCGGTTTGGTTTGGTTACGCCGGGTCAGCCAGCTGTAAAAGCCACAACCAATGGGACCGTGGGTGATATTGATAATATCACGCGTTGGTCCTAAAACCACACCTTTGCAGCCGGCGTATGAACAGCCCCGCTGAGTAATAATGCCAGGGACAGTTCTTACGTTTGCCTGAATTAGTGGTGCGGTTCCTTCTTCTGATACAGGCACCATTGACTTGGCGCGTTTTCTGGCCACTTTTGTTGGATACTTTTCAAGTATCTCTTTTTTAAACTCTTCCGGATTCGGGAATTCTTTTTTGTCAACCATTACTCAAGTCCTCCAGACGAATCGAGAACATTGCCGCCACTGGAACCTGAAACGGTCTCAGCAGTTCGCACACGTGTCGCTTCGAAAACAGGCAGAACGAAAATTTTTCCGTCGCCGGGGTTACCTGTCTGATTTGCCTTTATAATTGCCTCAACGGTTCTGTCTTTCCAGTCGTCGGATACAATTACCGTAATCAATCTTTTGGGAATCAGCCTTGGTCCCTGACCGAGCAGACTGATTGCCTGGGGGTCACCTTCTTCTGCGCCTTTGAGCACTTTCATATCCACAAGTCCCAGACCACGACCGGAAACTCTGCCAGTAGCGGAGAAGGATGTGATACCCGCATCTGCAAGCGCCTTCTTGGTGGTGTTCACCTTATTTTGTCTGATGACTGCCATAATTTCTTTCATAGCACGGCTCCTTCAGTATAACGGCACCTGGTTTATTCCTGTTTCACACCGGAACTGATTGTGTAAATTTCTTCAACGGGTGACACAAAGATTTTTCCATCACCGTAGTTCCCTTTCCCGGTTTTTGCGCGTTCAACCACGGTTTTTACAACGAAATCCTTATCATTGTCGGGAACCACACACAGCAGCATCTCCTTGGGCAATTCATCATATGTCACTTCGCCAACCTTCAATCCCCTTTGTTTGCCACGCCCGTATACTGGAATCTTGGTAACTGCGGGATAACCGGCTTCCAGCAATGCTTCCAGCACCGCATCAGCTTTTTCGGGTCTAACGATAGAACGAACCATTAAATATTTTGAACTCATTGTCATACCTCCAAATAAAATTGATGCGCCACGCTAGTTTGCGATACCAAAGTCGATGAGCAGTTTTTCCAGATCTTCAATGGCCATTGGTTTGGGGACAACAAACATATCGTTATTATCGATATTTTTGGCCAGCGTCCGATACTCATCGGCCTGAACGTGCGTTGAATCGAAGTCGATAACAGTTTTACGGTGAATTTCCGCTTTTTGAACCATGTTGTCTCTGGGAACAAAGTGAATCATCTGAGTGCCCAGTCGTTTGGCCAGCTCTTCGATCATTTCTCTTTCATTGTCCACTTTGCGGCTATTGCAAATCAGGCCACCCAAACGAACACCGCCTGAATCGGAGTACTTCACAATACCTTTGCAGATATTGTTCGCCGCGTACATGGCCATCATCTCACCAGATACAACAATGTAAATCTCTTCAGCTTTGCCATCACGAATTGGCATGGCAAAACCGCCGCATACCACGTCACCAAGAACGTCGTAAAATGCATAGTCGAGATTTTTGTCTTCTTCGTAGGCGCCAAGCTGTTCCAAAAGGTTAATGGATGTAATGATACCACGGCCTGCACAGCCAACACCTGGTTCAGGACCACCGGATTCAACACAGCTGGTGTTGCCATAACCGATTCGCAGCACGTCTTCGAGTTCCACATCGTCGCCTTCTTCTCGAAGGGTATCGAGCACTGTTTTCTGAGCGAGCCCGCCCAGCAACAGTCGGGTGGAGTCTGCCTTTGGATCACAGCCAACGACCATTACCTTTTTTCCCATTTCGGCAAGACCCGCAACCGTGTTCTGAGTTGTAGTTGATTTACCGATACCGCCTTTGCCATAGATTGCTATTTTTCGCATTTTGTTACCTCCAGGGAATTTGGGCTCATCTAAGTTCGAGCCAGCGATACCCGGACTATAAGCATCATGCGTGCCAATAGTTCAAAATGCTGTATTGACGCGGATCCTGGTCATGATTAAACTTATAAAGTACTTGCTTTTGTACATCGCCGTATCATTTTCAAGTCACTTTTAACCACTATTTACATTGCGGTAACTTTTCGACGAATTGGACACAAATACTCGCTGTTCCGTGACTGTATTCGATATTCCACACCATCATTTAAGACAAACGTTAGACATACATAAGACACCCAGGTAACTTTTGATGACATACCAGGAAAAACCAGAATCGGTTTAATCGATATATTTGATATCAGCATAGTCCCATCACAGATGGGCTCCGTTTTCAAAGCAAGTTGCAGGTACAATCAAACCTTTAGCAGGAATTATCTGGACGAACTAAACAATAACGCATTGAAGATGCACCAATACGTTCCACAATCAAAAGGCAGGACACCGTCATTACCGCGAAAGCGGTAATCCAGATCGCACCAGACATTGGGTAGCCGGGGCGGTTGCCCGCCCGAGCTCCCACACCACCGTGCGTACGGTTCCGTACACGGCGGTTCAGACTGAGGTATT
>JAFGWT010000160.1 GCA_016937015.1 Deltaproteobacteria bacterium | reverse complement strand
GGTGGCGGCTGGGGGTCTTTGGCGCGGGAATGGGATTTGATACCCCGCACGGCAAAGCGATTTCCGGTGCGGCATCCGCATATCTGGGGCTGACCCCATGGGGCTTTGCCACTTCGCGCGGTCATATCGGCGAATTGAACATTGGCGTGATGCTGGGCGCAGTTCATGCCAGAGGCATGGCAGCGGCCCCGAATGAAGACGAGCGCCACACCAGACCATTGGCGGCCGCGGAAACGGATTTTACCTTTCTGATAAATCCCCAGCCCGGCGCAACCCTGGGGTTCCGCATCTTCGCCGGATGGATGCTGGGCATGTGGCTGCGTGCCAATGACAACATCATCGGCGGCCTGAACAGCTTTTATGGCGGCGCCGGACTGGTGTTCCTGCTGCAGCCCCGGAAGACCGGTCAGAACAGATGACCACGACAGATGACCATGATAAGTGATGGTATCAATTGATACTATCAGACTGATGCGTATTGCCAGGATTGCAGAGTGGGTAAGCTGTTTTATCCAGAACATCATCGGGGATTTCTGAGGAATGCCCTGTTTTATCCAGAACACCAGAGATTTTTCCGACTCCCGCCGAGCAGTTGATGGCGTCATGCAGCCAGCCGTGGAATTCGGCCACTCTCATATTGGACAGGATATTGAGAAAGCCTATGGCTTCCCTTTGTTGCCTGAAACGACAGTGTCCTCTCTGGAATGCGGTTGCGGTGAACGGTATTGTGAGATGATCTGTTGTTTACGCAGTGCAGGCACATACGGTTTTGAGGAAAACACGTCATAGTTGCGTTCACGAATGACCCCCAGTATTTCCCTGTAAATACGCGCAGCGAGGACAACAGGCCGATGTGCGTCTGCAGTGAGCCACTGGGTGTTGTCAAGAAATTCATCGAAGCGCGCCTCCGCCATTTGACCCAGTTCTTCCCAAAGGGAAATGAACGTCTCGCTTTGGGCGTTTTCAATACAAAGGTCATCGGGACCAAGGCTGTTTTGAGCCATCATTTGTTCAGGAAAGTATGTGCGTCCCTTTTCCTTGTCCTCTCCCACATCACGCAGAATGTTGGTCAGCTGCATTGCGATGCCAAGAGACACGGCCCGCTGTTTTGCTTCATCGGTGATCCTGTCACAAATCAGAGGCAGCAGCATCAGTCCTACAGTCCCCGCCACCAGGTAGCAGTACCTTTCCAGTTCTTCAACAGTGCTGGGTTGAGAAAAGCCTGCATCCAGCCGCTGTCCTTCCACCATTTCAAAAAAGGGGCCATATGGCAATTCCCATAGGTCAAAACTGTGTGCCAGAGCGGGCCAAAACCCATCTGTGGCGACGACGCCGCCTTTAAGGTCTTTCAATTTCTGTTCAAGCAGGTCAAGACGCTGCAAATCATTGTGCTCGTCGATAACATCATCCACGCTGCGGCAAAACGCATAAATGGCATACACGGCGTTTGCTTTGTCTTCGGGCAGCAATGAAAAAGCGGCATAAAAGCTTTTTGAGTGCTTCATAATCACCCGTCTGCACCAGGCATACGATTTGTTGATTGCGGATTCGTTCATTTGGGGCATGTTTCAGTTGTCTTCCTTGATAATCGTGTTTGCAGCGATTTTTCCACTCATCATGACAATGGGCACACCAGCGCCTGGATGGGTGGCGCATCCCGTAAAATATGCGTTTGGAAACCCATGCAGTTTTACCTGTGGCCGCATAAAGAGGCTTTGTGACAATATCGGTGCCAATCCGAACGCCGCGCCACCAAACGCATTGTAGCGCATCTCCATATCAACTGGCGTGCTGTGCTGTTCGAATTCGATTGCGTCAGAGATGTCACCAGCGGGGCCAGCGGCGATTTTACTGAGCAGCGTCATTCGGTAATGATTTATCAGCGCGTCATTCCAGGGGGTACAACTGTCCAGATTGTTGGGCACCGGGATAAGCGCATACAGTGTTTCGCCATAGTCGGGTGCAAGAGAGGCATCCATTTTGGCGGGGCAATAGAGATAGTATGAAAAGTCATCCATCTGTGCGCCTTTAAAAATATCGGCGACATTTTTTTCGAAATCGTTTGCAAAAAACAGATTGTGAACATCCAGCGACGGCAATTTCCTGCGTACGCCAAAATAAAAAATAAGCGCGCCACATGAATGTTTCATTTTCTTTATTTTTTTGTCGCTGTATTTTCGTCGTTCCCTGTCTGGAAACAGCTTTGACATTGTCCAGGTAAAATCACTGTTGAAAAGAAATCTGTCTGCGACAATTTCGCTGTCACCACACAACACTCCGGTAATTCGGCGCTGTTCAAATTCAACCTTTGTCACCGGTGCGTTCAGTCGGATTTTACCCCCCAGTTCTTCAAATAACCGCTGAAGCCCGGCCGCAACCGATGCCATTCCGCCCATGGGAAACCACACGCCATACAACGCCTGAATCATTGATATGATAGAGTAAATGGAGGGTCCCTGGCTCGGTGCGACGCCAATATACAATGTCTGAAACGCCAACAATTGACTGAGCAGCTGATTGTCAGTGAAACGACGAATCTCTTTGCTGGCGGAATGAAATGTTTTTAATCGCAAAAGCTGCGTCGCGTCCCTGAAATTCAACACATCAAAAACACTGCGAAAATGTCGGTAGAGAAAATGTTTTTTGGCGATGTGAAATTTTTGATGGGTCTGTGCCAGATAGCCCAGATAGGCAGATACCTGATTCCCGGGGAGCGTGCCGAGGAACTGTGACATTTCCACCAATGAATCACGTAAATCAATCCGACTGTGCCCAGGTGAATAAATTGCATAGTGGGGATTTACAGGGCGAAAATCAATGTAATCATCAATGGATTTCCCCACCGATGTGAACAGGTCCTGGTATTCAGCGGGTAATAACCCAATCGTCGGACCTGAGTCGAATTGATATCCGTTCCCCTTTACCACATTCATCCGGCCGCCAACCCGATCGTTTTTTTCGAGCAGGGTCACACTGTATCCAGCATGCTGCAGGCGAATGGCGGCGGAAAGTCCGCCAATTCCCGCACCGACCACCACAATGTTTTTACCTGAGCTCACCGGATGGCCTCCTCTTTTTCCACAACGGAAAGAACGGTTTCAAACTGATTGATAAAAGGGCGCATGTCTTCCATCAATATCGCATCAGGATTACATCTTAATACCATACCGTCCAGATACATCATACTTTTGATAATGGGAAAAATGCCAGTACCGAAATCCATGCCACAGTTTATGCCGAGTTTTATGGTCTGCATCATCTGCCGGGTCATACTCACCTGGGATACTGTTTTGCCTGGGAAATCCGAGTAAAGTCGTTTCATTTCGTTTAAAAAACGCGTAAACGCTTTGGGAGACAAAGAACGGTTGGACATGCTGTGAAGGATGTCTGCGCAGGCGTCAATTCGATAATAGGCCAAGGCTTTCATAAAGCGAAACAGACCACGACTGATCACCGGATCAATTTTGCTCAGGGCACCGGTGTCAATCAGATATATGCGCCCGTCTTCGCCCAGCATCACGTTGCCGGGGTGAATATCACCATGAAAGATGCCGGGAACAAACATGAAAAAACCGTGGATTCGAAAGAATTCCAGCAGCGTTTGATAGGAAAGCGTTCCGGCATCAAGATGCGCGTTAAATGTTTTGCCAATCACCCGTTCAACTAAAAGTGCCCGGCTGCTGGACTGAGCGGGATAAAATCGCGGTAATGCCAGCGAAGAGAATGGCCACACATGCGCATAAGTGTCCCTGATTTGCTGCAATTCCCTGGCGCCGGCAATTTCATTTTGAAGGTCCAGTTCAGTTAATGTATAGGATTCGATGTAATCGAGAATTCCCACCGGATCGGCCACCCGCCGCAGTTTGGGATAAAAAAAGCAAATAAACCGGACGAAGCGACGAATCCGCCGGATGTCTCTGACAAACTTTTTTTCATCTGTAAACTTTATAATCTTTACAATTGCAGGCTGTCCCGAAGACAGACGGGCGCTGTGAACCTGGCCAAGGCTGGCACTGGCAAACGGTGTCGAGTCAATGTCAATAATGAGACCTTCTGAATCCTGCTCTTTTAACTGGGCGAGCAACGGTCTGACATCTTCCTCCGGTGCAGTGTCTGCAGCCTGAAACAACTTTGACAAGTGACGGCAGACGCGTTCATCCAGAAAGTCCACCCGCAGCGCAAAGTGCTGGGCTATCTTTACCGCAAGCAGGCCCTGTTTTTGGATTGTTTTTAAATCAGGCAGCTTTTTTCCGTAAATGCGCTTGAGCAGCAGCAGGAATCCCAATGTGTTCATGACAGATCTTTTTCCAGTAGTTCGCAACTGATACGGGCGGACTCGTAAATGGTGGGCAGTCCGGATCCAGGATGCGTGCCGCCGCCCACAAGATAAAGTCGCTGCAACTCTTCAAAACGATTGTGAGGTCGAAACATCAGCATCTGCGAGAACTGATGTCCCATATTAAATATGGCACCCTCATAAACGTTGTAATCATTGGCCCAGTCTTCAGGGGTTATCACTTTCTCAACCCTGACATGAGATTCAAGTTCCTGAATGTTGCATTTGTTTTTCACCAGTTCAATGATCTGTTTTTTAAACGACGGCAGCACATCCGGCCATACAATCCCCGCGCGATTATTGGGCACCGGCGCGAGAATGTAGAGACTGCTGTGTCCAGTCGGGGCTAACGTGGCATCCATCACCGATGGATTGTGAACGTAGATGGAAGGGTCTGACGGGAGTTGTAAATTTTTGCCTGTAATATCCAATACGTATGATCGGTAGTCTTCGGAAAAAATAATATTGTGATGGGGGAGCTTAGAAAATATCGTGTCAAGTCCCAGATAAAGCATCAATGCGGAACACGAAAACGACTTTGATGCAGTTTTTTTCGGGGACCACTTTTTTAGTACTCCGGCTGGAAAAAGGTGATGGACCGACCATGCAAAATCCGCGTTGAGCACCAGCGCGTCAGCGTGACAGATGCTGCCGTCGTCCAGCTGCACCCCAGTCGTTCGTTTGCCATCGACAACAATTTTTTTGACGGGCGTCCTGGTTTGGACCGTGCCGCCATGGCTTTCAATGACCTGTTTCATGGCGCTCGAAATCTGATTCAGGCCCCCTTGCACATGGTACAGTCCTTCACTGTGTTCAAGCCATGACAAAATCGAAAACAGACTTGGGGCATCCCATGGAGACATGCCGATATACTTGGCCTGAAATGCAAAAGCGTACACCATTTCGTCGTTCTTAAAATAGTTATACAGATATTCATAGAGTGGCTTATCCAGATGCAGATGACGAATCGCGCGCACCGCGTCCAGCTTGACAAGGTCTCCCAGACCGGCCACTGGTCTGGAAAGCAGCGGCCGAATAACCTCAAACTTTTTCGGTTCGGCGCGATAGTAGTCCGCCAGTCCCTGAAGTGATTGGGGCCACAGTTTGGCGACTTTTTCCACCAGATCATCGTAGTCTGTGCCTGGATAAAAAACTTTACCGTCGGGATAAATCAACTGATAGAGAGGCTCGACTTTTGAAAACGAGCAATAGTCTTCAGCGCGTTTGCCACATTGAGAAAACAGTTCATCCAACAGAGATTTCATGATTAAAAAGGTAGGTCCGGTATCAAAGTGATATTCGCCCAAAGACAGTCGCGCGCTGCGTCCCCCCACATCATCGCCTTTTTCAAATACGGTGACGTCGAATCCGCGTGACGACAGCAGCATCCCCGCGGACAATCCGCCAGGACCGGCACCAATGATGGCAATCTTTTTCTTCATAAGACACGAAATACCATTCGTGGCATTAAAAAGTCATTAGAAAAAGCAATTCCTCATTCAATGTTCATCCGCCACATTCCTGTGGCATCTTGCATAAAACGCAACGCTTCACTGTTGTGCATCTGTTACGAGGGAAGGATGCTTTTCCAATCATCTGCGCCGACATGCCAACAACCAGCCCTTGTCCCTTTTTCAAAGGAAGAGTGTTTCAGAAGGTGAAAAACGTCATTCCCGCGGAGGAGACTGTCGATAAATGAGCAGTGGCCACCGCCCTGTGATTGTGCCCAGCGTCATGCCCTCGAAGGACTCATGATTCTACACAAG
>JAFGWT010000159.1 GCA_016937015.1 Deltaproteobacteria bacterium | reverse complement strand
CGTTCCCGCGGAGGCGGGAACCCAGCCTGCTTTGCCCAGCTTTAAACAACTGGATTGCCGCCTGCGCGGCAATGACGGTGCGCCCAGAAAGTCAAGCAATACTTGTGTAGAATCATGAGGTTTTCACGGGAATGACAGCATTTGCCGGCTGTTGCTGACGACAAAAGAAGGCAAAGAAAGTGCCATTTGATTCTTGCGATAGCCCAGGAACGACTTCTTTATCTACAGGGAAGCATTGAGCGCTTCTCCAATGATTTCGAATTCCCGTTCCACCGCGCGCTGGATAAGCAGCGAGTCTTCAAACTGCGCCCTTGAAAGATCAGTGGCAAACGACTCAATGTCATTGCAGGCGTTGAGAATATCGAGGAGATATTTATGAATTTTTGCGTTCATAAATCACGTGTTTACTGTTTTCAAGAGACGCTTCGAAATGTTTATTTCGGAACTTTTTGTTGGCCACGAGATCGACAGTTCTGTTCCAGTAGGCTTCAAGCTCGGTCTTTAAATTGAAGTAGCAATCAAAATAGTTCTGTTCGCTTGACTCATCAAAATCAATGATGACATCCACATCGCTGTCGACGTTGAAGCTGTCGTCCGTGACCGAGCCAAACAGCGCCAGTGAGCGCACCGGGTAGCGGCGACAAATGGTTTCAATTTGGCTGGTATCTATTTGAATCATTAAATGAATACCTCTTGCTTGCAAGGTTACCTGAAATGCCGATACATGGAATACTTTTGCTGTGACACACGCGCAATCGGTTTGTAACCGCATCCACCAGGTATATATTTGTTCGGAGTGTTAAAGGGATACCGGCATGCGATGGAGTCGATGCCGAACTCCACATGCAAGTTTAGAATCCCAGTTGAAGCTGGGTGGCGAGGACGGTGTCTTTGGTGCTGTTGTCGCCATTCTGTTTTAGGATGCCACCCACTTCGGTTTGCCATTTCAAGTCGTGTTTGGCGAAATAGACGGACAGCCCGCCAAACACTTCCTGAGTGTAATTTTTTCCGCCTTCGGGATTGATGACACCGTACCGAAATACCGGCTGGATTTTTTCCATCAGCACATATCCCAGCTGCGCGTGCATCCCCATTTTGTCGTAGGCCTGATCCCCAAACCCGTCACCGTCCTGCGCGGATGCGACGTACACACCGCCGGTTGAGCTGAACCCGTATGCTTTGAACATGTAGTCGAATTCGCCGCGGATATCGCCGTTGTCGCCATTGTCATGTTCGAAGTCAAATATGCCGCTCACCCCCAGACCCAGACGGGGGGCGCCACCTTCCAAATCGGCCTCGCTGTACCCTTTGAGTTTGCCCAGATTCACTCCCACACGGGCCACAATCATGGGATGAAATGTGGCTGGCACATTGGAGGGCTTCACCTCAACACCACCGTCCTCGTCAACAGACCCTGTGAATTTTGGCTTTTCACCGGTTCCGTTGAACGCGCCAATTACCCATTCAAACAAAGGAGACTTCTCGTAGTTATTGTGGAGCGCCAGTCCAATATCCCGTCCAGCGCCAAAGGCTTTATCGGTCATGGCGCGTTCGGTGAATTCCAGCTTGCCACTGGAGGTAATCTGTTGCCTGGACCATGGCTTGACCCACTGCCCCACACGCAGATGAAATTTATTTTTCACAAACGCGAAGTCCGCATAAAAATCCTTGAGCAGCGCCCCGCCCTTGCCAAAATCGAGCTGCAGTGCATAGCCGACACTTTTGGAAATAACGTGACCTTTAAATTTAATCCGCGCCGCAGGAATGGAAAAAT
The DNA here is from genome assembly GCA_016937015.1 of Deltaproteobacteria bacterium. Taxonomy (GTDB): domain Bacteria; phylum Myxococcota_A; class Polyangia; order JAAYKL01; family JAAYKL01; genus JAFGXQ01. The sequence goes on along the minus strand of JAFGWT010000159.1, from coordinate 3,682 downwards.
GACTTTCCAGATCTCTGTCCCTGCCGCCGTTATCCACCGCTTCAAATGTGTATTTGGCCTGCATTCGCGCATTCATTTTCAGCGAGTAGTTGCCCGACGCGTCGTTCAGATAAAAACCGCCATCGTACCCCACATACTCAGATATGTTCGAATCCGTGCCCTCCTCCGCCTTGGGCTCATTGGCCATAGCAACCGTGGCAAACAAAAATACCAACCCAAAAAGCGGTAAGCCCCATACCTGTCCATTCTTCAAATTTGTGTCATTCATATGGTCTCCTCCTGAAGACTGTGCCTTTTTCACAGCGAACTGTGACAGCCGTGTTGTTACCGGATGAACAATGCGCGCCCTTTGTGACAGATGCGCAACACGTAAGTGACAATCGCGACAAAATGCCCACTGCCTGGAAAAATGAGTGAAAAGGCGCCGTCGACGAGCGGGCTATGAAAGGTATTTGTTTAGAAGGTCTGAGAGATTTTTTTTGCGAAACGGCTTGGGGAGACTGGTGGTAAACCCAAATTCCATGGGATTGGACATCACATCTCCCGCCGAATACCCCGACGCGGCAATTGCGACAAAGCGGTCTCCCAGCATTTGCCTTAACGCGTCGACAATCTCCGCGCCGCCGCTCCCGCCTGGAATGGTTAAATCAAAAAGTCCGGCCACCACCTTACCGCGATCGGCATCTGACAATGAGTGAAGATACTCAAGCACCTCTGGCCCATCCGAAAAGCACACCGCATGGTACCCCATGCTTTTCAGCATGGCACTGCTGATATCCCGTAAAAAGGCTTCGTCATCAAGCACCAGCACCGTGCCACTGCCCACATGAAAGCGTGCAGGCGCCACCGATGCGCTTTTGGGGGTGGCATTGCTCGCTCGAAGAAAAATATGAAACGTGGTGCCTTCTGACGGTCTGGATTCCACCTCGATGGCGCCCCCGTGCTTTTGGATGATAGAGTGAGAAGTTGACAGACCAAGCCCGGAGCCTTCTTTCCGTGTGGTGAAAAACGGATCGAAAATGCGGCTTCTGATACTGTCGGGAATACCCTGACCAAAATCCTGAATCGAAATCTGAACATATTCGTCGGCGGGCAATGTGTCGTGGTTCCTGGCAACCATGGTTGTATTTCGCATGGTCACCTGAATACGGCCGGACTGCGCCATCGCCTGTTTGGCGTTGATAACAATGTTGTCGATAACCTGGGCAATCTGATGTTCGTCGAACGCCACATGCCACAAGTCTTTTGCAATATCAAACTCACAACTGACATTGGCGCCGGACAGCGCAAACGATGCGGCATCCCGAACCACTTTTTCGAGATTGCCCGTTTTCAACACAGGTGCACCGCCCCTGGAAAACGTCAGCAGCTGCCCGGTCAGATTTTTGGCACGCTCATACACGCTGCTGGTTTTGTTCAGCAGCGACCGGATTTCGTCAATATCGCTGGTGTTCTGGGCCATTTCGAGATAGCCAAACAGACCCGAAAGCAGATTGTTGAAATCATGAGCAATGCCGCCAGCCAGCACGCCAACGGAATCGAGCCGCGCAATGCGCTCCAGCCTATCGCGCATGGTCATCTGTCGGGTGATATCACGAAAAACGACCACAAGGCCCACCTGCTGACTGTTGTGGTCGTGAATTGGAGACATCAGATGTGACACAATCAGTTCGTGGCCGTCCTGATCGGTCAGTTTTCCCTGCGAAAGCAACTCAGGGCTGTCTGTCATCGCCTCGGCTGTTGTAAAGCCGGTATTGCCATCTTCCAGCTGCAGCCGGTACACCCTGGACAGGGGCAAGCCAATGGCATCGGTCGCCCGCCAGCCGGTGAATTTCTCCGCCGCCCGGTTGAGCGAAAGTATCCGCCCTTTGTTGTCTGTGGTAATAACACCGTCCTCAATGCTGCGCAACGTCACCGCCAGCCGTTCCTTCTGCTCCTCCAGACGGTTCATGGCCGACTGAGTTTCCACAATCTGGAGCGCAAGCTCCTCTGTTCTCTGTTCCACCCGGCGCTCCAGTTCCAGCTGCCTGTCGCGCTCCGCTTCGGCGCGGCGAAATCGCTGCACCACAGCGGCCATCATAAAGCAGAGATTTCCGATGTACGCGCGATACCCTTCGAACAATGCAGTGTCATTCAGCTGCAACTGAACATAACCAAAAATCTCGTTGTTCATCTGCACCGGATACGTCAACGCAGCGGGGGTTGGGCTGTTTTCGAACCCGGTATTGCCCAGCAAAAAATCCACAGCCGCCACCCCAGGCAAATAGGAGACGCCTCGGGCGACAAATTCAAATACCGCCCGTTCACTGGGCAACTGGCCAATCATATTCTGCAGCAGCAGAATTTTTGTCAGTGCCTCGTTATCTAAATTATACGACGTATTCACAGCGTTTCAGATATTCCTCGGGCTGGATAAAAAACGGGTTTCGCACCACTGCACCGGACACAATCATCATGGGGTGGACACGCAGTACTTCCATAATCATGGCGCCATCAAATGCATGGGCATTGTACTGGCACATGGCGGTCACCGGCTTTTTCCGCAGCAGCAGACTCACCCGACTCTCATATTCGAGCAATCGCTTCCCGCCCTGGATGTCATTTACCTCGGCAGTCATTTCGCCAACCACTCGCGCCGCCCTGAAGCCATCAGATTTGGCTTTGTCGTGATAGGCCTCGAGCAGTCCGAGCATGACGTCCGGATTGAATACACCATCCTTAAAATAAACACTCGACACATCCGATACGGACAGGGCCTGCCGTTCCCGAAGCCTCATGATGTCCAGTCCCTCGCGATCGCAATATGCTTCGATGACGTCGGCACTGAAATCGTTTGAGAAACATGCCCCCCGCTCCCCGTCATGCAATCCGGCAAACAGGAAGCGCAGCAGCGACTCGTCCCGTTCCCTGTCATCGGAATAAATCTGACAGATATGGGTCCCGGCCGGCAATTCGGCCTCGGCAAACCCCAGATTGACCATTGTATGACTGCTGCACATGATTTCCCCCCTTTGAAAATTGTAATCGGCGCGCTGAAATGCATTCAGTCGCCTTTTATCAAATTAATCCCTGTTTGAACCAAACGCCAGTGTCAGGTCGATCATAGTCCGTGCAGAAAACCCTCCCTCTGCCAGGCGGACAGCCCCAAATCACTTGTTTTTGAAGTATTCACGCAAAATCTGAGCAGCGGTCCAGGAAGATTTGATGCGCCATTTGGGTTCGTTGACTATCAGAACCGCGATGGCCACCTCGGGATCATCCGCCGGGGCCAGTCCGACAAACCAGCTGTAGGCGCGATACGGCCGTTCGCCATTGAGGGTACCGGTTTTGCCCGCCACTTCGACGCCAGGTATGGTTCGATTGCCCCGCCTGTCGGCAAAGGCACTGCGGGCGGTGCCCCGTTCCACCGTCACTTTCATGGCTTCAATCAGCTGCCGGGCGGTGTCCTTTTCGACTGTGCGGCCAATATATTTGGGCGAGCTCTGGTAAATCACATTGCCATCCCTGTCTTCCACATGGTCAACAATGTACGGCCTGAGCATCGCGCCGTCCTGAGCAATGGACTGGGCTATCACGGCACCGTGCAGAGGCGACAGATGTGAATGCCAGAAACCGGCGGATGCACGGGCTTTTTCCAGACGGTCACTGGGGATGTCGATGGCGGACGGTTTAACGGAAATGT
>JAFGWT010000158.1 GCA_016937015.1 Deltaproteobacteria bacterium | reverse complement strand
CGATGGGGCCGAACCTATGAGGCATTTGGCGAAACCCCGGAACTGGCAGCCACGTACGGCACAGCGCTGGTGCGCGGGTTACAGGGGGCGCAGCTGGGCGCAACGCCGTACAGTACCCTCGCCTGTGCCAAGCATTTTGCGGGCGACGGCGCCACCACATACGGTACATCCCATATGGAAGCGGGATTTCTGGATCGCGGCAACACCGCGCTGTCTGACGCCGACTTCTGGAATCTGGCGGTATCACAGTACATTCCCGCCATCGAGGCCGGCGTTGGGTCGATTATGATATCCTACAGCAGCGTCAATGGCCGAAAGATGCATGGGGAAAAAAATCTGATTACCAATATCCTCAAGGGGACGTTGGGATTTAACGGTTTTGTGGTGTCGGACTGGAAGGGAATTGATGATTTGGAGGGGGATTTCAGGTCGGATGTCATCACCGCAGTGAATGCGGGCATCGATATGGTGATGATTCCCGATGCCTACAAAATGTTTGTCCAGGTGATTCAGGAAGCGGTTCCCGCAAAAATTCCCGCAGCCAGGGTGGATGATGCGGCCAGACGAATACTCACCATCAAATGTGAGATGGGACTGTTTGAAGACAGCTATTCCCCAACCACCGATGCCAAATTGACCGCAGAGGTGGGCAGTGACGCGCACAGGCAGGTGGCCCGGGAAGCGGTGGCCAAATCGCTGGTACTCCTCAAAAACGACAAAGACCTGCTGCCTTTGAGCAAAAATGCAAAAGTGCTGGTGGCGGGTTCGGGGGCGGACAGCCTCGATAAACAGTGTGGCGGATGGACCGTCACGTGGATGGGTGAGGGCAGTCGCACCAAAGGCACCACCGTTCTTGAGGCCGTGACAGATGCGGTGGGTAAAGGCAACGTTTTTTACTCGGCCGATGCAACAAAGGTACCGGCGGAAGCGCAGATGGGGATTGTGGTCATTGGCGAGTATCCCTATTCGGAGTGGCGAGGGGACAGGGAGCGGTTGAAGCTGGAAGACGATGACCAATTGGCGGTGACCAACATGAAAAAAGCGGGCATTCCGTTTGTGACCGTGCTGTTTTCGGGCCGGCCCATGATTATCAACGATGAACTGGCCGCGTCCGATGCGTTCATCGCCGCCTGGCTGCCTGGCACCGAAGGGATGGGAATTGCCGATGTGCTGTTTGGGGACGCGCCGGCAACGGGCAGGCTGTCCCATACCTGGCCCAGGTCCGAGTCGCAGTTGCCGCTGAATGACGCAGACAAGTCCGACTCTCCGCTCTTTCCATTGGGCTTCGGTCTGACGACCCAGGTAAAATAACGTAAAAAAAAAGGCCACTTTCCAGAAGAAGTGACCTGTACAACTCTCGTTACACCAACCGCGATTTCCGGGCATAAGGGAATTGTGTTTTGAAAGTACCTTTACTTTTTAAAGTGGATCACAAAAAGTGAGTCAGAGGCGCACAATGGGCTGTTTTGCGTCTGCCTTCTTACTGTTTGGCGAATGAGGCAATGGCGCCGGCAATCATGTGCAGTGGGCGCTTTTTGGCCGGAAGCCCGCGTTCCAGAACCGATTGCGGCATGCCGTACACGATGGCGGTTTCTTCGGATTCCACCAGCAGCGATCCCCCCATGCCGTGAATCTTTTCGCAGCCCAGTGCACCGTCGTCACCCATGCCGGTGAGCACGACCCCCAGCAGATTTGTTTTGACCGTTTCAGCGGCGGATATGAATATCCTGTCGATGGAGGGTGCATATCGGCACCTGTCGGAAAGGGGCGACTTTTCAAGAAAATACCCGTCTGCGCTTTTTGAAAATTTCAGATTGGAATCCCCGGGCGTAATGTAGACGGTTCCATTTTTAATGATCTGGCCCTGCTGCAGTTCCAGGACCCTGAGAGGGAAGAGGCGGTTGAGTCTGGCAGCGAAGGTGGCGGTGAACTGGGCCGGCATATGCTGGGCGACAACAATGGCGGTCGACAGATTCGGTGGCAGACTGCTCAGTATTTTGGTGATGGACGCCGGACCGCCGGTGGATGCGCCAATCACCACCACTTTCTCGGCCGCCTTGTCAGTTGGGGACTGGTCCCCTGGGGCCAGGTCGCCAATAATGGGAATGAGCCCCGTGGCGGATTCCCCGCTGGAGAGGTTTTGCAGGGCGTTGAGGTTAAATTTGCCGGCAGCCATGACCTTCTGAATGACATCTTCGCGAATGTTGCGGATGCTGGGCGAAATCATGGTGCTCGGTTTGACCACAAAATCCAGGGCGCCAAGCTCCAGGGCCCGAAACACGTTTTCCTTCTGGCCGTGGGAGCTGACCACAATCACCGGCGTTGGTTGCCCGGACATTAGAATACGCAAAAATCCAAATCCGTCCAAACGGGGCATTTCGAGGTCAAGGGTAATGACGGAAGGGGCCAGATTCAGCGCCATTTTCAGCCCCTCCTGCCCATCCGCGGCCTTTCCCACAACCTGTACTTTCGGGCTGCCGACAAAAAAATCCGCGATGGTCTTTCGGTTGTAGGCCGAATCATCAATGATGAGCAGACGTATGGGTTGATTAGGCAAGGGCGCTCTCCTGCTTCTGATAAACAAGGGCCTCCCTGAGATTGACCTGCGTGAAAGGGGTGTCCTGATTAAACAGCGATTCGGTGTGCCCCAGCAGCAGGTAGCCGTTTGGATTCAGGTGGCGGTGAAACAGGTGAACGGTATTTATCCGTGCTTTTTTATCGAAATACATCAGCACATTGCGACAGAAAATGGCATCGAACCGTCCCAGCATGGCGGTTCGGTCCGTATCAAGCAGATTAATTTTGGCAAAACTGCATTTTTCCCTGACCTGGCTATCCAGTTCCCACTGGGCCCCCTGGCGTTTAAAGTATTTCATTTTCAGATATTCGGACGTGGTGCGAAAGGCGGATTTGCCAAATCGGGACTGGCGTGCCCGTTCCAGCATTCTGGAGCTGATGTCGCTGCCAAATATGCGCACGTCCCACCCCGAAAAGAGTCCGGATTCCGCGATGAAAATGGCAATGGAATACGCTTCCTCGCCCGACGAGCAGCCGGCGCTCCAAATCGTCAGTTGCCTCTCTTTGCGTTTCTGCATTTGCAGTCTGGGCAGGAGTTCGTCGTTAAACGCGCTCAGCTGATAGTCTTCTCTGAAAAAATATGTTTCGTTGTTGGTAAGCAGCTCAATGGCCGTATCCAGTTCGGCGTCATTCGATGTTGTTTTGAAGTATGCGATGTATTCCTCAAAACTGCTTAGTTCCAGATCTGTCAGCCGTGCACTGAGCCTGCTTTCCAGCAGGTATCGATCGCTGTCGCTGAAGAGAATCCCGAACCGCTTATTGATGGCTGTGCGAATAATCCGGAAGACATCCATGGAGAGTGCAATTGTGCTGTGCGCGTTGGATAGCATCGTCATATTTAAAATTTATTTCGCACCCACCATGCCGGCAAGCAGGTCGAGGTCGATTTCAAAAATCAGTCCATCCCTGTCGCCGTAGACTGTGGTCGCCCAGCTGACATCTGCGGTGCCAAGTGCAGATCTGTCCCGCTGCTGATTCGGGTGAAATCGGGTCACCCCGAATACCTTGTCGACCACCAGGGCCAGACTGATGTCGTCGACGGCCATGATAATCCATTTCTGTCTGGGGGCGGACGATTCCCTGATGTCAAAGCGGGCCCGAAGATCCACCACGGGAATGGCCGCTTCCCGATGATCAAGGACACCAATGATACTGCTGTCGCGGCTGGGCAGGGGCGATATCTTTTCCCTTGGTAAAATGATCTCCCGCACGTGCATAATATCCACGGCGCACAGCACCTTGCCCACCGAAAACTTAACCAGCTTTCTTTCCATTTCCGGGACCTGACGGTGCAGGCCGCTGAACAGCCGAAGACTCATCGCAACGCCTCATGCATGATTTCCTCAAGGTCAATGATGGTGACCTGGGTTCGGTTGTCAGGGCGAACCACGCCAATGACTTTTTCGGTCACCGGATTTTCTTCCAGTACCGGATGTTCCTCAAAGGTGTTGGCCGGTACGCGTCGGACCAGGGTGACCCGGTCCACCAGAATGCCAAACTGTTCCGATGGTGTGTTGTACAGCAGTATCCTGGATGACCGATCAATTTTTGCGGGATCGAGCCCCAGCAACTGTCTGAAATCCACCAGGGTCACCACCCCACCGCGGATGGACACCACCCCCACAAAATATGACCGGGTTCTGGGCACGTGGGTCACAGGCGGGGGTTGAACAATCTGCGAAATGAGATTCAAATCCACACCAAACTCCTCCTTGCCCAGCGTGAAGCAAAGAAAGCCAATGGTGGGTTCATCTGAGCCCGCAACCTGAAGACTGACCGGGTGTCGCGTACTGGTTATAATTGATTCCATTGCCATGAACCATTTCTGTGTTGGGTCTGTGCTGTATCATCCGAGGTGGCGAAGAATTCCTCGATCACTGCCACCGTGTCAAGCACCAGCGCCAGTTTCTGGTCTCCAATATCGGTTACCCCTGAAAAACATCCGGCCCTCGCCAGACTGGGTCCAAGGGGCTTGATAATGACATCCTGCTGCCCCACCAGGGCATCGACCACAAGGCCCACCCGGCGCTGTCCCAGTGCCGCCACCACCACTCTCGAAT
>JAFGWT010000157.1 GCA_016937015.1 Deltaproteobacteria bacterium | reverse complement strand
TGTGCAGCGGTACACGCAGAAATCGAAATTGAACATAACAGGTATTCAGACGCGGCGATCTCAACATCCCAATATCATTTGAAAAATTTCCCTACCCTCTTCGCGGAAGGGGGAGTCTGCGCTGCATATTGCATGCAATACATTGAAAGATGTGATGAATGATTAGTGCATGCAACGTCTCTACAGGAAAACAGCAGGAGGGATAAAGATTTATTCTTCTTCTTCGTGGGTAAAGCTGGCGACGACTTTGTCCTGGATTTCGCGGGGGACTTCTTCGTAGTGAGAGAACTCAACGGTGAAGGTGCCGCGGCCGCCGGTGATGGATTTCAGGTCGGGGGCGTAGCGCAGCAGCTCGGCCATGGGCGCCTGGGCTTTAACCACCTGGCTTTTGCCTTTGGCTTCCATGCCCTGCACTTTACCGCGACGGGAGCTGATATCACCCATAACGTCACCCATACATTCCTCGGGACAGGTGACTTCGAGATTCCAGATGGGCTCCAGCAGATAGGGCGCCGCCTGCTCGGTGGCGGCCTTGAAGCCTTTTGAACCGGCCATCTGGAAAGCGGCATCGGAGGAATCCACGTCGTGGAACTTGCCGTCGTACAGCGTCACTTTCACATCGACCACCTGGTAGCCGGCGATAACGCCTCGGCTCATCCGATCGACAATACCTTTTTCAACCGATGGAATCCACTGACGGGGAATGGACCCGCCAACGATGGCGTCAACAAATTCAAATCCCTTGTTGGGATTGGGCTCCACGTTGAGATAGCACACCCCAAACTGACCGCGTCCACCGGACTGTTTCTTGTGCTTGCCTTCCACGCCTTCCACTTTTTTGCGAATGGTTTCGCGATAGGGGATGCGCGGTGGCAAAAGTTCAACATCAATGTCGAATATGCGCTTGATTTTATCGATGGACGTATCGATATGCACCTGGCCCATACCGGCAATCTGAGTCTGGCGCACTTCCTTGTTGCGGATAATGTGAATGGTGGGATCTTCTTCAGCAATTCGGTTGAGCGCCTGCCCCAGCTTGTCTTCCTCGTTTTTGTCTTTCGCGTGAACCGCGTAGGTAATAACGGGATTGACCACCGGGAATTTGGGGAAGGTGATTTTGGCGCCTTCCGCACAGATGCTGTCGCCCACTTTGGTCACTTTCAGTTTGGCAAACGCAATAATGTCACCAGGACCGGCCTTGGGCACGTTTTCCTGTTTTTTGCCAAAAGGCACCAGAATCTGACCGAAGCGCTCCTTTTCCCCTTTGGTGGAGTTGTAGAAACCGGAATCTGCGTCGATGGTACCGGACCAGATGCGGCAAATTGCCAGACTGCCGGTGAATTTGTCCTGAACGGTTTTAAAAACGATGGCTGAGAAAGGTGCATCTTCCACAGGTTTAATATCGTCGCCGGCGTCGCTTTTCACCGGCTCACGGTCGGCTGGAGATGGGAAGCTCTCACAGATGAGATCGAGAAGCGTATCAATCCCCACGTTTTTGGTTGCGGAAGCGGCCACCGCCGGCATGAGCAGGCCGGACAGAATCGCTTTGGGCAGCGCCGTTTTGATTTCGTCCTCAGTCAGCTCCATGGTTTCCAGATATTTTTCCATCAGGTCATCGTCAGACTCGGCAATCACCTCGATGAGAGATTCCCTGGAGGACTCCACTTCGTCAGCCATATCTGCGGGAATATCAATTTCAGTAACGCCTTTGGAACCGTCTGCCGGGAACGCGTAGGCTTTCTGTTTGAGAATGTCCACAACCCCCTTGAAGTTGTCTTCCGCACCGATGGGAATGATCAGCGGCGCAATTTTTTTGGAGAGATATTCCTGCGCGTCTGCCACTGTTTTCTCAAAATTGGCGCGCTCACGATCCATTTTACTGATGACAACCAAAGCGGGCAGGTTTTGCTCCTGTGCCACTTCGAACATTTTTTGAGTCATTACCTGGACACCATCCACCGCGGAAATAACAACCGCTGCGATGTCGTTGGCCAAAACCGCATTGCGGCCATCCACGAAAAAGTTGGCGTCACCAGATGTATCGGAGATTTGAATTTTATGTTTTTTCCAGTCAGCTGCCGCAAAAGCCGTGGAGATGGACCCCTGTCGTTTAATTTCTTCGGGCTCAAAATCGAAAGTGGAATTGCCATCGAGAACCGACCCCATACGCGTAGTGGCGCCGGCATCAAACAGGATGGCCTCTCCAAGAGAGGTTTTTCCACTTCCGTTGTGACCAATCAAACAGATGTTGCGAATGTTTTTCGTATCATACTTTTTCATGTCTATGCTCCGATGCACTAAAGCAGTTTGGAAAAGGGGTTAAATGCTCCTCTTGTAAAAGAAGGAAGCACCGTAGACCATAACTTCAATAAAATCAATCACCTGCTTTTGATTTCCATATAAATTTCAATTAACCATCGGATATGGTAATCATTAGGCGAATTGGTCACCGACATGTCGGAACACTAAAAATGCCTGAAATCACACCAGAAAATTTAGATTTTCCCGAATTGTCCGCAAGTCTTGAAAACTACATTGCAACCATTCATAAACTGTCTCAAACCCATGGCACAATTCGGGTGAAGGACATCGCCGCCATGCGACAGGTTAAGCCGGGCTCCGTCTCTCCGGCCATGCAGCGACTCAGTCGGCTTGGCCTCATCGACTACACACGCCGGGAGTCCATTTCTCTGACTGTTCGCGGCCGCGCCATTGCCGAAACACTCATACGGCGGCAGCGCCTGCTCACCGATTTTTTTGAAGAAATTCTCAAGATTCCCAGTGCTGCGGCCCAGACGCAGGCGGAGGCCGTCGCCCACTGCCTGACCGCCCAATCCACCGCTCGTCTCGAAGGTCTGATTCGATTTGTGCGCACCAGCAGCAACGACGGCATATTCTCTTTTGCATCAGCCCAATCGCTGGAGATCACCATCGCCGAAATGATGCCTGGTCAGACAGCCACTGTTCGCCATATTCGTGCCCAGGGCGAGCTGAATCATCAGCTCATCGATATGGGGCTTCTGCCCGACTCGAGTATTCAACTCATTTCCGGCGCCCTTGGCATCACGCCCACATTTGTGGTGGCGCTTCAGGGTTACGAAATCACCCTCTCCAGCGAACAGGCCAACGCGGTAGTGGTGTCACTCTAAACAGAAACACATGGACAGGGAATCAACGGGATACCTTTCGTTATCTCCGCGCAGACCTCATGATTCTACACAAGTATTGCTTGACTTCCTGGGCGCACCGTCATTGCCGCGCAGGCGGCAATCCAGTTGTTTAAAGCTGGGC
>JAFGWT010000156.1 GCA_016937015.1 Deltaproteobacteria bacterium | reverse complement strand
TTCATGGTGCCGGGCCGCATGCCGCGCTGCTGATCGCCCCCGCAAAAAAGTGGTTTGATGCGGCTATTGGAGCGAAACAGCAGCACACCCACCCCCTGTGGCCCATGGATTTTGTGGCCGGAGATGGTGACCATATCCACTTCGGGACCGTAGTCGAGCCGTGGCAGCTGAGCCGCCGCCTGCACCGCGTCCACGTGTACCTTGCAGCGGGGCGCCACGCGCTTGACTGCTTTGGCAATCTCGTTGACCGGTTGCACTGTGCCCATCTCGTTGGCCACATGAATCACCGATACCAGCGCGGTGTCCTCGTGTGCCGCTGCCGCGAACTGGGCCGGGGTGACCACCCCCTCTGCACCGGCACTGACCACCCGAACGACGCATCCCTGCGCGCGCAGTCTATCCGCCGTGTCCGCCACCGATGCGTGTTCCACACTGGTTGTTAAAATGACATTGCGTTTTCCCCTTGGGCAACTGGTGCGAATGGCCAGATTGTTGGCTTCGGTGCCACCGGAGGTAAACAGCACATCCCAGCCGCTGGTGCCCACCAGCTGTCGGATGTGGTCCCGGGCGACGGCCGTCTGCCGTTCCGCATCCACGCCACGCCGATGCATCGATGCCGTATTGCCAAACCCATCGGTCAGCGCCGTCAGCATGACCTCACAGACCGCCGCGTAGGGACGGGTGGTGGCGGCATTGTCCAGATAGATTTCATTGGTGGCGGCTGGCATCAGCGTAAACGTCTAGTGTTCAAACGCAAAAAACTGCGTTCGACGATTGAAAATCGATGGGGAAGGAACAGCTGTGTTCCGCGTTGAAAAAAGGGAGCGCTGATTACTCGGGCGAAACGCCAATGTATTTGCGGTTGTTGCGAGTATAAAACTCAACAACGCCTTCTTCAACTGCGAACAGTGTATAGTCATTTCCGGTGCCAACGCCCTTGCCGGCGTGAAACGTGGTGCCTCTCTGGCGAACCAGGATGTTTCCGGGAATAACATACTCACCGGCAAATTTTTTAATGCCGAGTCGTTTACCAATGCTGTCGCGGCCGTTACTGGTCGACCCCTGACCTTTTTTATGTGCCATGGCTAAACCTCCTTAGCCTGAAATTTTTGTGATTCGCAAATCAGTGAAACTCTGGCGGTGGCCATTTTTCCTGCGGAGCTGTTTGCGCTTTTTGTATTTGAACACAACCACTTTTTTGTCGCGGCCCTGTTCGATAATTTCTGCTTCCACTTTAGCGCCTTTAACAACCGGAGCACCCAGTTTGGATTTTTCTCCGTCGCCCAGCATCAACACGTTGTCCAACACAACTTTGGCGCCGGCGTCGCCGCTCAGTTTTTCCACGCGAACCTTGTCGCCTTCTGATACGCGGTATTGTTTTCCGCCTGTAGCAATTACAGCATACATAATCTAACCTCTTCTTCTTTTAAATAACACGCCGTTTAAATCACACGGCGAGAGGGCGGTATTGTACCCAGACCGCATTTTGGATCAAGTTTTATTTTAATCAAGTTTTGCATATAAAAATAAGGGCGCGGCGCCGCCAGAAAACGTAATGATATCACCGTATTTGACAGGGACCGCCACGTGGGGGCCGTCAATGAATAATGAAGCGGATGACGATTTTGATCGAATGGCGAATCCGTCGTCGCCGGTGAAAAGGCCACCTGTAAGCGTGGGCAGGGCCGCCTGACCCGTTCCGCCGCCAGGGCAGGGTTCCCGGACTGCATACTGCAGCGCAGTCATTCCCCCGTCCATGGGGACGCCGCCGGCCGCCTTAATCGCCGCCGTGCTGCCCGCCTGGGTGGACACCCAGATGCCGGACGAAATCTGATGTTCAAAGCGGCCCCTGAACGACAGGTGATACCGGGTGGTCATGGCCGGACAGTCATTGCAGAACAGCACATCATTGAGCACCCGGCTGTTGACCACTTCACCGTTAAGGGTGACTTCCATGCGAAACAGTTGCTGAAGCGGCAGCTCCCGGGCGAGGACCTTATCGAGAAGTTCGGAAAAACGGGTTGCGTCTCCGGATGCAAAATAGCCGGTGGAGGTTTCAGGGGACGAATTTATGGACAGCACCGGTACTTTGCCGATGGCGTGGGAAGCGTGCAGCACGGTGCCATCACCGCCAATCGCAATCACCAAATCAAAGCTGTCGGGAAACAGTCCACTGAAGTCGTGCCGCCAAATGGCCTGAATGCCGCGCTGCGCCAGTTCACTGCGAATGATTTCCATGGAACGGTTGTGGGTTTGCTCGGCGGTTAACATGCGCTGAATCAGCGGGTCGTTCTGTTTGCGCAATTCTTCAAGCGTTGATCTAAACCCGCTGGACAGCATTTGTTGATAGGACGTCATCCGGTGGATAACCAGTACACTCAAGTCACTCATGGTGGGAACATTAAGGGGGAGTGGGCGGAATCACAAGCGGAAACTGTACCTACAGCCGAATGGCGCGCCGTCGCGCATCACTGGCAATGTCAGTGTTTCGAGGGTGATTTAATGACACAATACGATGGGTTGTTGTTTTTTTTTAAAACAACTGGTGGAATGAAGCGTCGACACTGGGGTCGACGGGCAGCGTGGCAGTGCTGTTTTTTTGCGGTTCCGGGCCGGTGCCGGCGCCGCTGACCGCATGGGAAGTCGTTTTGGGAGTTTATCATGACGTGTTTTTTAAAGAAGTTTTTTTGGGTATGTGCGCTGGGGTGCTTTGGGGCCTGCAGTGGCGGCGGGGGGGACGACCATTTGCAGGAGTCAGCTGATGATTCAGATAAAATTGATACAAGCAGTGACACAACCGCAGACAGTGCC
>JAFGWT010000155.1 GCA_016937015.1 Deltaproteobacteria bacterium | reverse complement strand
GAGAGAGGCGTTCCCTGGAAAAGAACCGTTTGGGGCAATTCTTCCTGAAGTTTGGTCAGCAGCGCCGGTTTGGTCATTTTCTTCGGCCTGTCATCGCGGTTATAACTTTCAACTACTATGGTTTTGATAAACACGTATAAATGTGACCCATCGGGCAGGGCGATGTCGGAACGCGCACCATGCCACCATTGCCACAACATTTTCTTGCGGGGACCGACCAGACTGAAATCCTGAAAGGTAAAATCCCGCACCTGGAATTGTCCCAGCATTCGGCTGGACATCTCAAATCCACCAGCGTGCCCCAGCAGGGACTCAACGCCGGGCCGCCGCATAGCGGTACCGTAAAAAGTCAGCTCCACCGTTGTTTTTTCCTTTTCGTAGGCGACGGTTATCTTTTCGGCTTTTTTATCGGTAATCGTAAAGCCTTTCGGAATGCGCACTTCCACATCAACCAGTTTTACCGTGGTTGAGAGATCGTCGGCTGAGAGACTGTTTTTGCCGGACTCGGTATCCCCGGCAGCGGGAGATGCGCCTTCTTTTCCATTCAACAGATTGCACGACTGAATGAAAACAGCCAGGATGCCAATCGTCCACCAAAGTTTACTTGCAGTATTCATAGGGCCTCTTTTCGCGACATATTTTGTTACGTTCGCCCGTCTGTAGCACGGTTCGTAAACAGAACGCAACAGGCGCCTGCCAGGAGCTATTCGCGCTGTCGGCTGCGCCATGGAACACAAGGGGACCGGCGGCGTGCTATAAATGGAATACCCCGGTTTACAGATGGAACCGGCTGAATTCGGTCTGAAATTGGGCAGTTGACGGGAAAATACCCCAGGTCGGCTCAAAATTCGTTACAGCGCGAATGCCTCAATAATGCGGTTTAAACACAAGCAGCCTATCTTAACCGTTACCATGCACCGCGGGCTGGACCTCATTGCAGCGTCACATGATAGCGTCGCCCGGATATTCCCCGGAAAAAGCGACACCCTCAAACTGTATCAGAGTTACAACTGCGAAGAGTTTTCAGGCAGCTGGACCAGTCTGATTCGGTACGCCAATGGTCGACTGGAAACAATCGATTTTTCAAATCACATCGACGGCGAATTTGTGCTTATCGCCATTCGGGACGAAACAGGAGATGGTCGACCCGATTTGATTTTTAAGCGCTCGGTGTACGGCACCCAGTGCGGTTCGGGATTTTCGGAAGAGTACGACACGGTCAATGTGCTGGCTGAAATCAGTGGGGACGGCGCCTTTGATTTTAACAGCAATGCCGCCATTGCATTCATGCGGACGCAATGTCCGGCGCCACCTGAAGTCCTGAATACAATAGAGAAGGTCGCCTGTGCGAGAGTGTGGGGCGTGTCAGAGGCGGATGCGCTGGCCGGTATTAAAAAAGTGCGCAGGGAGGGGTGTAAATCCGAAACGGATTCATCCGACGACTATCCGGCGCTTCTGGCTGCGGCGAAACTACAGTTTCCATTGGTGTTGGTTACCGCTGAAGCGAAGCAAATCCCGGACACCCAAAGCGACACGGAAACGCTGCCATAGCAATCGGGGCTAAACTGCATTTCCGGAATGTGAATGGTCAGTCTGGAACGCTTTTTCCAATGGGGTTATTCGACTGAGATGGTGGGTTGGCAGCAGCCGCTGATGCAGTAGTATCCCTGCTCGCAGGGCATGATGTCGTCGTAACTGCACGGGGTGATGTCTTCGTCGCACTGCCCGGTGGGGGGCGGGCGAACGGTTGTCTGGTCGCTGTCACTGTCGCTGTCACTGTCAATGACATCCACGTCCGTGTCCTCGGGGTAACAGTCCTCCGGCAGTTCGGGTTTGCCAATGCAGATTTCGCAATGGCCGCATTCGTTCAGGCAGTTGTTCACTGGCGTGCACCTTGGACATTTGCTTTCAGCGAGAATATCATCAAAGGTGCACATCCCCGCGTTGGCGCTGTCTTTGGCCCCAATCCAGACATATGCGTCCTCGCCGTCGGCACCTTTTCCCGTCAGCTCCGGGAAGGTGCAGCAGCCAAAGCAGTCGCAGCCGTTGGGGGTAAACGGCATACAGACCTGGGTGCAGAGATCGGACTGCTCGGAGGGGCAGAATCTTTCGTTGTCCACCAGGGATTCGCGGAACTCGCACACCGGCGCCTCAGGTGCCAGCGGATCGCATTCGTGACTCCACCAGCAGTCATCGCTACCGGTGCCCATCCCGTTACCATAATCGAAATAGCAGTCCACATGACACGTGGACCCGGTGACTCCGCCAACGTCTGATATCAGCGCGGGCCCTTCGGTATTGTCGCATGGACCGAGGCACTCCCTGTCCCGCCAGTCCGTGTGGCCGTCGCCGTCATTGTCAATGCAGTCCCCGCATGCCAGTACCCGGCCATCACACTGGGTTTTGTAGCAGACCGTCTGTTTGCCGTCCGAATCAGTGATGACTACGCCACCTTCGGCCACCACAACGGTGCCTGCCGTATCTTCAGACCAGCCATCCGCAGCGGTATCGTTGTTGACGGCATTGTCATCGGAGAGCGTATCGGACGGGGTCACTGCACCCTTGTCGTCAGCAGTCTCGTCGCCACTGTCGTCAACTGCTCCTGTTCCCCTGGCGGGGTCGGTGTTGTCCCCGATGTCGTCCTCGGTGTCGTCCTCGTCCATTGATGTCACCGCGCTGCACGATATCCATCCGGCAGACCACACACACAGCATTAGCCCGACTAATTTTGAGTATTGATGCATTATTTCCTCCTTGCTGGAATGCAAATCAGGGTGCGAAAAAGCAGAGGATTGAGGCAGCAAGTTAGGTGCCATTTGCAGTGGGGTTGAGGCATGGGTCGGGATATGCCGGCGGATAGGAGCGATAGCGGTTTGAAGGCCATATTCCGTGTTTCAGAGACAGGCCGACTTTGCGACCATATCGACGAATCCGACGCAATTGACGAATTCAATGCCCCCCTACGAGGTACATATCGCATGCTGGAAACGTTAAAGCCGACACAGTCTGTAGGGGCAAAAAATATTTCGCCCCTGCCACAAAATCGTTCGAAAATGACTGACAGGACAGTGGTTGGTTCCATTATGGAACATACTGGCTACGGAACAAATACAAAGTGTTGAATCGTTCCGGAATGGGCTTGTGGGGATCCCTTTGGTCCCTTTGGGAAAGGGACATGGGCTGGGTGTTCGCTTTTGGGCGCAGTGTTGCTGCGCCCTTTGTTGGAAACGAAGTGAAGGATTCCAATGATAACAAACGTGAATCACAATTTTTGATGAAATTCCGCCGGAATAGATGCTATTTTTTTAGGCATGAACTTAAATCTGAACGAAAAAACCGCAATTATGCTGGATGGCAAGTGAAGACGAAATGGCTTTTGTTTGGCCTATATTTTATTGAAATAAATTATCCGCTACGATACATGTTGCCCACAATATCGAAATCATCAACTTTATGGGAAAGGAAGGATGATGGAAATTGTGACTACTAGTTATTTCTTTCGTGGATTATGCATGTCTTTTTTGGTAGGTCTCATTACCCCCGGGCTGGCGGTCGCCAATGATTGCATACCACAATGCGAACTCAGATACGAAAGTTGCGCGCAAACTACAGCACCGGATTGCAATGCACAATCCATTTTATCAAAAGCCCAGGAAAAGAGTCCACCCGTCTCTAAAGTACCATTGGCCGTAATAGATGACCTCTCTGCGCCAGGTTCGAACAATATCGTCGAAGTGTGCATGAAAATGCTGGATTCCTGTTTAAAAGCACGGTCCTACTGCGTCACTGGATGCTCTTCTGTTGCGCCACCAGCCGCAGCGCCCGTCCCGGTTACGCCCAACACTTCTGTTCTGACATCACCTGCTGTGACTCCCTCCAGCACGAATATACCGCCTCCTGCGCCGATGCTGTCTTCTGATGCCGCAATTGCACCAGCACCAGTGCCTGCAACAGCGCCTTTAAATGCAACAGCGCCTGTGCCTGCAGCAGCACCAGTGCCTGCACCAGCGCCTGTGACTCCCACAAATGAGTACGATGCACTACTGGTTCAAGCGAAGAACACTCAACAGCAGGATGCGCAGTATCTGAGAAATCTTGAAGCGACTTGGATAAAAGTGACGGCTATAGTAGAGGCTGAAGCCCTTGATTCGATTTCCAAAGTGCAGATTTTGAACAAATTTCTAACTGATTTTCCACAAAACAACCCTTATGTGCAGACAGCCAAAGCCTATATTGAGATTCTCAAATCCGGGAAATCGAAAGTGGCTACCAATGACTATATAGATCCGGATTATTTGAGGGAAAAAACGGAATGGCTGGGTTTGCGGTTTGGGATAGGTTCTCACGGCGCTTCAATAAATTTGGACTTGTTGACAATTCGATGGCGATATGTTGTATGGACGCTGTTTCGGGGT
>JAFGWT010000154.1 GCA_016937015.1 Deltaproteobacteria bacterium | reverse complement strand
TACACGGAAGCCGGGTGAGCCGGTGCGTCATAACAAATCTGTGAATCAATCAAACAAACCGTTGGGAGAAAATATGAAAAAAACACTGTTATGGTTCGGGGTATTTCTGAGTGCAGCATTGCTGGGCTGTTCAGCGGGAATGAAGTACACATTGCGGGCGCCGCTGCCATCTGATCAGCAATCGCGGCTGGCGGCTGAGGCGGAGCGGTACTACGGGGCGGTAAACGCGAAAGCGATGCGCTCAGCGGTGGCGGCTGCCGGGAAAATTGCGCCGGAGAGCGCGGTGTATCACGAGCTGGCGGCGGATTTGGCGTATCTGGATGGCGACAAGGACGCCCGGTTTGACCACCTCCTCAGCGCATTGCTGTGCCCCGATGATGAGGCGGCGTTGCTGCATTTGCATGAGTTTTACGAGATGTCCTGGACATTTGAACAGACGCGTCAGGCGGAAACGCTTTTGGGGACGCTGCTGGAAAATCATCCCCGGCCCGATGTGGCAATGCTGGCTGGGCATTATTACGCGTTGCTGCTGCATCAGCGCGGCGAAATCGAAAAGGCCAACGAAATTCGAGACCGCATTGGCTGGGTGATGCCGTTTGCGGTGATTGGCACATGGGACAACATGCAGGGCAAGGGATTTGACGTCAGTTATCCCCCTGAAGACGAGGTGGATTTGAGCGCCACCTATCCCGGTCAAACGGTGGATGTAAAATGGCGGACGAACCTGATTACCGGCCAGCAGAACGAGTACGACCTTGTGCAGCAGCTGTATCCCAATTCGTCTGCAGTGGCGTATCTGGCCAGTGCAGTGGATGTGGCCAAAGGCGGCGATTACGAATTGCGGCTCACCACCACCGATGGTCTGAAGGTGTGGGTGAATGGACAGCTGGTATTCAATGAACGGCGCATTGGAAGTTGGGATTTTGATACCCTGGTCGTGCCTGTCCGACTTGAAAAGGGTGTCAATACAGTGTTGATTAAAACGGCCCAGGAAGACTCCGGCTGGGATCTGTTTGCCCGCATCACGGCCCCATCGGGGGCGCCGGTGGCCGCGGGCGTATTGAAATCGGTGGATGCGGGGACCAATCCCACCAAACTGAAAAGTGGCGAAGCGCTGGTGGACGTGACCGACATTGTGGACGCCCATGTGTCCGCGCTGCAGGTAGGCAGTCTGCGCAAGGCGTTTTTCAGTATTGAGTACTCAGGTCGCCTGGGGCTGGATATGTATCGGGCCAAGCTGGCGGAACAGATGATGGATGCCCATCCCAAAAGTCTGCGCGGCAAACTGGAACTGGTCTTTTCGCTTTGGGACAACCAGGAGCACGGACGCACCACGGAACTGCTGGCTGAGCTGGTGGATGAGGCGGGAGATGATTTTCCGATTATTATGCTCAAGCAGATTCGACTCTGGCAGCAAAATGACCTCGATAAAAACGCGCGGGAAGCCACCTTTGCCCTGAAGGAAAAATACAGTGACAATCCCGCGGTGGCCATGGCGCTGGTGTACCTGTACGGTGCGGAAGGATGGACGGAAGATAAATGTCACGCCCTTCAGGATGTGGACAAAAAATGGCCGGAGTGGATTACCATTCAGTATTCGCTGGCGGACTGCTACGGCAGCCTGGAATATCCGCTTGAGCAGCGCGCCATCTACGAAAAGCTGATTAAGCATTTTCCCTACGACTACAGTCTCATGAACAACATGGTCAGTTACGCGCTGAGTGAATACCGCTACGATGACGCCATTGAGTGGCTGAACAAAATGATTGCGGCCTGGCCGGAGCGGGTCAATCTGACAACCCAGCTGGGCGACATATATCGCCAACTGGGCAATGCCGGCAAGGCAACTGCACTGTGGCGGCAGGCAATCGAGATGACGCCGGATCGGCCCAACTCCTACTACGATATTGCCTCGCTGGCTTACTACGAAAAAGATAAAAAGACGGCGATTGATTATTGGCGAAAAAGTCTTGAACGAAATCCCGACAACGGCGCCCTGGCGGAACGTCTGGCCTATCTCGCGCCAAAGGAATCAGAGGCATGGGAGCGGGATGTGCCCGACGCACAGGATATTGAGCGCATTGTGGCGTCCCGTGACACGCTGGAATACAGCGATGCGGCGGATATGGCGCTGTTGTACGACCACTGCGTGACAGATCTTCAGCCGGACGGCAGCAGCATTAACGTGACCACCACCATCCTGCATGCGTTAAACGTTTCTGGGCGGGATGCCATGACCGAATTTGTTGTGCCCTGTTACGGGTATTCCAGAATTCTGCACGCGTACACCGTATCCCCGGATGGCAAGCGCAGTGAGCCGTCTTCCATTCGTGGCAAGACCATTCGTTTCCGACAGCTGGAGGTGGGCTCCACCATCGTGGTGCAGAACCGCTGCGAGCAGGGGGCGGATGAACTCATTGGCGACTATTTCTCGTACAAGTGGTCGTTCCAGTCGTTTAACAAACAGTTTATCGATTCTGAATTCATTTTGTGGGCCCCAAAAAAGGTTGTGCTCAATCAGTATCTGAGAGGCGACGTGCAGACGACTGAAACAGAAGAGGGACCCGAAAAGCGATATTCGTGGCGTGCGCGGAATACCCCCATTCTGGAGGCGGAGTCATCGATGCCCAGCACGGTTGATTTTGCCTGGTATCTGGAAGTCAGCACCGTGCCGGACTGGAGTCTGTTTCTCAAATGGGAAAGCGCGCTGCTGCAGGATGTCTTTCGCGTGAGTCCGGAGGTGACGGCGCTGGCTGGCCATCTGGCAGAGGGAAAAGAGACCAAACTGGAAAAACTGTACGCCATTCATTCGTATCTGCTCAGGGAAATCCGTTATCAGCAGGACTACGAAAACTACGTGGCCGGTGTGAAGCCGCACAGCGCGCCCCAGGTGATTGCCCGCGGCTATGGCGACTGCAAGGACAAGTCGGTTCTGTTTATCACCCTTGCCAATCTGATGGGGATTGAAGCGCGGTTTTCCCTGGTGCGAACCCGAACATACGGGCAGATCATCAAGGAAGTGCCGTCCCAGCAGTTCAATCATGCCATTGTTTATATTCCGGCCCAGGAGGGACTTGAGTCACCACGGTTTTTCGACGCCACCGCCGATGCCCTTGATGTGGATGTGCTGCGCAGCGACGATCCGGGCACCTTTGCGTTTGTTCTCGACAGGGACAAAATGCAGTACGAATGGATTGAGATTCCGTATCAGTCAGCAGATATGAACGCGGGTAGAGAAGACATTACCCTGACCATCGCAGAGGACGGGAGCGCCAAAGGGGATGTGCTGCTGACGTTTAAAGGCCATTTGGCCTCCATTTTCAGGCAGTCCTCGCGCAATCCGGAGAAGTTTCAGAAGATACTACAGATAGTGACCGACAATATCGTCAAGGGCGCCGTGATTGGTGACGTAACCTTTGATGACATTGAAAACATCGAAAAGCCGGTTGAGGTGAAAGTGGCGCTTGAGACCAGTGATTTTGCCCGCAAAAAAGACCGGGAACTGCGCTTCAAACTCCCCTTTGACGCCAAGCCTGAAAAACTGTTTTCACTCGAAAAGCGGGAACTCGACCTGGTGCTGGGCGTTCCCAATCACAATCAGTGGGACGCGGTATTCATTTTGCCGGCAAAGGCGACAGTGACTCATTTACCGGAACCCTTCGAAATTAAAACAGACTGCATCACATTTAGCCGCGAAGTGAAGAAGGATGGCGAGGGAAAAGTGGTGGCATCCCAAAAACTCGACTACCTCTGCGAACGCATATCTGCCGCGGATTACCCGGTATATCGCCGCGAAATTCAGAAGCTGCGCACCGCCGTCGAAGACGACATAGTTGTCACCCTCAAAAAATAGCAGTGACTGCTGGTAACAGCGCCTAAGGAAAATTCGAAAGAAGACTTGTGGAACTGTTCATGAGCATTTCGGGGAGAACAGACTCGATTTGGTCCGGACTGGTGTAAATTTTCATGTACAGATAGAAAAGTCCTGCAAAAAAAAGAATCGCGATAATAATCTCACCTAAAAAACCGGCGCCCTTTTTGCCGGAGAGAACCATTTTTTCAACCGTGCGTTCCACGGCCGGGGCAACAATAAACGTGACAAACGCAAATCCGGTCATGAACATGGCCATTAAGAAAAGTGTCTGCAGATAGCGGTTTCCAATGATGTCGGCCTTGTACACGATAAATTCGTGCAACAGATTGAACACCAGCAGGGAAACGGGAAGAATGACATATTTTTTTCGATGCCTGGCTTTGACTTTTACTTTTGCCATTGGCGTCCTTTCTGCGGGTCATCCGGCCATTCGCGGGAATTTCCAATTGAGTCAGCGTTGTGTTGAAAGCGGTCGGCTACCTGCTTCTGACCGTTCCGGAGGCTTTACTGATTGACGTTCGCTCCAGTTGCCAGATTTTCCAGTTCCTCCAGGGGAAGTTGAATGGGAGAGATGTATGTAATGGTTGCCTTCGAGGCATTGTACAGCTCCATGACGGGGCCAGGACGGATATTGCCGGCTATGAGGAATTCGCTCAGTCGGGGATACACTTTCATTACCCCCAAAACGATGGACAAGGTGCCTTTGAACGGAAAATCGCTGACCACGCTTCTGGTCCTGGGAAACTGATACACATCGAATTTAAGCCTGAGTGCCTTCAGCTGGCGTTCGGTCCTTCCAGTGACCACGCAGCCACCAATGCTTCGAAGCTTTTCGGTGGGCACTTTTTGGGGGTTGTCCAAATAGAGCCCAAACCTGCTCGCGCATTTAATGCCGTGCTGTTCAAGCAAGTCATTCGACACATTTTTCATGATGGCGCCGGTCACCTTGTAATCGCCCACCCATTTGTCGTAAACCAGAAGGTAAGGGCCCATGTCGCGTTTTGAAAATGTCACTTTTGTAAACAGACCGTACCCGTTGAGGATAAGCAAAATCCCAACCAGCGTTGTAATCACCACAAAAGATATTTTCAGAGTCTTTTTCATTCAGATATATCCTTTTGTCGTTCCAATTGGTTAATCTGCTCCTTCATACATCGAATGCCAAAAAAGGTCGATTGTTAGATCGCAGGATTCGCGGCAACAGGCATCTAACCAATGGATGTCCTGTGGCGAAAGGCATCGGCGGTTGCGGTGGACGACAATCTCAAAGCTACTGTTCATGCGTACACCTTCTACTTTTTTTTTGAGGTCCGGTTCCCACTTTGTGAATTTCAGGAGTGTTAAAGACGATGATTACTAATGAAATTTATTCGGTTATGGTACAATACAGAATGTTGAAACTTTATGCTTAAGGAGCATTTCATGATAAAAAACAGCGCATTCATTTCGTGGAGTCTGTGGGTAGTATTTCTCCTGTCTGGCGTCGGCTGCTACGAAATATCCGGCAAACTGGATCGGTTCGGGGAAGACGTATTGGTGACGGATGCGGATTCGGACTCGGACAATGATGCCGATTCCGACAGTGACAGTGATTCAGATTCGGACAGCGACAGCGATTCGGATGGGGATTCGGATATGGATGCCGACAGTGACTCGGATGCCGATTCTGACAGCGACGCCGACAGTGATTCGGATTCTGACGCGGATAGCGACAGCGATTCGGATGTGGAGAAATGCCGGTATGATTGCGTGGACAGATGTTATTCCATCGGCGGTATTGTGATGGATGGCGCCTGTGGCAACTACGGTGATATCTGTTGCGATTTATACAGCGACGCCGATGTGGATACCGACACGGACGCTGACAGTGATTCGGATATGGATGCCGACAGCGACTCTGACAGTGACGCTGACACGGACGCAGATTCTGATTCCGATACGGACTCGGATACGGATGTGTGTGGCATCGAAGATCGCATCAGACTGTCCGTTGGCGAGCTTCATTACTACAGTGTGAATTTTGATAACCAGCCCGACAGTCTTTCGTCGAGCTGTGACATGAGATACGAAGACTGGATGTATGACGAGGGCTATGGACTTGGCCGGGATCACGTTATCCACCTGACAGTGACAGAAACCGAGGACCTTTCGGTCGCGCTTGAAAATGACAGTCAGGCGGAGCTGATCTTTACCCTGTTTCAGTATGATGGCGATTCCGAGTGCCCGGGCTTTGAGAACCAAATGGATTGCACAATGTTTTACAGCGACATCTATCTGTGGAACGAGATGGGGTACGATTCCGCAATGGGGGTAATTTTCCCACAGCTGAGCCCCGGCGAATATCTTCTGGCGGTATCGACCGCCTGGGAATACTGGGGTCCCGTCACTTACAGCGTGGGGCAGCTGAGGGAAACCTGCGGCAATGATGTGGATGACAATCGCAACGGTCGCACGGATTGCAGCGACGCGTCCTGCGTGGGGAGTGATGAATGCACCGGAGGCAGTTGTGACGTCGATGCGGAATTGGGCCTTTTAAGCCCGCTTGAGAAGGAAACATACGCGGTGGATTTCGATGCGTCCGGAATTACCGATGCGTTTGATTTGTATTGCAGCGAGTGGTACTACGGATTGTCTTACGAAGAGATTATTCTGGAGTTTGAGGTTGACACGCTCAGCGATCTCCATTTGGCGCATGCGGACAACAGCTACTGGGAAATTGGTGTTGGGATTCTTATGGAAGCGGGCGCCGGCGACAGCTGTGAGAATAATCAGAATTCGTGTTCAGTTCTCTGGTCATGGGGGGGGAGCAGCGTGGTCAATCAACAGCCACTGGCGCCAGGAAAGTATTATCTCGTATTGGAGTCCTTTGGCGCCGATGAACCGTTTGATATTGATATTTGGACGGTGCCCGTGTGTACGGGCCTCAATGTATGGGACCAGGAATCCCAGTCCTGTGAGCCCTGGGACTGCAGTGTTCAGGATTTGGGAACTTACGATGGCAGTGTGATTACCTACGAGGGAACGACCTGTATTGGCACAGACTTTTTTAATGATCCCTACCACAACTGCGTGGAGAATGCAGGCGGCAAGGAGATGCTGCACAGCATTACCATTCCCGCGGGTGAGACCATATCCGTTGTGATGGCGAATCTGAGCAGCGACATTGAGTCACCATCGCTGTACATTGTTGATTCATGCGAAGACTACGAGCTGCAAAGCTGTCTGGCGTCGGATTTGGAGTGGAATGCCAGTCCCAGCGTCAAATACACCAATGTTTCTTCTGTAACCGAAACAGTGTTTATCGGCGTGGATAGCTACAGTTACGATGAGGAACCGTACTTCTATTTCGATGGCGGTTATCTGCGTGATTTCTGTGGTGACTATATGCTCATCGTTCAGTAGCCACGTTCAGGGCGTCGGGCATTACAGTGACAGTAAAACAGGACGACTATTCCCTTAAAAAATCAGTTGAATAGATGCATCTGTTCGGTTGTCGTAGTAGGGTATAGTCTGTTAAATACAAATTGGAGATTGCCTATGAAAACAATATTTTTCGCATTATCACTCATGTTGGTTTGCTCGTTGGTGAGTGCCCAGGTCGTTATCGAAAATCCCACCGTTGGGTCCACCGTTTTAACCGAGGTCGTTAAGGAAGTGGGCGGAGAGCCACAAAGTGCCATCTCTACCACAACCGTTCAGCCGGACACGCTGGGGGCAGGGCTGATAGAAAATACGAGTACGGCAGGAACTCAGACCTTTTTTTACATTTCAAAGGATATTGTTGGCGCCCTGGAGTTCAGCCTTGAGGGCGTTAACATCCCATCCTCTTTCACCGCGTCGAATTTTACCGCACGGCTGGTTGGTCTGTCCGGACAGCCGACGACAGCCAGTGTTTCATTGGGCATTGACCTCTTCGATATGGCGGATGACCAGGAAGATAACCTGATTGAGGATTTTGACAGGGATTTGGCCGATGGTGCGGTGCCGATAAACGGCGAATCAGTGGTTAACGGCGCCTTCGAAGATGGCATGGTGGATGTAACGGCGCAGCTGAGAGCCGACCTTTTTGGAGACAGCACCGAGGGCGTCTCCACCGGCTTCATCGTGCAGGCAACCCCTGGCACCGGGCTGATTGAATTTCCTGGAATCGCAGATGCGTATATTGAGCTGAACCTCATTGGCAGTGATTCCGACGTTGACTCTGACACGTCGGTGGTGATTGTCGATACTGACACCGACAGCGATGGTATCACAGACACAGCCGTGGTCGATACATCCGATATCGATTCAGCCACGGAAAATGATACATCCGTTGTGGACACAGCCACCGGCGCGACGGGGACCGATTCCGGGGACACTGTGGACACCGTGTCCGGCAGTGATGGCACGGGCGACAGCGACTATTGGGACATTGTAAATGAGGACAGTGATGACGAAATGGACCATGATAACGATGGCGGCAACGTGAAGTGCACCTGCACCACCGCCGGCGCGGACACCATTAGATCCATCTGGAATCTTATTTTCTGAGCATTCTTCCTTTAATTCATTACCTCCGTTAGATATATAATCCACAGGGGAGTCGACTGACCGGAAGGACCGAAAAAGGCCTGGAGGGCCAAAAGAGCCAAATGGACCGAATGGGACCAGGTGCAAAAGGATTGGATGTCAGCTAAATCGCATGTGTCGTTAGTTGTTTTTTGCGTGGCGGGCATGCTGTCGCTGTATTCAAGGGTCACCTGCGCTGCGGAATACACGATGACGCTGGTTTCCGCCGGCGGCAAAGTCGATGTCACCGTGGACGTATGGACAGCCCCTGAAAGATGGGATTCCCTGTCGCTGCCTGAACAGCGCGGTGATGTGCAGACCGGGCGTCTGGTGGTCTTTTCCGGTGAACGGTATTTCTGGTTCAGGGGAAATGTGACCGCGCCGATGGATGTGCTCTACCTCAATACCGGCAGGCAGGTGATTGGGATTCTTGAGAACGTTACAGAATCGAGTCTTCGTGGGATTTGTGAGCCGGCACTGGCGGTGTTGCTGTTGCCTGGTGGATTCGTGGCAAGACATCAGCTTGCCGGCGGCAATCTGCTGGTCTCAGAGGCGTTTCCGCTGCTGGTCCAAACCGAAACAACAGATAAACAGCGACAGGCGCAACTGAAAGTGATGCTTCAAAAATTGTCGCGCGCCGCAAATGTCAATGCCGCGGCGGCCAACGATTTGGGGGCGTGTTATTTGTCCCATCGGATGTTTTCACAGGCCAGGTTGCTGTACCAAAGGCGCTCTCGACTGGAATCGGGCAGTCCTGCATCCAAAGTGGGTATTGCGCTGGCCGCCGCAGGAGAAGGCCAATTGGACGAGGCCATGCAACTGCTGCTGGATGTGATTGCCTCTGACAGCGCCTATGTCGATGCATACCTGCATCTGGCTCGCATTTTTCAGCGGCTCAATAAAGGCGATGCGGTGGCTGCGACTCTGGCAAGTGGCGTAAGCAAACACCCTGAGCTGCTGGCGTTGCGGCTGGAACTGGCCCGTCTGTATATTCGAAACGGCATACCCGCACAAGGGGTGGCGCTTTTGGAGAGTGCGCCCAAAGGGTCTTTGGCGGACGCAGCGACGGTTTCGCGGGTGATGGGCGATGCCTATCTTCGTCAGGGCGATGCGGCGAAGGCGGCCGCTGCCTATCTCCACTATCTTGACGTGTTTCCCTACGCTCCCCATGGCGCGGAACTCAGACTGTTTATTGCGCGACACCGCCGCAACGCCCATGAAAGCGATGGTGCGCAATGACAGCCGGGGTTAAAGGACCCATCATGCTGAGGTGTGTGGCGTGCGCATTGTCGGTGGCATTGCTGGTGGTGGCGGCCGGCGCCTGTCGTGAAAATGCGTCTCCCGAAAAACATCAGAAATCAGCGCCGCCCCCTGTGGAAATCAGCCCGCCACTACCTTCAAATATTCTTGTCATCACAACGGACACCACCCGGGCAGACCATCTGGGGTGTTACGGACACAAGGGCATTCAGACACCCAACATTGATGGACTGGCCAGAGAGGGGGTGCTCTTTGAAGAGGCGTTCTCTGTTCAGCCAGTCACATTGCCCGCCCATTGCAGTATTTTTACAGGCATCTATCCATTCAGACACGGCGTCCGGGACAATAATATTTATCAGCTGAGCAGGGAAAATGAGACCCTCGCAGAGTTGCTTTCCAGTCGCGGTTATTTAACAACAGCATTCGTCGCGTCTTACATCCTGAATCATCGGTTTGGCCTCGATCAGGGATTTCGATACTACAACGACCGCTTTGTCAAACCCAAACAGAAGGGGCGACTGCCAGTGGATCGCCAGGCCAGTGAAGTCAGCTTTCTTGCCACGGAGTGGTTGCGTGAAATGGGGGGCGAGCTTAAGACTCAACCGTTTTTTCTGTGGCTGCATTATTACGATCCCCACGCGGACTATTCACCGCCACACCCATGGAATACTGCATACGGAGACCCGTACGACGGCGAAATTGCGTACATGGATGACTGGCTTGGCTATTTGTTTGACGAGCTGAAAAAGGCTGGAAAATGGGACAACACCATGGTGGTACTGGTGGGGGACCACGGGGAAGGACTGGGTGAGCACAGCGAAAATACCCATGGCATGTTTATTTACAGATCGACCACCCATGTGCCGCTGATAATTCGATGTCCAGGGAGGGCGCATGGGGGCAGGCGGGTGACGTCGCGGGTAAGTCAGGTGGACATTTTGCCAACTGTCATGAAGGCGCTGGGCCATGAACCACCAAAGAATATTGACGGAAAGGATAT
>JAFGWT010000153.1 GCA_016937015.1 Deltaproteobacteria bacterium | reverse complement strand
CCGCCTTCGCGGGCATGACGATATATCTTCGCGAGCATGACGATATATCTTCGCTGTTATACCGAGCTCTGAGAGCGTTCCAGACCCGTCTCGTCCGCGTCGCCCCGAACGCTGGCGAGCTATTGCCAGGGCCAGGCAACGTCGTCGGCGCACCGGCCCATGCATCGGCCCCTGTTGCAGTGCCATACGACATCACTACTGTCGAAGTCCCAGGAACATCCCTGCATGGACGAGGGGAGACACCGGCAGTCGGTGTCCACCTCACATTCAAACAGCTGTTTGGGAACACAGTGTCCGCCGCTATCGTAGGACGGAAACAATGGTTCTGCGCATTCTAAATCATCGCTGGGACAACTGGTGGCCGCCAGACCGCCGCATTCGGCGCCGCACCCATCGATTGGGGCTCCCTGGACATTGATACATTCGGTTGGGCACACCGGGCATTGACTGGTGTCGCCGGACTGGCAGGCGTCAACCGAGGTATCCGTTGTTTCTGTATCGTTCTGTTCTGTATCGTTCTGTTCTGTATCGTTCTGTTCTGTATCGGTCTGCTCTGTATCGGTCCATGTGGCTGTCTGTGAATCCGATTGCGTGGCGGTATTCGTGTCGATGACAGTATCGGATTGCGTTTCTGTGACGGTGTCCGCGCCAGTGTCAGTGTCAGTGGGGGGAGATTCGGTTTCCTGCTCACTGTCTGATGGAATGTCTGTGCCGGACGGTGTATCGGTTTCCACATCCCATTTGGCGTCCGTGGCGGTGACTGTTTCTGTTGATGAATCAGTTGTTTCGTCCGTTGCGGTATCCAATTTCGCTGTTGTGTCGGGCAATGCCGAATCGCTGTCCAGATTGGCCGATGAATCACCACCTCTGGATTCCGAGTCCATTAAATGTTCCGTGTGGAAATCAGAATCCGTAGAGTGTTCCGTGCCGGATTCAGAATCCGGTGATGGCGTTTGCGAATGGTCACTGCAGCCTGCAAAACACAGACAAACCAAAGAAAATATGATGCATCGCATAGTCACTTTTCCTCTTTCGATATGGGTTTGGGGGCATTCGCTCAATAACGAGCAAACCTTGTGCCAGGGGCCATGAGTTTATATGAGGAAAAAATATTTAACAGTTTCAGGTTGTGCAGACAGCCTGACGGGGCACCCTGAGGCACAGATTGTGCCAGATGTCGAATCGGAAGTGTTGGGTGATTGGCGAGCGTTAATTTTTAAGGCGCGGTTTCAAATCCAAAGGGCTGGCTGTAGCTGTCGCCGCTGGCACCATCGAGGACTATGCGCACGAATGGCTGATTGGTGTAGTCAGAAAAATCAAATGTGGCGCCGCTGCCAACCACTGAAGTCCCCGGACCAATCCAGTGGATGCTTTGATACCCGGTGGCGCTGACTGTAATGGTTTTTGCGATGTTGTCGACATCAATGCTGCTGAAACGCGGCACATTCGCCGTGCCGGAACGCTGGTACAATCAGTCAATGCCAGGAAACGCTGTGCTGAAACACCCCAGGGCTATCGCAGGAAACGAAAAATGTGTCGTCCCAGGCGCAGGCGGGAATGCTGTGAGCATCTGCGGGCTTCCCGTTTTCACAGAGATGACAGCCATTTACCCGTTGTTAAAAAAAGACAGGTGATTTGAGTGGTTTCTGTTTCTTTTGACCAAGTGATTGTTTTTTTGACCGATGCTTATTGCACCGGTGTGGAGAGCGTGATTTCCTTGCCGTTCCGGATGAGGGCGAATTCGAGTGTTGGGGCGGTTTTGAGTTTCTCGAAAATGTCGACCAGGGCCATGGGTTTTTCGATGGAAATACCGTTAATGTGGTGAACGATGTCACCGGGTTGAATGCCGAGGACGGCTGGGGCGTCGAGCCGAAACCCGATGATTTGGTAACCCACGAATTTGCCGTTGGCTTTGACCGGA
This sequence comes from Deltaproteobacteria bacterium, assembly GCA_016937015.1. GTDB lineage: Bacteria > Myxococcota_A > Polyangia > JAAYKL01 > JAAYKL01 > JAFGXQ01. The sequence goes on along the minus strand of JAFGWT010000153.1, from coordinate 14,526 downwards.
TCGGTCTGCACAGTGCCGAGGGCGTAGCCTGGGCCCTTATTAATGATGGCATCGAGTTCGGCGCGGGTGACTGCGGTAATGGGCTGCGGCTCGGGTTTGGCGGATGCCTCTGCGGCCTCGGTTGCGTGGGTGTCACCCGTGTTTAACGGTGTTCCGTTGTTTGGAATATCAATGCCAGGGGTGGTGTCCTGGCTGGGTGCGCTGCCCCCGCAGGACAGTATCGGTGCGAAAATCAGACAGACCAGAATGCATAATTTGTTTTTCATGCTTCACTCCATTTTATTTTTTTGGTGGGTCAATAAATGGTCCCACCGCCTGCCAGACCTGAGACTCTATTTCGTCGATAGTCTGGGTGGCGTCCACTGTAACAATGCGATGCTCGGGAAAGATATGGCCAATACTGTCGTACACATCAATCAATCGCCGCTGAAACAGCTTCTGGTCAAAGATTTCCGGTTCGCCACCCCGCACGGCCCGACGCTTTTCGGCGCTGTTGGCGTCAATGCGCAGGTAGATGGTGATGTCGGGCGCAATGATGTGTTTATTGATTTCCTTAATCCACGGCCGCTTGGCGGGATCATTGGCGGTAACGCTTTGATAAATGACCGACGAGTGGACGTACCTGTCGCAAATGACGTGCTCCCCGCGATAGAGTCTGGGCAGAATGTCTGCATCCTGCTGATCCTGTCGGTCTGCCGCAAACAGCAGTGACATGGTGGCAAAGCCGGGGTTTTCAATCTGCCTTCCGCCGAGCACTTCTCTAATGAGTTTTCCAACCGGGCGTTCTGATGGCTGCGCGGTGCGGTAGGCCGGGATTTCTTTTTTTTGCAGCCGGTCGTGCAATCTGGCCGCCTGGGTGGTGGTGCCGGCGCCGTCCACGCCTTCAAATACAATTAATCTTCCTCTTGGCATAATTTTTCTCCTGCATGTGCTGTTATGGCCGGGCTGGGCGATGGCGGTCAACTAATCTGCCCAAAATCCGGGGACGGGGCGTTGTTGAAATCATTTACGATGAAATTTTTGGGCCAGGACGGGACTTTTTGGGGCCTCGTGCGTTTTGATTGGTTCGCGGGGAAAACCGGGCATAGCGGCCCTGCGCTGCCGGTCCCGGCGCTCGTTCGCTGCGGGCGGGGGTATCGATAAAGGCATCGGGGGAGATGGTTTCGCCTCGTTTTCCCTTCAGCTCCGCCATGGGGATATGCTGATGCATAATCCGCTCAATTTGTTTGAGTTGCGTCTTTTCGTCAGGGGATACCAGCGACACCGCATCTCCCACGCTGCCGGCCCGACCGGTGCGGCCGATGCGGTGGACATAGTCCTCCGGTACCTGGGGTAACTCAAAATTTACCACATGGGAGATATTGTCGATGTCGAGTCCCCGCGCCGCCACATCAGTGGCCACCAGTACGGTGGTGTCGCCGTTTTTAAACGCAGCGAGGGCTTTGTCCCGGGCGACCTGAGATTTGTTGCCGTGAAGCACGGCGGAGTGGATGCCGTTTTGATTGAGATAGGCGCAGAGGCGGTTGGCGCCAAACTTGGTGCGTGTAAACACCAGCACCCGCTGCCAGCGGCCCGATTTTATCAGATGACTCAATACGCCTCGTTTGGCATTGGCGTTCATCCGGTACATCACCTGTGTCACCGATGCAGCGGCTTCGTTGCGGGGGGTAATCGCCACCTGCTCGGGATGATACAGAATGCTCTGGGCCAGCTTCATCACCGGTTTGGCGTAGGTGGCCGAAAACAGCAGGCTCTGCCGTTTTTTGGGCAGGGCGTCCACGATGGTGCGGATGTCGTCGATGAACCCCATGTCCAGCATGCGATCGGCTTCGTCGAGCACCAGAATCTCCACACTGGACAATCGCACGTGGGATCGCTGATGGAGATCCAGCAGTCGTCCCGGCGTGGCGATGAGAATGTCCACACCGCGGTTAAGGGCGTCGATTTGTGCGCTTGTGCCAACGCCGCCATAGATGGCCGCATATTTGAGCGGCATACCTTTGCCGTAGGTCTGAAAAGATTGCTCGACCTGCTGGGCCAGCTCGCGGGTTGGGGTGATGACCAGACCTCGCGGATGTCTGCGGTCCCGGGTGGGTCGCCCGTCCAGAATCTGTATGATTGGCAGGGCGAATGCCGCGGTTTTGCCAGTGCCGGTTTGGGCGCGGACCAGTACGTCCTTTTGATTGAGGATGAGTGGAATCGCTTCGGTCTGCACTGGCGTGGCAGCTTCGTAGCCGCACGCTGCGATGTTTTGCAGCAGCAGGGCATCCAGTCCGGGAACGTCAAATGGCATTGGCAGGACCGCGTTGCGAAGGGGACAACAGAATGCGGCTCGGATTTTCCCTAAGGCTTTTGCATTTCCCCCAAATCATCGCAGGGTCAACCCCGCTCATGGTTTCACCAGCAGTTTTTCGATGAGGTGCTGGCTGTAGGTGGGCAGCTCGGTAAATACCACGCCCATGCCTTTGGGATCGCTTTCCACGCGAACCACTTCGCCCACACCTTCGACAGTCTCGATATCTTCAGTCACGACCGTGAATTTAAGATTCACTCGCGTACCGACCGGTAATGGGCTTTTGGAGCGGATAAAAACGCCGCTGCGGGAAATGTTTGTTACGTATTCGTTAATAAATGCGTCGTAACTTTGAAATTCCTTGTTAATGGTAACGCGTTCTTCGCCTCTCTTGGATGGTTGCATTGTTACTCCCTCCGGCGTCAGGAATTTTTGGCATACACATGATAACTTTCCATGTGACAGTTTTTATCTACCGAAATTTTGATTTTTCGCCCAATCCGTTTGGACAGCTCTTTAATTGCCGGGGCTGAAACGCCCTTGAGCACCTCGGCCACATTTGGATGGACCACCACCTCGAGATATCCCACCGGGGGGTCGTCCGCATTGCGCTGAATTTCACGCAGCACCTCGTTGGCAATGGTGACTCTTGAAATAATGTTGCCGGTGCCATCGCAGTAGGGACACGATTCGTGGAGCATGCGCCCCAGACTCTCGGTGGTGCGTTCGCGAGTCATTTCAATCAGGCCAAATCTGCTGATGTCGTTGACTGAGGTTTTGGCGCGGTCGCCTTTGAGCATTTCCTTGAGTCGCGCGGTGACCTTTTGCCGATTGGCGGGTTTGTCCATGTCGATGAGATCCAGAACAATCAGGCCGCCGATGTTGCGAAAGCGCACCTGGTAGGCGATTTCCTCCACGGCTTCGAGATTCGTCTGTAAAATGGTTTCTTCCTGGTCTCTGGAACCCTTGCCCACGAACTTGCCGGTGTTGACATCCACCGCCGTGAGTGCTTCCCCCTGGTCGATGACGAGTGATCCGCCGGAAGGCAGTTCGACCACCCGTTCGAGCGCGCGCTTGATTTCGGCTTCGATACCAAACGCGTCGAAGATCGGTTCGTCGCCGGTGTACAGCTCCAGCGCGTCCAGACGTATGGGAATAAGACGGTCGATAAAGCTGTGGAGGTCATCGAATACGGATTTGTCGTCGACGATGATTTGGGCGATGCTATCGTTGAATTTGTCCCGCGCCACCTTGAGGGGCAACGAAAGGTCCTCGTACAGCAGTCCGGCCTTTTTCTTTTTATTGAATCGGGCTTTGATTTCCTGCCAGGTTTCCACCAGGTATGCCACATCGGCTTCCAGTGCGTCAGGACTGGCGCCCATGGCAGCGGTGCGTGCAATCATGGCGCCTTCTTCGGGCGTCAGTCTGGACATGATTTTCTGCAGACGACCCCGCTCTTTATCATCTTCGATTTTGCGGCTGATGCCCCCTTTGGGTGAAAGGGGCATGTACACCAGATGCCTGCCCGCCAGCGACACATCGGACGTGATGCGGCAGCCTTTGGTGCCGATCATGTCCTTCGATACCTGAACCGGAATGTATTGTCCCTCTTTCAATGCGTCCCGAATGGGCAGGGTTTTGCGACTTTTGTCGTTTTCGACAATAACGTCCGACGCATGAAGAAAAGCGTGTTTCTCCATGCCAATATCGACAAACGCCGCCTGCATGCCCGGTAGCACCCGGGTAACCCGGCCCCGATAGATATTGCCGACCGACGTTCTTTGATGGCTGCGTTCCACCAGCAGCTCGGCAATCATGCCATTTTCGATTAATGCCACCCGTGTTTCCTGTAAGTCTACATTGATGGCAACAAGGTTTTCCTTCGACATTCGCGCTCCGTTAAATCAGTTTTATCCCCCAGATGCCGCAACTCAACGCAGGCGGGAAACCGTCTTTCGCACAGGGAGACCTTCCCCCTGCAAAGCTGAACAAATGTACAATCAATAGAGTGGGTGGCGCAATTGTTTTATATTTCCATGGGCGATATTGTTTGCGTTACGGGTGCACCATTGGCCCATTGCCGGGTGCCTGCAGCTGGAATGTGTCTTTGGCAAAGTGGTCAACCAGCGCAATGTTTTGGAATGTCAGGCGAATCATGTTGCCGGCACGGTCCACCACAATGACGCGGCGGATGGCGGGGCATGGGCCCAGCGTGACCACCAGTTTTTGCACCAGCGCACTCTGCTGAATGGGCGTGAGCTCAACAACGGTGTACTGTGATGGCGTCGCTGTCCCGTGCCGGGCGACGATGACCCGGGCGCTGAATCGTCTTTGAAGTTCATCCGCTGACGCATTAAAGAGGGTCACCAGATGGGTGAACAGAACGTTGTCCTTGCCGGTATGGGAAATTCGAAGACCGGATTGGGAGTCCCATGCGCGTATTTTCCTGCCGTCGAATACAGCCTGTTTCTCGCTGGGTGTTGCATACCGCATGCTGAACAACCCTGTTTTGGACACCGAAATGGTGCCGGTCATTGGAGCGGCCCGCTTGTCCAGCACCGAGATGAATTCGTGAGTGAAGGTGGCCTGAAATCCGGCGTGGGGCTGGTAGCAATCGGTGGTATCGGCGTACCATTTAAACGCCGCTTCCGTGTCTGTGGCGTTCAGGGGCAGTGTCAGCAATAATGTGCATATCCCCAGTATCATCACTGTGATGCGGCGCTGGAGCTGGGTAAATTTCCCCTGTAGCAGTCTCCTGAGGAGGATATTGCACGGTCGCGCTGTCTTAGAGCAAGGCAGGGGAATTTTGTTTTCGCCACTCATCATCCTCTGCAGCAAATCACAGGCGGCTGTCAAAGGCAAGACGCCTTGCACAGGATGCGACAATTTTGAAAAATCACGCCATTTGTTTACTCGGGATGCAGCCACGCCTGTTTTCTGGTACACAGTATACGTATTAAATTGGCAATCAATCCGCTGAAGTAGCCGGATGCTGGAGTAAATGATTTTATGAACGTCACATCTGTTATCGAAAAAATGATTCTCACCGTCCAAAAGGCGTTTCTCGGAAATCGGGAAGCGGTCGAACTGGCGGTCTGCGCTTTTTTGGCAGAGGGGCATCTGCTGATAGAGGATATGCCGGGGGTCGGCAAAACCACGTTGGCCCGGGCCATGGCGGCAGCACTGGGGGGGCGGTTTTCCAGAATTCAGTTTACCTCCGACCTGCTGCCTGCGGATATTCTGGGCATTTCCATCTGGAGCGATGAGACCCGGAAATTTGAATTTCACAGGGGGCCCATATTTGCCAATATCGTTCTGGCTGATGAGATTAATCGCGCATCGCCCAAAACCCAGTCCGCGCTGCTCGAATCAATGAGCGAACGTCAGGTGTCTCAGGAAGGGGTGACCCACCGGCTGGCTGCGCCGTTCATGGTGATAGCCACTCAGAATGCGGGCGAGAGTCATGGTACTTACCCGTTGCCGGAGAGTCAGCTGGACCGGTTTGCCATGCGGCTGCAGTTGGGATATGCGCCTGCAGAAGTCGAACGGCAAATGATTCTGGCAGGGGGAGATTTAAAGCCGGACGCGGTGGGGACCGCAGTGACCTCCGACGAGCTGGCGGCGGTTGCCACGGAGATTGGTCATACCCATGTGTCGGATGAAGTGCTCGCCTATTTGATGGCTATCGTGAATAAAACCCGTGAGTCCAGACAGCTGAATGCCGGCGCCAGTCCCCGTGGCAGTATCGCGCTTTTTAAGTGCGCTCGCGCCTTTGCCCGCATTCAGGGACGGGATTTTGTGATCGTGGACGATATTCAGAAACTCGCGGTCCCGGTGCTGGCACATCGCCTGTCGAGTGAGAACGACGGCGTGTATGCCGGGGGGCAGGTGGCGTCGTCGGTATCGCTGCTGCAGCGTATTATTGAATCGACCGAAGTGCCAGTGTAGGCCTGAAAGTCGGGAGTGGTGATGACCAAAGGGGACACAACCCGCAGCGCTTTTGCCGTCAAATCCTTTCGCCTGACGCGGGAAGGAAAATGGTTTATTCTGCTGTTGTGCGGTGTGGGCGTTGCTGCACTCAATACCGCCAATAATCTGCTGTACCTGGTGTTTTCCTTAAAGCTGTGTCTTCTTATTGTTCAGATTGTGCTGTGCAGGCTGAATACAAAAAAAATGTCTCTGCGCCGGACCGCGCAGCGCCGTGCCACCGCCGGGGAGGGGTTTCCGGTAACGCTTCACATCACCTGTCGGAATAAGCGACTGCCCATGTTCAGTATTCAGGTGCGCGACATTATTGATGGTGCGCCGTTTAAAAGAAGTGGGCATTTTTTAAAGGCCAATGCGGATGAGACCCGGCACATTGAATACCTGTGCGAACGCCCCTTGCGCGGCAGAACGCATTTTGATGGTATTGTGATTTCGTCTGCGTTTCCGTTTGGCCTGACGGAGCGCGTTCGGTTCGTCAAACTTCCCCATGACATGATTATCTGGCCTGCCCAGGTACAGGTCCATTTGCCCAGACAGTATACATCTCTGCGCGAGGGAAGTGTGCCGGTCTCCTGGCGGGGCAGCAGCGAAGACTTTTGGCAACTGCGGGAATTTAAAACCGGTGATGACGAACGGCGGATTTCGTGGAAGGCCAGTGCCAGGCAGCGGCGATTGATTATGCTTGAAACAGCGGCGCATACCCATCAGCATGTGCAGCTGGCTTTGGATCTCGGGAGCGTGACGGCGCCTGAAGAAAAGGAGATTCTCATCCGCATTGCCGCGTCGCTGACGGACTTGCTTCATCGCAGGAAGATTCCGGTCATATTCTTTAACATTGGCGGTGATATCATTGAATGTGCCACGGATTCCTGCAATGGCATTCTCGACCATCTTGCGCTGCTCAGCCTGACAGACGACGCCGCGCTGTCCGTACCGATGCTGCGGGCTGGAACGCTGGTTATCAGTGCCGCGACCGCCGCAGATTTTCTCAGGCAGCATCCCGGCGATGATCCACTGGATACTGGGCGACGCGTTGTAAGACAACCGCAGTCCCAGCTGCAAACCGGCGACCAGAGCCGCACCTCGAAGGAGAGGCCGCTGTGAAGTTTTCGCTGATTCACAGACTATCGCTTTTTGCACTCGCCGCTACCGGGGTGCTGCCGTTGATTCTCAGTGGCGAGCTGGGGAGTTATCTGGGGCCGGCGTTTGCAGTGTGCATGGCAGCCGGCTGGTTTTTACCGGAACGTCTGATGAATAAACCAAAGTACCGCGCGGTGGCTACCGCGATGCTGGTTGTTATTTTTGCGGTGCAGTGTGTTCGCATCTTTCAGGGGACGCATCTGGCGACGGCGACCATTGAATTCTCGGTGCTTATTCTGGCGGTCAAACTTTGCATGCGAAGTGAATTTGGGGATTTTCAGCAGATTGTACTGATGTCATTTATCGCGCTTATCGCTTCCACGGTAACCAGCTACAACGTGTCTTTTGCACTCATTTTTGTCGTTTTTACGATACTCAGTCCGGTGGCGATGTTTTTAACGCAGATGCGTAAGGAGATGGAAACCCGGTTTACCCGCGCCGATGAATCAGTGCGACAGCGGTTGTTCAATTCGGCGAGAATTGTCACTGGAAAAAATCTGGGGATTCCCTTTACGGGCGCACTGGGGCTGCTGCTTCTTATTGCAGCGGTGTTTGCCGTGATTCCACGGTGGGGGATTGGCGCGGGCGGCGGGATACTGCCTGGTAAACCATTTTTTGGGTTTACCGATGAGGTTAAAATCGGCGACCTATCTCAAACCATGGAAAAGAAGGATGTCTTTTTACGCCTTTGGCCAAAGAAAAAGGATGCGTCGGGGCCGGATAGAATGAATGTGAAATTTCGTGGACAGGTGTTTGATACCTGGAAAGACGGGAGCTGGCATTCGGGGCAGAACCGGGCGTTTAGATATTTCTCGGCTCCCTCCGGCGTTTTTGTGCTGCAGGCAGCGCCTCCGGCGTCCGGGCCCCGGTTTACCGTGATGCAGGCGTCCACTGAGCCCGCGTTCCTGTTTGTTCCCACCCAAAGTCACACGGTCTCCATGGCGCCCTTGCGGCGACGCGGATATGTGTATTACCCTCGCATTCAGGTGAATGGGGAAGGGGTGCTAAAGTACAGTGACCAGCGAAAGGTGGGTATTCGGTATGATGTTCTGATGGGAACACAGCCGTTTGCCGTGAACGATATTGTCCGCATGGAAGCGTATCTGCAGCTTCCTGTGGAAAGTCAGCGACTGGCTCGGCTTGCCCGGCAATGGACGCGTAATGCCGCCTCACCGCCAGAACAGGTGACTCGGATTGTGGCGCATTTTCAAAGGGAGTTTGGCTACATCAAGACCATTCCGGAAGCGGAACGCGCCGCCGCCGAAGAGGATAATATTGTAGACCGCTTTCTGTTCAGCTACCGCAGGGGCACCTGCGAACATTTTGCAACAGCCAGTGTGCTGATGTTTCGCTCCCTTGGGATTCCCGCCCGCTTCGTTACCGGGTTTCAGGGGGGGCAGTGGAACGGGGTGGGGGAATACTATACTGTGGACGCATCGAATGCCCATGCGTGGACAGAAGTGTTTTTTTCGGGACGCTGGCATACCGTGGATCCGACACCCGTGCGCGCGGGGGCGGGAGGCACTGGCGGCGCCAGCGGCGCAGGGGCATCCGCCTATCTGTCGCAGTGGCTGGATACTCTTTCCATGCATTGGCACGAGTATGTTATTGACTACAGCGAAACCACTCAGCGCAATCTGATTGCCGGGATGCTGCCCGGAACTCCGGGGGGGCAAAGGTCTCTTGATGCACTGCGGTTGCCGCGTTATCTGGTGCTGGCAGCGCTTTTAAGCATTATTGGGTTTGCCGCCATCAAGCGAAAGCAGCTCAGGCATTTTTTTAAACAGCTGCGTGCCAAAAAGACGAATCCGGCGTTAATGGCCACCTCCCTGTTTAATCAGCTGGAGGCCAGACTGACGCCGGTCATTGGCGCAAGGAAAATGCACCAGACGCCACAGCAATACCTGATGCAGGCGGTGGCTGCAGCACCGCACCTGACAACACTGATTGGGGAATTTCTTGCCTTGTATCATCAGGACAGGTTTGGCGGCAGACCGATGTCGCCGGTTGCGCGACGGGAACTGAAAGTGCGAATATCCCAGTTGCGAATTGAAAAATCCGTGTAATGGCCGCTCATCTATCGGGACAGCCGTCGCTATTGCAGGGCAGCAGTTTGCCGCAGGGTTTCATATCGTAATTGTAGCGGTTCAAAAGGTCGTTGAATGTTTTGTGCAGGTGTTCCGGTGTACCGGCATAATTGCTTCGGTTGTGTCCGTTGCGAATAAAAAAGCGGGCGGAGTGATTCAGTTTTTTGCCCCCTTCAGACTTAACGAATTCCATAATACTCTCCAAAAACTGATTTACAGCGGATTCCGCGCTTGACCCGTAACCGGCTGCGTCCCGCTGTTCCTTTGTCAAGGTCCGCAGCGCCTCTGCCTTTTCAACCAGCTTTGCTGCGATTTGTTTCATTGCTTTTACATCTGGCGCATTTTTTTTGGATTCGGATGTGTATGTATTCACCATTTGCTGGGCAAATATCATTAACGCCGCAAAATCGTGGGCGCCTCGCATCTCCGGGGATTTTCCAGTGCGGGCCAGACAGCGGGCGAGACTCCCTTTGCTTTTTGCGGCGGTGGACTGATAAAACGCGCGATAGGTTGATTCCAACTCCCTGTAGCTCGCCGCCAGGAGGGGGTGGAGTCGCTTTCCTTCGGCGCAGTCATCCAGTTCATACCGTTTCTGACTGTAGTAGAGACTGGCGGATTTGAATACCGGCGCGGCCGTTTGCAGGGCTTTCAGGTGGGCGAGAGCGGCCTGCTGGGTGTCTGGAAGCGATGGTGGCAGTGCGTTCGCTTCTGCGATTTTGCTGCACCGCTCGACTATATAATCGTTCCAGCTGTACATACCGTAGCTGATGTAGCGCTCCTTGCAGGTGGGCCCGGTTTTTGGCGTTTTCATCCAGGACAGATATCTCTCCATGGCGCGCTGTACCGTGGGCAGCGAGTCTTCAAGACAGTCTATGTATACCCCCAGCTTTTGTTCAAGCGGGTCCATGGCATTTTCCGCCATCGGGGAAGACGTGGCAACAGGTTCCGGAGATGGTACAGGGGCCGGCTCAATTGAGGGGACAACCGGGGGAACGGTCTCCATGGTCTTTTGAATCTGCTCAGCATATTTTTCAGTCTGGCGGGCGGCGTAGGAATAGATGCCAAACACAATGCCGCCAATAATGAGCGGAAATCCCAGAACGGACAGCAGAACCAGGGTCAATACGGTTTTTTCCGCGCCGGATGACCTGGGCCCAGTGGGGACTGTCGTGGGTTTTTCGTACAGTGGATTTTTAAAATGGTGCCTGCAGTAGCCACAGGCCAGCGACGCGGTGGTGGTGTTCGGGGGAACGGGACCACCACAGTTGGGGCAGACGATTGACCTGGGTGTGGATTTTTGGGACATCGCAACTCCTCGGATTGACTCCTGCGTTGTAGGAATGTGCTGGTGGTACTTCAAATTCGGAATATTTTCAAACACGGAAATTGTAACTTTGGGGTGGTGGCATTGGTATTGGCATTGGTATTGGCATGGGCATCCGGCCGCGGGCACTGGCAAGCAGTGACTTGGGTTGCCCGGGCCCGCTTTTATGCTAGCGTTAATTGATTGTGCTTTTTATTGCGGTTCCGGAGGACGCATGAAATATTCGATCGCTTTTGATTCGAGCTGGAATCGGTTTACACTCACCACATTTGAAGCGGTGTCAATGAAGGGCGTTAAGCAGATGCTTCGCGACCTGCTGATGCATCCGTCGTGGAAAAAGGGCCGGGATTTACTGGTTGACCACAGAAAAGCGTCATTCTCGCAGATTTCATCGGAAGAGATGGCATTTTTGGCGGACACCGTTGTGGCACTTGATGAAAAACTCGGCGCCCGTTTCTGCGCGGTGATCTCCCCTGACGACGGCATCACCAAACACGCCATGTATAAATTTGATGTGGATCCCCGTGCGGACCTGGTGACACGGGTGTTTATGGCCGATGAATACGACGCTGCCTTGGAATGGCTGGGGTTTCGTGCCACGCATCAAAGGGAAACGGCATAGTTGTTAATTGTTTGATTGGAGAAACAAATGCGCATGACTGCCGGAATATTTATGTGCAATGCACTGCTATGTGTGGCTGTGATGATGCAGGGCGCCTGCGCACCGGACGATGACGATCGGTGCGGCGATGGGTATGTGTACAACAAATCGACCCAAACGTGTGAGATTGCAGCCGAGCTGATGGATACATCATCTGATTCGAACAGTGCGGACACGGACGATTCATCAGCCGATACAGGGGGAACGGTTCAGGGGGATTACTGCATTTTGGCAGGCAGCGTTTGCAGTGGTGACGCGCCGTACTGCGCCGGTCGCGCCATTACGGATACGGATGGATATTGCGCAAAAATCGACTGCACCATAGGCGGCGAGGACTGTCCGGAAGGTACCACCTGTTGCGATTTTGTTTTTACGGGCGCGGTGTTTTGCATGGAAAACGACGGGTATGCGGCCGTACAGGGGTACTGTGGGGGATGATGATGCGACGATTTATTCAATCTCCGGTTTGGCTGTTTTTGACGGTGTGCGTTCTGGTTTGGGACCGCATCGCATTGGCTCAGGCTCAGGACGACGGGGCGAGTGATACCGATTCCGGGATCGCTGCAGCGGCGGTATTTCCCTCTGCCTCTCCCGATGAGACAGGCACCGACATGAATGCGGATGAAACGCCCGTTGCCGGCGGGACGACTTCGGATGATTTACGGGCGCTTGAAGCCCGGCTGAACGCGAAATACGAAGCCAGACTTGCGGAGAAAACCGAAGCCCTTGAGGCGCGGCTGTTCGACGTTGAATCGCAAATGGAAGCCGCTTCGCTGGCTGAGATTAACCGCAGTCTTGAGCCTCGGAGTCGTTTTTTTGGATTTTTTGATCTGACGTTCAACAAGCTGGTCACCGACGAAAAATCCTATTTCAATGGGCTGCTGTACACCAGTCCATCGTTCATGATGCAGAACATCAATCTCTATTTCAGCTCGGAAATGTCGTCCTCCCTTAGCGTCCTCGTTGAATTGCGGTATTCCTTTCAGCCCAACGGCAGCATTCAGAGTTATGGCATTGGCAACACTGAGGGATTCAAACGGGCGGATACCACGGTCAGCGATCCCTATTCCGCTGAGGAATATCACCGGCATTCCGTAGTCATCGAACGGGCCTATCTGACCTGGTGTCCAAGGGACTGGTTTGGGGTTATCGCTGGACGATATTTGACACCGTATGGTATCTGGAACGTGGAGCATGGGAGTCCTGTTTACATTCCGATTCGGCCACCTTTCTCGCAGACATCTCATTATGTGCCGCTGAATCAGACCGGAATTCAATTGTTTGGTCGGTTTTTTCCTTCCAGCGGCAGCGGCGCGCTGCAGTATGGGATAACGCTGTCAAATGGTCGCGGGCCAATGGAAGAGGTGTACGACCTCGATGACAACAAGGCGGCGGGCCTGCAATTGAAGTACGTTCGGGAAACCGGTGCCCACCATTTGAGTTTCGGTGGATATGGATACATTGGAAGGTACACCGCCGACGCGGTGGTGCTGCAGGTGGACGATGGCTTTAACGCGACCCGTGCGGTGGTTGAAGACTATATGGAGTACCTGGGCACCCTGGATTTTCTGTACAGGAATAGAAGTCTTCGCATTCAGAGTGAATTTCTGCGTCGCCTGGTCCGCTACGATACACGCCGATATTACAGTCCCGGAGAAGACCCGGGCATCGGGATGGGCTATCCGCCCGACAACGTGGGGACCGCAGCCTATTTGCTGGTGGCGTACACATTGCCCGGACCGAACCGCAGGCGCCATGTGACCGCCACCCCCTATGCGTCCATGGAATACATCGACCGCAATGATACCCAGAAAACCGGCCGGGGATTGTCGTGGCTGGGTGGCGTCAATATAAAGCCGGGCACTAACGTCACCCTCAAAGTGGAGTACTATTACGTCTATTTCCTCGAATGGAAAATGGCAGGCACATCCCGAAACGAAGCGTTTTGGGGCGTCGCCGGCCAGCTGGCAGTGTCCTTCTGATGCCATTTTATTTATATATCATGAGCCGTTGTTTAGTGTGAGACGGCATCATGCAACAATTCCGCTTGATTTTCGAGACACGGGTTTGGTACTGCAGTCGAATGACAAGTACAAACGGATATGGTCCCGATAATTTTTCGATTTTAAACTACAGGGTGATTTACGGCGATACTGACAAAATGGGGGTCGTCTATTATGCCAATTATCTGCGCTGGTTCGAAGCGGCGCGCAGCGCGTACCTGAGACGCCGGGGGTTGCCCTACTCTGACCTTGAGAATACTGAAAAAGTGCAGTTGCCGGTGACAGAGGCCAATCTGCGGTATCATCGTTCTGCCATGTACGAGCAGTTGGTGGATATTAAAGTGTGGGTGACGGATATTACATCCATTCAGGTGAAGTTTCAGATTGAAGTGTCCTTTGAGGGAGACCTGCTGGTCCGGGGGTACACCCACCATGCGGCGATAAATATGGCCACTGGGCGGCCTACGCGCGTACCGGAAAATCTGGTGAATGCGCTGAATCGTTCAGAACAGATAACCGGGAATCCGTTTTTTTGAGAATCACAGATAAAGCGGCCCCTTGCATTTGAATCAATGCCAGGCGCGGTTCCCTGGCCAAACAACCACGATGGCCCGGTGTTTCTGCCTGACGCACACTGACAGGGTCAACAGAGATTGAAAGGGTCTGGAGGTATTGGCAATGAGCGTTTCAAAACGGATGCGGGAATATCTCTCGGGGGGGTCGCTGATTCGTCGACTCTTCGATGACGCGACTCAGATGCGTGGGGACGGCAGCGGTCAGATGGTATGCGACTTTACGCTTGGAAATCCCACGCTGTCACCGCCGTCTCAGTTTGGAGAGGCGTTGGCAAGGTACGTGTCGAATCCTCCTGAAGGCGCCCACAGCTACATGCCCAATGCGGGGCTTGGGGAGACACGGCAGGCCATTGCACACTCGCTCCGTGGCGACCATGATCTTTGCTTCGATGCTGCTCATGTCCTGATGACAGTTGGTGCTGCGGGGGCGGTAAATGTCGCATTCAAGGCAATTCT
>JAFGWT010000001.1 GCA_016937015.1 Deltaproteobacteria bacterium | reverse complement strand
GTTGTCAATAGCCTCGTCGGTGTGGCGTTGAATTTTACGCCAGCGTATCCGGGGTCGGGCAGTGAGGCGGATTTACTGGCTGCCCAGCGCCACAACGGTTATGTGAGCGGATGGTTTCTGGATCCCATTGCCGGTTGGGGATATCCCGAACATATGGTGCGACTGTACGGGGATTTGATGCCGGTTTTTCCGTCGACGGATCTGGATTTGATTGCCGCGCCCATCGATGTGCTGGGTGTGAATTATTATCAGCGGGTGCTGGTGGTTCACGAGGAACAAAATGGCGGCATTCTGCAATTGGCGCATCTGGAACGGCCGGGGGCCTTTACCGCCAATCGGGAGATTTTTCCCAAAGGGCTTGGGGACGTGCTCCGCGATCTTCATTTTCATTACGGATTTCAGAACCTTCTGGTTACCGACAATGGGGCTGCCTATCAGGAGAGTCCCGACGCCAGTGGATTTGTGTCGGACCAGAATCGGATTGATTTTATCAGCGATCACCTGCTGGAAGTGGCCAGGGCCAGAGCGGATGGCATTCCGGTCAATGGCTATTTCGCCCGGTCTCTGCTGGATGGGTTTGAGTTCAGCGATGGCTACACAATTCGATACGGTCTATGCCATGTCGATTTGAACACAATGAAACGAACCCCCAAAGCCAGTGCACATTTTCTCAGATCGCTGCGGATGGACTGAATTGCAAAAAAATATTTGTTCGTGGAATAATTCATTTCCATCTTTTTTTCCCCGGGACTGATTCACCCTTAAGTCCTCTCCTGTGGGGACGATACACTTTCGAACACTCTGATTCTCGGAGAATGGAGGAATCATGGCAACGATGGATGACGGTTGGGTATTATTTACCCTCCAGAAACAGCAGTATGGCATGCCCATCAGGGACTTGCTGCAGATGGTGGTGCTTGACCGGGTGGCGACCCAGGCAACAGCGCCGGATACAGTTCGGGGGCTTATCAATCTGAGAGATCGCATTGTGCCAGTGGTCGATACGCGCAAATGTCTGGGAATGACCACAAAGTTAAGTCAGCTCAACGCATTCGTGGAAATGATGCAGACCCGAAAACAGGATCACATTAACTGGCTGGATGAATTGATTGCATCTGTTGAGGAGGAGCGGGAATTCAAGCTGACCCGGGATCCCCATCAGTGTGCATTTGGCAAATGGTATGATTCCTACAAAACAGACAATGCCGTTTTTGGGATGCATCTGGCAAAGTTTGATGCCCCGCATCGTCGGATTCATCAACTTGCTGACGATGTGGAAGGCCTGATTTGCAATGGGGAAATGAAATGTGCTCACAAATTAATTGAAAAGACTCGCGACAACGAATTGAAAACGATGATTGGGCTGTTTGACGGCGTGGAAGAAGTCCTGAAGTCCGCTGAAAAGGAGATTGTCCTTATTATGAATCGGGATGAGCGGTTGCTCGGTTTTATTGTTGATGATGTGTATACCATCAGGGATATACCGCCGGAAAACGTGCAGATTGTGGAGCATGTGGACTCAATCGGTGAAAATGGTTCGGCGCGAGTGGCTGATGTGGATGGGGTTACCAGTATCCTGCTCCAACCGGACGAGATATTCAGCACTGAACTGTCTAAACCGGTTAATTTTTCATAATATTATGAATACACAGAGAAAAACGCCCCCATTGTGTTACTTTTAAAAAACAGGTGTCCGTATTTGGTTGACAAATGACCATGGCTGACACATAAACCGTACCAGTTTGGGGATTGCTGTGTGCTCAAATCTGTTAAAAGCGGTGGTGGCACAGGCAATCCCAGAGGCAATCGAAGCGACGTCACCACGCGTTTGCATCAGTTACTGTGATTTGCCTGCATCGGAATTGACCGGATGCGACCGGAAACGACGGGAAATTGGAATTTCGGTAATTGGAATTTAATGACCGTTGAAGTGTTTGGAAACCGAAGGCGCTTGAAAATTTCTGGCCATCCAGGCTTTTATTAAGGAATCAGAAATATAAAATGAGTATTAATCCGCTTGCCCAGATTCTCAATGACACCCTGAATTCAGACAATTCCATCTCATATGCGCTTCTATCCGAAAAAGGCCGGGGAATTTATTTTCCGTCCAAAGGCATTCTTGGACAGAGCGCGGAGGCCAAAGACAAGGAAATCAATGCCACTATCGGTACCGCCCTTGAGGATGACGGCTCTCCTTTAACACTTGGTGTTTTGGAGAATATGGTGGGCGTTTCCAAAAGCGCATTTTTATACGCGCCCAGTTATGGTGCGCCGGAGTTGCGTGCGCGCTGGAAAGAAATGCTGACTCAGAAAAATCCGGGATTGGCAGGCAAACAGTTCAGCACGCCGGTGGTGTCCGCTGCGCTGACCCACGGTCTGTCCGTGGCCGGGTATCTATTTGTTGACCCAGGGGACGAAATCATTATCCCCGATTTGTACTGGGATAATTACGATTTGCTGTTTGAGCACGGGTATGGCGCCACTTTCAAGACCTACAATACATTCGCAAATGGTGGTTTTGATGTGGATGCGTTGACCGCTGCACTGGCAGAGGGCCCCTTTGGCAAGAAAATTGTATTGTTGAATTTTCCGAATAATCCCACCGGATATACGCCGTCGGTGGCGGCGTCGCAAGCCATAGTCCAGACTCTGGTTGATGCGGCCAACGCGGGCAATCAGATTGTGGTCATTTTGGACGATGCGTATTTTGGACTTGTTTACGAAGACGGCATTGCCACGGAGTCCATGTTCTCGCAGCTGGCGGATGCCCATGAGAATATTCTCACGCTGAAACTTGATGGGCCTACCAAGGAAGACTATGTGTGGGGATTTCGGGTGGGTTTTATGACATTTGCTTTTAAAGGCGCCACTGAGGCGCAGTTAAAGGCGCTGGAATCCAAGGCGGCAGGCACAATTCGTGGCACGCTGTCAAATGTGCCCAACGTGTCACAGGCCATGTTGCTGGCCGCGTACAACAGTGATGTATACGCCGAGCAGAAGCAGGCCAAGTACAACACCCTGAAAGCGCGGTATGATCGCATTGTTGAAATACTGAATAATCATCCTGAGTATGCGGACAGTTTTACGCCCATGCCGTTTAACTCGGGATATTTTATGTGTGTTCAGTTAAACGGCGTTGATCCGGAATCGGTTCGAAGGACCCTGCTCGACAAATACAACACGGGTGTGATTGTGCTTGCAGGGCTTGTTCGTCTGGCGTTTTCTTCCGTGCCGCAAAGCAGGCTGGCGCAGCTGTTTGATAATCTGCACCGCGCCGTGCAGGAGGTGAAGGGGTGAGACGAGCGGGTAATGCATGTAAATGTGTTGCCCTTTATAATTCTATACTTATATTACCCGCGCGTGCTGAAAAGCCGTGCGTAAAATGATTAACCATTGGATGCACTAACCTGCAACCATTCACATTGTAAATCCAACAAGTAAATGGAGGTTCTGATGACCGTACCAACCAAACATGCAAAGCTCGTTGCCTGGGTAAACGAAGTGGCCGAACTGTGTACACCCGACGCCGTTGAATGGTGTGATGGCAGCACCGAAGAATACGATCGCATGATCAAAATCTGCCTGGACGCGGGAACGGCCAAACCGCTGGCCAAAAAACCCAACAGCGTTCTGTTCCGCAGCGATCCCTCTGACGTGGCGCGTGTTGAGAACCGCACGTATATTGCTTCCAGGACAAAAGAGGCTGCCGGTCCCACCAATAACTGGATTGATCCCACTGAACTCAAAGAGATCATGAAAAAGCTGTATGCCGGCTGCATGAAGGGTCGCACGATGTATGTGATTCCTTTCTCCATGGGTCCCGTGGGCAGCCCCATCGCCAAAATCGGTATTGAAATCACCGACAGCCAGTACGTTGTGGCCAACATGCATATTATGACGCGTGTGGGCACTAAAGTGCTCGAAGTACTGGGCGACGATGGCGAATACATTCCCTGCTGGCACTCTGTGGGCAAGCCCCTGGCCGAAGGCGAAGACGATGGCGGCCTGTGGCCCTGCGCGCCACTGGAAGATAAATATATTAGCCATTTTCCTGAAACCCGCGAAATATGGTCCTACGGGTCCGGTTACGGCGGCAACGCACTGCTGGGTAAGAAATGTCTGGCCCTGCGTATCGCATCCGCTCAGGCCCGTGACGAAGGCTGGCTGGCTGAGCACATGCTCATCCTTAAGCTGACCAGCCCCGAAGGCAAAGTTAAGTACGTGGCAGGCGCTTTCCCCAGCGCCTGTGGCAAAACCAACCTCGCCATGCTTATCCCCACCATTCCCGGCTGGAAAGTGGAGACCGTTGGCGATGACATTGCGTGGATGAAATTTGGCGCCGATGGCCGTCTGTACGCCATCAACCCGGAAGCCGGTTTCTTTGGCGTGGCCCCTGGGACCAATGATGAGTCCAATCCCAACGCCATGCGTTCGGTTGACAAAGACACCATCTTTACCAACGTTGCGCTGACTGAAGACGGCGATGTATGGTGGGAGCAGATTGGTTACGATGCCCCCGGCACCCTGATTGACTGGAAAGGCAATAAATGGGATCAGGCCACCGCTGAAGCACCGGCAGCTCACCCCAATGCCCGTTTCACCGCAAAAGCCGGCAACTGCCCGGCCATCGCTCCCAACTGGGAAGACCCCGCAGGCGTGCCCATTGATGCATTCCTGTTCGGCGGACGTCGTCCGTCCACCATTCCATTGGTTCACCAGGCCACCAGCTGGAACCACGGCGTATTCATGGGCTCCATCGTGGGTTCTGAAATCACCGCGGCTGCGCTTGATCTCAAAACCGGCACCATCCGCCGTGACCCCATGGCGATGCTGCCCTTCTGCGGTTACAACATGGGTGAGTACTTCCAGCATTGGATTAACCTGGGCGCTTCGGCTGACCAGAGCAAACTGCCAAAAATTTTCTTTGTCAACTGGTTCCGCAAAACCAAAGAAGGCAAATGGCTGTGGCCGGGATACGGTGAGAACTCCCGCGTACTGGCCTGGATTTTCGATCAGTGCGATGGCGTTGCCGGTAAATCCGTTGAAACCCCCATTGGCATTATGCCCACCATCGATGGCATCACCCGTCCCGACGGCGTGACCGAAGAAGACATGAAGGAACTGCTCGCGGTGGATGTTGAAGGATGGAAAAACGAGCTGGCTGACGTTGAAGCCAATCACTATCCAAAATTTGGCGACAAACTGCCAAAGGAACTCAAAGATCAGATTGCAGCTCTCAAGACTCGGCTTGGTTGATTGATGACTGATTTGAAGGGCAGCACTCTTTATCTGCCCTGACAAACGAAATTAAGACCGTCCGTTGATTCGTCAGCGGGCGGTTTTTTTTTTTTTGTGCGCCAGGCATGGCGCGAAGCGCCGTGACTGGCGCTTGATAACCGTGGAGCGAAAGTGAAACGGGAAGTGACTTGGGGGTGAAAGTCCCTTAGGGGCCCAGATGGCGGGAACCCTTAGCCGAACGGCAACCGCAATATCGCGAGGTATTGTGGGAAGGCAGCCGCAGGC
>JAFGWT010000152.1 GCA_016937015.1 Deltaproteobacteria bacterium | reverse complement strand
CCCGGGTGCAACAGGAATAAGACATGGGCCGTCTGGCACACAAAATGTCCCAATATTCCCAATCATCCAGTTGGCCATTGGAATACACAGCGTGAAAGCTGCCAGATACACATACCCCATTGCTCTTCTTGTCATTGCTCGATTCCCTTTTAATTCGCGCGATAGACACATCCGTGTCCGCAAGTGCCCCGCTTGACAACCACTCGGTCAAGACCTGAAATTCGCGGATCAAGCTTCCGCCAGATCCACTGTGTGATGTTTTCTAGCGTCGGTCTTTCAAGCCCTTCAATCGCGTTCAGGTAGCTATGATCCAATTGCTGCCTAACCGGGTCAATCGCGTTGTCAAAATCCGACAGATCGATGATCCAACCGGTGTCCGGATCGGGTTCTCCGCTCACGAATACCTCCACCGAAAACGAATGCCCATGCAACTGAGCATACGGGTGATCCGGATCTACATTTGCCGCGAGTTGATGCGCAGCTTCGAACGTGAATTCCTTGTATAGCTCGATCATTTTTTTGTCCTCATTAGTTTTTATGCGATCTCGAGGATCTTGTGAGTTTGCAGCGAAAGGCGCCATTCGGGGTTTTCAAGGCAGTAGGCAAGCACTTGCGGCAGAGAAGCTTGCTGGTCCGCGCCGTCCATGGGTTGCAGGAAAAAGTGTGTGAAGTCCAAGCTTCGCAGGAAATCCAGGTCCTGTCCCGTCTGTGGGCAAACAACTTTGAGTTCGTCTCCCTTGGTCACCACAATGTCCGCGCCAGCCTTAGGACTCACGCAGACCCAATCGATACCTCTCGCAAGCCCGATCGTTCCATTTGTTTCGATCGCCACTTCAAAACCGCGGTCATGAAGAGCAGCAATCAACGTCTCATCAAGTTGCAATGCAGGTTCGCCACCAGTGCACACGACAAGTTTCTGCCCTTTACCCAATGGCGGCCAAGTCGCGGCGACATGATCTGCTAGCTCGTCAGCGGTCCGGAATTTGCCGCCACCAATGCCGTCAGTTCCAACAAAATCTGTATCGCAGAACTGGCAGACAGCAGTTGACCTGTCCCGTTCTAACCCACTCCAGAGATTGCATCCTGAAAATCGGCAGAACACCGCGGGACGGCCAGTATTCGCCCCTTCCCCTTGCAGGGTATAAAAGACTTCTTTCACCGAATAAGTCATTGACCCGCTCCCTGCTGAGACGACATCCCTTCAGCATAGGAGTTCCATCCTGAGGCACGGAGTTCACATGCGGGACAATCGTTGCACCCATATCCCCAAGCGTGCAGCGTGCTGCGGTCTCCGCGATAGCACGTATGGGTATCTTTGATGATGAGATCTACGAGGCCCGCGCCACCAAGATCGCTAGCCATTCGCCAGGTCTCGGCTTTGTCGATCCACATAAGAGGCGTGTGCAGCACATACCGCATGTCCATACCGAGGCCGAGCGTAACCTGAAGAGATTTCAGCGTATCATCGCGACAATCAGGATAACCGGAGTAGTCAGTTTCACACATCCCGCCGACGAGGTGCTTTGCATTGCGCCTGTATCCAACTGCTGCCGCAATAGTTAAAAAAAGTAAGTTTCGGCCGGGAACAAACGTGTTGGGAAGACCCGCCTCATTTATTTCGATCTCACGTTCGCCTGTCAGTGCAGTATCGCTGATCGCGCCGAGCACGCTCAGATCTACAAGATGATCTTCACCAAGATTCTTGGTCAGATCCGGAAAGCTTGAGCGGAAGCTTTCCAAAAATGTCTGACGTACTTCAAGTTCGACCGAGTGGTTTTGCCCGTAGTCAAAACCTATCGTTTCAACACTTGAAAATTCATTCAACGCCCAGGCTAGGCAGGTTGCTGAGTCCTGGCCTCCCGAAAAAAGTACGATCGCCTTTTCATCCATGGAACTGAACCTACTAATTTATCAAGCTTGGTTGCTCGGAAAGGCTCGCTCGCAGTTGGTCGAGATCACTGCCACCTCGAATGCCCTGGTCACGTACCAAACGAACTAGATAATCGCTAAGTAGGCGAATATCTGGCGGTGTATTTTGCAATCTGTCCCAGGTACGGCTTTCTTCACGATTGAAGACCCATGTTCCCGAAGTCCAGGCGCATAGACCGTCGACGGTCAGGCACTTCAATTTGTCTCTGAAATCCTCACGTGTCCGGGCACCGTGAAGTGCGTAGGCCATCTCCATTGCGTATCCCAATGCGATAACCCCGACGCTGTGCTTGAGACGCGAATTTCTTGGCCCCATGCCAATCCATGCTTCTGGAAAGAGATCCATGACCGCACCGTAAAAATCTCCTATCATTTTGAGCGACTTTTGGGACGCATCTTCGTCTCGCGCGAAATCACGAAGGGCACCGTTTGATCGCGAATTCATGATGACCCGCTGGATCGCATTGCTCGATATTGAACCACCTGGGTTGGTGTGTTGCTTGATTTGTCCGCGCAACGCAGAAGCCGCACCCTCTTCACCAGGGACATAGTTCAGATGCGTTGTGAGATTTGCTGCAAAGGCTCGGGATGCCATTCGATGTGGCAGATCAGTCACTGTCGGCAGTAACTCGTAGATAAGTTCTTTGGGAAGCGGACGGGTATTGTTGATGAGGATAAACTGACGACGAAGGTCTTCGTCATCTTTACAGATCATCGCAGACACAAAGACTTCAAAATCTTTGTCCGCTATGCCCTGAAGAGCGGTCAACCGTTGCTGACCATCTACAACCAATCCTGGAGGTTGGTCACCAACTTCCACCTGAATTTCAGAGAAGCCATCGTCCAGTTGCTTAGTTTTAACCCCTCCAACAAATGCCAGAACTACCGAGTTCGGCAGGACAGCATCATCTTTTTTCAAGTAATCACGGATCTCGTGGATGTGCTTTGAAACCTGTGGTCGTTGAAACCCGAAGAGTTCGCCCTGAGTATCGCGCCCCGCCCTATCAATGCGGGCAATCTCAAAGACGTCTTTTGCTCTAGCAGCGAACGAGAATACTTCATGACGATCGCTCTGCTTCGCCCGGATTGCCTTAAAGGTGAGAGTCTTAGGCATAGTTATCTGATTTCCCGATTTTTCTAATGTGTTTTTGGTATGCTTGGAGGTTGTGAATACCGCGCCGTTTGTTTCGATTGCTGGCTCGAAAAATGATCGTTTCGATGCTGGCTGTACGGCAAACCTGGCACGTGCACGTCTTCCAAGGGCGATCTTCTAGTGTTCTCTGGTATCTTTCACGAAGGCCATCCAGCTTACGTTTTTCTTTGTCCGAATGCCCTTCATCTCGCCCCACAGTTAGAGGTGCAGTATAAGCCATTACGTCAGTCAAGGTGTCCTGAACATCTGCTTCTCCACGGTCAAATGCCCGAAGTGTTCTGAGGGCAGTGGCCTCGCGGTTTTGCAGATCTTCCTGAGAATAGATCCCTTGCTTGGCGAGGTTTTTCAGGCCGTTATTATCGATCGCTTGTGGGATTCGGATCGCGGAATAATAGTCAATTCCACCTTCCGGCCGTAAGGCGTAGTAGTTCCGATTGGAGTCTTTGAATGCACGCAAAAGCGGTGATGTTGTATCAAAGCTGGTGATGTTCAGGTCACTAAATTCATGAATTTCTTCAGCCTTAGCGAAACCCAAAACATGCATACTTAAATCGTTACCAACAGCATCACGAATGGCCGTCAACTGGGATGGCCCCGAAGCCAACAGAGAACAATCCATGGATGCTCTGGGCCGAGCAACTGCGGGCGGGCGTGGATCTCGCCTCAGCAGAACACAGTGTGCAATCCGCTCGGACAAATTGGGATGCGGCGGAAATCCGCGAGGATGGGCAATTGGCGAAGAAGTTCGCGGACATCCTCGGCGAATTAGACGACGAAGCTGGAGAAATTGCACGATCCGCAGTTCCTCAAATCTATGCCAGTATCTTCCCCGATGAAACTGCGGCGACCCCCGCCACGAAGCCCATCGCATCGTTGCTGCTGCTATTGATTGCGCTGGACGAGACGCTTTCGCGAGCCGATCTCGACCTGCTTTCTCAGTTGACCATACTGCTGATCGAGCAGGGACTGTCGTCGGCCGAATACAAATCACTTATAGGCGATCTTGAAGACGTGCAGAAGCGGATTGGTTCATTTTCCTATCTGCCGTGGAGCCTGGACTTGTGCGAAGCCCTCGCGATATTGCCGTGTCCGTCGGACGCCGCCCGTGACGCCCGCCTCAGGCTCTTCCTGCAGGTGCTCAGCCAAGCCGCAAGCTTCGCGCATCGTTTGACAGCGGTCGATCTGCTGCCGCTTGAGATGCTGGCGAAGGATTACGGGGTGAGCGAGGAGGCGATCGCTGCGCTCAAATGGGAAGCGAAGTCGGGGGACACCGACGCGAAGTACCAACCCGATCTCAATGGCAAGACGATCGGCATCTACACGCTCACGGAGTCTGCCGGTGTGCGTGCCAAGACGGCACTGGAGGAGTTGTTCCCAGGCTGCAAGGTCGTTGTGAACTCGGACCTCGTAGCGACTGCGCAGCTTACGAATTTGGCAAAGACAGCTGATGTTTTCGTCTTCGCGTGGAAGAGTAGCAGCCATCAGGCGTTCTACTGCGTGAAGGATGCGCTTGCAGGCAACGCGCCAATCTGGGCGTCGGGTAAAGGGACAGCCAGTATCCTGCGGGCCATTTTTGACCATTTCATTTGAAGGACTAATCCTCCCTCGACCGACATTGCAGCCCTATAACGAGGCGTGGTCAGCGGCGATATAGCCATTCTGCGCAGTCGCCCCCGCAACGTAAGACTGCATGTCTTTTTCCAGCGGCGCGCGCATGACGGATCTGCCTGTATTCTGATCGCATGGCGGAAAGTGCCGTCGATCTGCGATGGAGGAATGCATGACGAAGGAACAAGCAACGATCTATGTCGGGATCGATGTGTCGAAGGACAGTAACCGGTGCGCTGATCCCACCTATTTGACGTAGTTCCACGGTAGCAGATCGTTAATCTGGCTTTGTTTGTGGCCTTCGACGATGGCTGTGAGCGTATTGGCCAGATAGGCATGCGGATCGACATCGTTCAATTTGCAGGTCTCGATCAAGGACGCGATGACGCCCCAGTTTGCGGCACAGGCATCATGACCAGCGAAGAGTGCATTTTTGCGGCTCAAAGCGATAGGCCGGATTGTGCGCTCGACGGTATTATTGTCCATCTCGATGCGATCGTCAGTCAGAAACAGGCACAGTCCATCCCAGTATTTTGCAATGTATTTGAGCGCTTCGCCGAGAGGGGCTTTGGCTGAGAGGCGCGCTCAATTGGTCGTGAGCCACGCCTCAAACGCGATCACCTCATGACGCTGCGCCACCTGTGTCACCGTTGCTCCGCCAATCCCCACCGATGTGACGAT
>JAFGWT010000151.1 GCA_016937015.1 Deltaproteobacteria bacterium | reverse complement strand
CCGGAACTCACAAATATGACCCGAGACTACGATGAATATTGACGGATACGCTCAGAATGGCCCGCTTAAGCGATCACGCATGTAGTCTCCTGTTAGTAATAAATCTCTTTTCATTACTACTGTGGATGCCAAACACAAAATTGAGACGAATTTTGACAAATTTCAACGAAATTTTATTTTCTAACGAAGCATTTCCCGGTCTAAAACCCGGGCCAAAAGAACGGCTTCCTCTTCAGCCAAATCCCGATCATGACTGCTCCATTCCCTGGAGCCGTTATCGGCCACCAGCCAAAGATATGCAACCGGCGCATTCGAAGGACAAACCGGCACGCTAAGCAGTGCAGTGGCCGGTTCAAGCAAGTCACTGTCCCACAGCGATTGCCATTCGCTGTCACTGAAAATTGACGACCGACGGAACCTGGAGAGGGTCAATGCACCTTCGAACTGACGATGGGTATCGATGACACGTTGAATGCCTGCGCCCACCAATAATCGATCGGGTACCGGTGTCGACCAGCTCTCAGATGCACAGAGCACAGTGACTGCTGATGGGGTTTCTGGAATCGTCTGCACCAGCGCAACCCTATCCGTCTGATAGTCCGCGTTCATAGTGTTCATCAGTAAACGATCTCTGCGGTCGCCTGCGTTCTGGTAGAAGAGTATCTCATGCAACTCAAGCAAGGCAGCAACACGGCGGTCCGCATATCGTCTAAACAGGGTTCTTCGGTTCTGAATCTGGTTCATCGCTGGAAAAGTTTACACGGTATCTATATCCAATGAAAATTTTTAGGCACAATAACCGTTAAAAGTCTTGGTAATACCCGGATATAGTAGTCATCCGCGCCAACAAATTCCTCGCCATCCCGCTGGGAAGGCAGTCTTTTGTCCACCGACGGACGCAGCAAATGAATACGAAATTCCTTTCCCTTGAGATTGGGCGTGTGTGATACACCGATTTTGTTCAGCATTTCCTCGGTGATAAGATTTTTTTTATGATGAACAATCAGCTTGCTCATCCAGTCCCGCATACCGGAAAACGGTGCCAGTTCAATCATTCCGTCGCTTGCTGAACAATGAGGATCGATAATCCATTCCCCCGCGTAAACCGTGGTATTGCTCACCACAATATCAGACAATTTTTCAAACTGATGCACCCAACCGTCAACCTCAATCTCGGCGGCGAACCGATCCCGCGTGGCCCAGTGAAGCGCGAGTTCGTGCACCGCCGCGCGGACATACACTGCCTGGTCACGATACATCTCCCGCCACAAAGGCATTTTTTTTACCATTTGCAATTCGCGGTTTCGAAACGCTAAAATGGCCGCTGACAGCCCCCAGCCAAGAGAGTCAAAGAAAAAATCAGTGGATATCACCCTGCCATCCACATCCAGCGCGGTCACTTCCCCCACGTCAAGAGATTCGTTGTGTCCATTGAGAATGACATCGATATTTTCGGGTAGTGCGCGATCCTCTGATGAGATGCCAAACGATTTTCCCTGATCATTGGCGGTACCGGACGGCAGCATCCCCAGTCGAATCCGCTCTGGTTGCGTTGAGGTGCATATTCCGGTTGCCACCTCGTAAAAAGTGCCATCCCCCCCCATATAAACGATAGTGTCAAACCCGTCGCTATCAATCGCGTCGCGCACCATGCGCACCGTTTCACCATTGGGTAACGTGCTGCGAAACTCGTGCGAAATGCCCTTCTGGTGCATAATCTCCCGGGCCAGTTCAATCCGTTTAGCCGCCTTGCCGGTCTGGGATGTGGGATTCCCAACCAACAAAAGCGGTTTGGAGAAACGTACCGATTGAAAACCCGTATTTGAATCAATCGAAAAGTCGTTCATGATTGTCTCAGCCGTTGTGCTCCACTATGTGCATATAAGTTTCACCTTACCTCTATTTCGGTTAAAAAAACAGAAAATCATGCCTTAAGTCATACCATTCTAACAGCTGTCCCGTCGGAGTATTTCATCAAAATGCATGGGGCATACATTTGCGCACTACATTGTTGACACTGTTGAATAGCTGGCCTACTTAAGGGCCATGAACGCAGAAAAGCCAACACTTGTAGTTATTATCGCAGCGGGCATAGGCTCCAGGCTTACCAGCGCCGACACTCTGCCCAAACCGCTGATGCAGGTCAACGGTCGAGCCCTCATTCTCCGGGTTCTTGACCGGTTCTACGAAGCAGGAATCAAGGATGCCGTGATTGTCACCGGCCATCGCGCCGACGAAATAGAGCAGGGCGTCCGCGCCGATAATCCCAGAAATCATGTGCAGTTCGTTCGCAACCCCAGATACACTCTGAGCAACGGACTATCCGTCCTGGCTGCCAGACAGGCGGTGGGACAACGCAGCTTTTTTCTGTCGATGGCCGACCACATTTTTGAATCATCTCTCATTGCCGGGCTCAAGGAAGCGCCATTACCCGCAGACGGGCTGGTTCTGGCCGTGGATAGAAAACTGGACGCCATTTACGACGAAGACGACGCCACCAAAGTCAAGACGCAAAACGGCAGAATCATGGAAATCCACAAGGAACTGCCTGAGTTTGATGCGGTGGATACCGGACTCTTTTCATGCACCCCCGCCCTGTTTGACCGAATCGAGGCAGCGGCCAACACCCGAGACGACGGCGATTGCTCACTATCCGATGGGGTCAAGGCGATGAGTCTGCAGGGGACAGCACTGGTTCACGACATCAAAGACGGCAAATGGCAGGATGTGGATACCCCTGGCGCAGTGGAACACGCTGCTAAATTGTTTTAATAGGCAGGGGGAACGCGTCGGCCACCTCTTTGGCAGTAAACGAACGCAGGGTCTCCATGGGGCGGACCGCTTCTGGCACCATTCCTTCCTTTACAGCGAAGTTAAACATCATTCGCAGATAGGTTAAATGAAGATTCTTTTGGGGGAATCGCATTTCGGCGTCCCTGATGCGCTCCCGCACATCTGTCAGCAACGGCGCGTCAATATCTGCGAGCAGCCATTCAGGCGGCAACAACACCATCTCGCCGGTGACGCCAGTCACAAATCGAATGGTGTTTTCCAGCTCGTGCTGCATTTTTTCGCTGCGCACCCGAAAGGACTGCTGGAACTGAACTATCAATGCGCCAAACGTATCGGCGAAGACCTCTGATTCCCTCACCGCCCGTGCAGTGACACCCCGTGCCGATTCCTCCGTCTTTGCAATCGGGCGCTGCGCAACCGTGCGATCAGCAGCCGGACGGTCAGCACTCACAAGTTCAGCGACCGGACGCTCGGTATCCGCTTCATCTTCTACAGGCTCAACCAGTGCCGACTTGTCAGTGTCACGATGTGGTTCCATTTTAGGACGACCTGGCCGTCGTTTTTTTTGCGGTGCCGGCAACGCGTCAATTCCCAGTTGCGATGCACGGTCTTCCAGCAGTGATCGAATTAACGCCGTTTGGGTCATTCCCTGTAAGTCCGCCAGATGAGCCAGCAACTGTTTTTCGTAGGCAGTAAACCGAAATGTTGATGTTTCTCTGGCGCGGGAGGCACTTTCCTTATAGTTCACCATTGGCTGTGCTACCTTTTTGAATCCGGGTTTGTCTTGAGCTTTGACAAATCCAAAACCGTATGCCCCATAATTTTTTGCTTCGACACATCCACCACCACCACCAGGTACAGATTTTCGTCACCAAAGTTCAGTCCGATATGGCAAATCTGCCGTTGGTCATTCATGTATGCGTAGTGAAACTCCACGTCATCCACGTCGATGTTCATCTCAAGAACGCCGATGCACCGTTCCACATAATCAACCAATGGAATGCCGGCGCAGGTGTCATCGTTCTCATCGAGCAGACGCATATTGTCTGCAACGGTCGCTTCAAATTCTTCAGGTGTCAGTTCTCGAATCATGCCATATCCATATTAAAAGGTGTTTTGACGCACGTTCCTGAAAATCTTTTTATCTTACAATCGCTCAAATGGGCAACTGTCAGTTTTAAACAGGCAATATTAATGACCCACAGTGATACTGCTTTTTTTCATTTTTTAAGATAAGATTGATCCCATATTCGGACGCCTCCCATGCGCAACCGGGCAATTCATCGAAAGGGCCTTTTTCATGCGTAACACTTTATTTTTTTTCAATACGGCGTTCACAGCGCTGGTACTGCTGATGCTGACAGTTTTCTGCGGATGCGGCACCGATTCTGAAAATACTGATTCAAACAATGCGTCATCGGGAAACGCGGATACAGACAGTGACTCAGACAGTGATACTGATTCAGATACTGATTTAGATGCCGATTCAGATACTGATTCAGATACTGATTCAGATACTGATTCAGATACTGACTCTGATACCGATTCAGATACTGATTCAGATACTGACTCTGATACTGACTCTGATACTGACTCTGACACCGATTCAGATACTGACTCTGATACTGACTCTGATACTGACTCTGATACCGATTCAGATACGGACACCGAATTACCTGGAATTCCCTTTAAAGGAGTGGGCAATTCCCGGGCTGATGAAATTGCGATGTTCAATTTATCCTGGTGTTACAACTGGATGCATTATTCTCAGGAGACCGATTGTGATGATCCCTATTTTGTTCCGATGATATGGGGGGATGATGGAGAGGATGGCATCATCGACAAATATAACGAGATCGTCAGCAAAGGCTACACAGTCGTGCTTGGGTTCAACGAGCCCAATAAAAGTGACCAGGCCAACATGACAGTGGAACGCGCCATTGAATTGTGGCCACTGCTCACTTCAAACCCCAACGTGCGGGTCGGCAGTCCCGCTGTGTCTGACAATGGGCGAGGCTGGCTTGAAGACTTCATGCTGCAGGCGAACGCCAATGGCCTTAGGGTGGATTTTGTCACGGTACACTGGTACGGCTGGAACGCCGGGTCCTGCAACGACGCCGGACAACTTAATGGTGCCCTGAACTGGGCCTCCCAGTGGGGAAAACCCCTTTGGCTCACCGAATTTGGCTGCATGAATGAAAGCAATCCTGACGAGCAGACCGTAATGAACTTTTTCAGTTCCGCACTGCAGATGTTCAACAACCGGACAGATCTGGAGCGTTACGCATGGTACCCCTGGAACACGTACAGCAGCCTCTCCGACCGCGAAAATCCCCCAGCTCTCACACCTCTCGGCCAGCTCTTCGCCGCTGCACCCGCGTATCGATGAATAGACTATTTTGCACCGGGGATATATTCATAGGCTCCCATATCCACTGTCGCTGTTGAATCACCGTTACCGTCAAGAACACGCATAGAGCCTTCGATATCCCATGGCATCAGTTCATCAGTGTCCCCATCTTCATCTGCATCCACCCAGTCGCTAGCGACAGCGCTATTTAGCCCCGCATCGATTGCTGGAGACCCGGACCTTAAATGCAAATTTCCCGCAGTTTCATCCGCAAAAAAGGGATCGGAGTTCAACACATCTGTGCACCCAATTGCAGCATTCCGATCGCATCCTCCTTCAAGAATACTGTTCTTCAGCGTTGCAAGATTGCTGTCGC
Organism: Deltaproteobacteria bacterium; assembly: GCA_016937015.1. Lineage (GTDB taxonomy): Bacteria > Myxococcota_A > Polyangia > JAAYKL01 > JAAYKL01 > JAFGXQ01. The sequence continues at coordinate 42,604 of JAFGWT010000151.1, read as the reverse complement.
CTTCAAAACTGAATTGAAAATTCTCCCCGCCCATCCCAGTTTCATTTCCCCAAATAATACTGTTGAAGATGGTTAGGGTGGATTCATTGACTACCGCAACTGCTGCATTGTATTCTCCTGTATAATTCCCAGCAATGGTCGTATTTGTTATCAGGGTACTCTGTCTGTAGTCTGACCCCAATTGTGCAACCACCATAGCTCCTCCCTCAAATTCTGCTTCGTTCGCCCACAATATGCAATTCTCCAGCATGGGTGCATCCCCCGACAACACCATCGCACCACCTTTTTGGGCGTGGTTATTTACAAAATTACAGTCCCCGAATATTATATTCGACCCATGTACACCTCCCGCAGTCCCCGCCGAATAGTTATCGATGAATGAACAACCATGAACCTTGCCTTGAACTGTCGTGGAATCCAGACTTGCACCGCCGCTGCCGTAACTTGCGGAGTTTGCAACGAAGTCAACGTTTTCAAGCACAATGCCTAACGGATCTGCATTCATGTAAACGTACATACCACCACCTGTAGCGGCGCGATTGTTTCTGAATATACTATTCACAACTTTCAGATAGCCCGTATTTTGCGCTATTCCTCCACCGAAGTTGCTCGCATTATTTTCTTTAAAAATACAATTCTCCACATGAAGCGATACTTGGTCCGCAATCAGCCCACCACCTTCGGGGCCTACTCTACCTGTGGTATCCGCGTTTCCTCCCCGAACAGTAAATCCATCCAGTTTCACACTTGATGATAACGGCTGGATGGTCACCACATGATATGCATTGCCCCCGTGCATCGTAAAAGAGCCATTATCATTCCTGTCTATATCTCCATCCAAAATCGTTTCATTTTGTAGCCAATCCCTTTGATCACGGATTCGTTCTTCGCCTGCAAATCCCCCGTACAATGCAGTATTCTCTTTCATTACGAATGTATCCTCGCGTTTTATACCAGGGAAATAACGGCCGTGTGCGACCCAGATCTCCACCGGCCCAACACCATCTGAAAGTGCCAGCGCTTGCTGCAAATCCTTGAAAGCATCCTCCCAGCTCCTGCCACTATGACCAACATCTGAAGCGATAGAAGCGTTTACATGCAGTACCGGTATCGAACAATTTTCTCCAGTTAGGCCTTTAGGACATATACATACGCCATGCAAACATTCTTCAAGGTCACCACATTGCTCTACTGTTGCTAAAGTTTCCCCGCAATTATTCAAACTGACAATTCTATTGAACTCGTCGCAAACGTTTACGGTAGCAACGATGCCACACGTATCACCTGACACTGAGTCTGCTGAGAGTGTCTCGGTATCCGCAAATGAAATCGGCACAGTGTCCACAGTTTCCGTATCGATGTCCGTTGCGGTTGTTGTCACGGTATCATCGAAAACCCGCTCCTCTGATATTTCCTCGAATAGTGTCGACGTATCATCCGACAATTGTATTGACGAGCTGTCATCAGATGCTGAAACGGTGTCTAAAACCACAGAGTTCTCAGTATCATTGTTGCCGATGTCACTGTACATTGCGCTATCAGTCTCCCGCTCAGTCGAAGACGTATCGCCGCTGCTGCTTTCAATCCTACCCGTATCGGGGTCACTTTCGATCTCGTTGAAAGAATTCGTCCCTGTGTCGGGCACTGTACCTGTTTCCGTATCAGGGTATTCCATTGGATTTTTTTTTAAACATCCCAAACATAATAATGTTGAAAGTAGACAAGCAGCCTTTTTCATCATGTACCTTTCTCGTGAAATAAACGTAATCCGCCCTTTTTAGCACCATCTTGACAAAATGGAACTGTCTGTAAAACAACAAACGCTATTCGGCCACCTTGCAAAACTGTTGCAAAAAATTTCGCGGAACATCAATTTTAGACAAAATCGACAAAGAATCTTTTTGTCAGGTAGGATTGAAACCCGGAGCGAATAGAACGAAAAAAAGCGCCAGATTATTTCACTGTGACTTCGCCACCATCGAGAGATACTTCGTAGTAACCGTGCTCGTTCCAGGCCACTTTCTGGCCATCCTGGTATACATCGCCACCATCCACGGTCACTCGCAGGCATTTACCCTCGGGAAAGTGATTCGGGAGATTGAAGCTCATAGAAGTTCCGGAAACATTGGCTGACTTCTGCCCCATCCAGTAGGCGCCGACATTCATCATGCTGTCAATCCACATGTCCCCCTGCCCTTTCACATACTTCACGTTGGAATCGAAATCGGTGTAGGTCCATGGGTTATAGCCACTTCCAAACCCATGAATCGTATATACCAGCCATCCGCCCTGATTTCTGGCCGCATCTGATGCACTATTCAGCTGGCTCGCAGAAGGATTTGCACCAGGTAAACAACTGGGAAGATTAAACGGATCAGAATTGTCATTTGGCTTGATAATCGCAGTACTCGCGCTGCCGATATCCCATGCATTTGCCCCACGATCCATGAAATGATAATTTTGAACCCCTGCTGCTTTACATGCGTCTGTTTTCACGTTGGGTGCGGCCATTGTATACAGTGTCGTCCCAAAATGTGCTTCGAGTGCTGATTTTCCCTCAGCGATACCTCCGCAACTCTCATCATGAACGCTGGTATGATTGCCAATCTCATGTCCCTTTGCAAGTGCCTGTTTGTATTTATCGTTTTGCCATTGCCCCATTGCTGTCGTTAAAAAGAATGTAAAATTCACATCAAGGGCCATCATCGCATCGAAATTAGTTATTTGGGACGAATCGCCATCATCAAAGGTATACGAAAGTGCGCCTTTGTAGCCAGCCCAGTCGAGGATTTTCAGGCCTCCGGGGGCTCCGGATGGTTTGGATTTGCCACCTTCACCGGCATCCGGGATACCGCAATCGTAAACCACGCCGTCGCCGTCGCTGTCGGAATCCGTATCGGTGTCAGTGTCACTGTCCGTGTCTGAATCAGTATCGCTGTCCGTATCCGAATCAGTATCGCTGTCCGTATCCGAATCAGTGTCACTGTCCGTGTCCGAATCCGTGTCAGTATCCGTGTCAGAATCGGAATCGGTCACAATCACTTCCTTGCCACCAGTGGCGATCATTTCTTCAAGACAGAAATCGTAATCAATGTCATTAACATTGTGGCCCGGCACCAGCAGCATTACCGACGAAATGGGGTCTTCTCCGTTATAGGACGGATTCCCGGATTCCCAGCAGGCTTCTGTCAGATCTTCCCATTTTACAGAGTTGGCGCCGTCATCGATGGTTGTGCAGTATTCGTCACCACCATCGGTTTTAACCTGAAGCCGTACCGTAAAAGTGCCGTTTTTGGAAATTGTGACATCGATACCGTCGTTGTCGCTCGTTGGCTTCCAGGCCCCTTCCTTACTTGAACCTTCCGCCTGAGATGCATTGAGACCAAGGATTCCCACCGACCCCCAGGATTCATCGCCAACGGTTTTTCCGGTCACGCACAGCTTGCCTTCGCCCCCTGACACTGCCTCAAAATTGGCCGGGTCAATTTCAGCCCCATCAATTTCGCCAGGACTGGTCCATGCGTATCCGTGCATGGCACCCGCACACACAAAACCGCCGGTCTTAATCTCGAATGATACGTTGTCACACGACGACATATCCCCATCGCTGTCCGAATCCGAATCCGAATCACTATCGGAATCGCTGTCACTGTCTGAATCCGAATCACTGTCTGAATCCGAATCACTGTCCGAATCCGAATCACTATCGCTGTCCGAATCGCTGTCCGAATCACTGTCAGAATCCCCATCAGAATCACTGTCACTGTCAGAATCGCTATCCGAATCACTATCCGAATCACTATCCGAATCACTATCCGAATCACTATCTGAACTGTCGCCGGTCTCGCTGGTGGTACCGCACCCCAAAGCCCAGAACGCAGTGAGGCAAACAAAAATCCAAAGTAACCGTTTCATGCACACTCCTTTATTATTAAAAGCAAAATGAACGCCCAAATTAGCGTACATTGTAAAGTGCCTTAATTATACCGGAAGGCTCACCCGGCATTCATGCTCGCTAAATTTTACTAAAAATTTTAATTGATGTGATGGACAATTAGCGTTTTTACTTAATTATTCTGCTGATGACGCTGAATATACACCCGCAGTATCTCAATTGCGGCGGGTGTCACCCCGGGAATCCGGCTGGCCTGCCCCAGAGTGGCTGGACGCGAAAAATTCAGCTTTTCAATCACTTCACCCCTAAGACCTGGAATTCCATCAAAACACATTCCTTCCGGTAGCCGAACAGTATCCGCCTCTGCAAGACGTTTTGCCTGCACTTCCTGGCGACCAAGATACCCTTCATACTTAATTTTCACTTCCAGACAGGTTCGCACCGCGCAATCCAAATCCGCCAGCCATGGCGCCACAGGGTACAGTCTTTCAAGCTGGCATTCCTCACGTCGCGCCAGTTCAAACAGGGTCGTCGGTTTTTTGATTTCCGAAATTCCGGCATCCCGCAGTCGCTGGTTGTTTTCCTGACTGGGATTCAACGCGCTGTCCTGCAGCCGTGACAACGTGTCCGTCATCAGTTCCATGGACGCACGGGTGCGCGCGGCGGTCCGGTCGTCTATCAGTCCACTGCGCACTGCCTCGTCAAACAGCCTTTCATCGGCGTTATCCTCCCTAAGCAGCAGGCGATATTCCGCTCTCGAAGTAAACATCCGATACGGCTCATCCACACCTCTCCCGGTCAAATCATCAATCATAACGCCAAGATAGGCTTTGTTTCGCGGCAACACAATTGGCGCAATGCCCTTCGCGGACAATGCCGCGTTGGCACCGGCAATCAATCCCAGCGCGCCCGCCTCTTCATACCCGGATGTCCCCAGAATCTGTCCTGCCAGATAGAGCCCCCTGAAGCCATCGACCTCAAGATGGGGTGCGAGTGTTTGCGGTTCAATCGCATCATACTCTACTGCATATCCCCATTTTACAATTCTGGCGTGCTGTAGACCAGGAATGGAACGAACCATTGCTAACTGAACATCCCTTGGAAAACTGGTTGAAAGCCCTGCCGGGTAAATGGTTTTTCCCTCCACATCCTCTGGTTCCAAAAAAATCTGGTGACGATCCTTGTCGGGAAAGCGTTCAATTTTTGTTTCAATGCTGGGACAGTACCGTGGTCCAATTCCCGATATGCTGCCACTGTACATCGCAGATCTGTGAAGATTCTTCTGTATTACCGCATGTGTTTCAGCGCCCGTGTATGTGACGTAACAGCTACGCTGCGGCAAGCGGACACCTTTGGTTTCAGGGTCGAAAAAAGGTGGTGGCTCATCGCCAAACTGCGCTTCAAGCAAACTGGTGTTTATTGAGTCACCCGCAATTCTTGGACAGGTTCCGGTTTTTAACCGAATCAGTGGCAAGCCAGCTTTTTCCAATGATTCCGAAAGGGTGACCGATGGTTCAGCACCCTGACGCCCCCCGGGCGTCAGTTCGTCACCAATAAAAAGCATACCACGAAGATATGTGCCGGTGGTGATAACCACGGAACGGCATTTTATCAGCTCGCCGTTTTGCAGATACACCCCGGAAATAGCTCTTTGGGTACCACTGCCGTCCCACTTCAGGTCTCCGGCAAATCCTTCAATGATAACGCCATGTTCGCTGTAATCAGTCAAAATTCTCATCATATTGCGAATATATACAGCTGAATCGGTCTGCACCCGGGTGGAACGAACAGCGGGCCCCTTGGTTCGATTCAAGGTGCGAAACTGAATGCCACTCCGGTCGGTCACTTTTCCCATGACGCCACCCAGCGCCACTATCTCGCGCACCAGATGCCCCTTCCCTGGCCCCCCCACTGCCGGATTACACGGCTGAAGCCCAACTGTCTCAAAAGACGGCACAATCATTGCTGTTTTTACGCCAACACGACAGGATGCCGCCCATGCTTCGCACCCCGCATGACCGCCGCCAATCACAACAACATCAAAAACTGTATTTTTTTTCGTCATATCTACGCAAATTCAAGGCTTCTCGCAGAATTAATTCTTTAGACGAAATAACTGCAATCTTGCCAGTGCACTTTGACATATTTTGCAAATTAAGCTAATAGTTTTTGCAATATTTATAAGGAAGTAAAAAATGAAACAATGGGATTCAAAATTGCTCGAAAAACTACTGGTTATCCAGGATATTGATCTGCAAATCAGAGGCGTGGCCGACACGGTGAAAGAGCTTCAACAGCGATGCATGCGTGAAGACCCGCAGCTGAACACACTGAAAGCAGAGTATCAGTCCATTAGCGAAAGCCTGGAATCCACCCGGGCGCAAAAGGAAATGTACCAAAATACACTGGAAGATATCCGAAGCGCCATCAAGGGGCTGATTGCCAATCGGGCGAGGGCATTCAAGCCGCGTAACCGCTCGTCCACCGAAGCGCTTCGAACCGAAGAGGAAAAGCTATCGATACTTGTGGTTGAAACCGATGAGCAGATTGAAATTCTTGAAAAAAATTTAAAGAGTATCCAGACGCGAATCGAGGAACGGGCGCATGAAGTACAGCGTTCCCAGCAGGCGCCGGAAGCAAAGATTAAAATTCATAACAACCACATAAACGACTTGGAGCGAAAACGAAACGCGGAACTCCAGGGCGTGCCAATTGCGCTGGTGAAAAAATACGAACGACTGCGCGCCTCGCGCTCCGGTGTGGGGCTCACCATCCTTGAGGATGGCATTTGCCGCGTCTGTCGCATGGAAATGCCCACGGGCATCAAATCAAAACTGTTGCAGGACGAAGTAATTGACGCCTGTCCCGCATGTGGCCGAATGGTGGCGCGCATCGAAAACACGATTGACCACAAGCGGCTGGCGGAGGAAGCCCGCGCTGCGCAGGAAAGGAAAATGCGGGAAGAGGAAGAGGCCGCTGCCAGAGCTGAAGCAAAAGCAAAACGGGAAGCCGAGGCTGAAAAGAAAGCTGCCGCAAAAGCAAAACGGGAAGCTGATAAGCAAGCCAAAGCAGAACGCGTGGCTGCATTGGCCGCCCGCAAGGCGCTTATCGAAAAGCGTCAGAAGGAAAAGCAGAAAGCAGAGTCTTCAGCTGAACCTGTCGCAGATGCCAGGTCCAAAAAGGCAAAGTCCGGAAAAGCAGCTGCGGCGCCAAAAGGCGATATCGCAAAAAAAGCACCTGTACAAAAAGCACCTGCTAAAAAGGCGCCCGCCCCAAAAGCGCCTGTACAACCGGTAACTGGAAAAAAAGCGACTGGCAAAAAAACGCCTGCCAAAAAGGCGCCTGCTACAAAAGCCGCTGCACCCAAAGCGCCCGCTAAAAAAGCACCTGCCAAAAAGGCACCTGCCAAAAAGGCACCTGCCAAAAAGGCGCCTGCCAAAAAAGCACCTGTGCAAAAAGCACCTGCTAAAAAAACACCTGTTAAAAAAGCGCCTGTTAAAAAAGCGCCTGCTAAAAAGACACCTTCTAAAAAAGCACCTGCTGAAAAAGCACCTGCTGAAAAAGCACCTGCTAAAAAGACACCTGCCAAAAAGGCACCTGCCAAAAAGGCAGCTTCTAAAAAAACATCAAAAAAATAACCGCAGGAGCGAAACATGTCGACTGACTGGGATAGACGGCAATTCATCAAACGGGCTGTCATCGGCTGTGCCGGAATTAGCACTGTCAGCAGCGCTGCTGTCATTGCACGGGACGCTGGCCGGGACGCCCCCCAGAAGAATAAACAGGTACGCCAGATACGAAATTTTCAGGTGCCTGCAAAAAAGGATAAGGGCGCTGGATACGTGGTTGTTTCCAAAGGCAACAAACCCGATTTGACTACTCGTCGGGCCATCGATGCCCTTGGTGGCATGAGCCAGTTTATTTCACCAGGGGACGAAGTCGTCATTAAACCGAATGTGGGATGGGATCGAACCCCGGCGCAGGCTGCCAATACCAATCCGCTTGTGGTTCAGGCCCTGGTACAAATGTGTTTCGAAGCGAAGGCTGGCAAAGTGGTTGTCACAGACAACACCTGCAACGATGCGTCGAGATGTTTCACCCGTTCCGGCATTTGGAAAATGGCAGAAGCCGCTGGCGCTGAAATTATTCTGCCAGCATCGCATCGATTCAGGGATTTTGAGCTCGGCGGGGTTGTATTGGGCACCATGCCGGTGCTGAGTCCTGCGGTCAGCGGGGACAAATTCATTAATGTGCCCATCGCCAAGCACCATGGCCTATCCAGATTTACCGGAGCCATGAAAAACCTGTATGGCGTACTGGGGGGCAGAAGAAACCGGCTGCATCAGAAAATCGACGATTCAATCGCAGACCTGGCCGAATTCATTCGACCCACGCTAACCGTGATGGACGCCACCCGCGTCCTGCTTCACAACGGTCCACAGGGCGGAAATTTACAGGACACCAAAGCGGTGGGAGAAATTATTGTGTCAACAGATCAGGTTGCAGTGGACACGTATTCATGCGGTCTGATTGGCGTGAATCCCGACGACCTGCCATACCTTAAGCTGGCTCAGGCCCGCGGGCTGGGTATCGCGGACCTTAAAAAACTCACAATCAAAAGGGTTTCCTGAAATGAGCGGTCTCAAGGCGGGTCCCGCAAAAAAATGGATGCGTCTGCGCCTTGGACGTCGCATTTCCCAAGTCGTTTTTTTCGGACTCTTTCTGTCTCTTATATTTGCGACTGAGTCGCTCACCGGTGCATCATTCGACGCAGGGAATTCTCAGGATGTGCCATGGCCCGTCGAAGCATTTTTGGATTTGGACCCACTGGCGATGATTACCGTTTGGCTTGGCACATTCAGTGTTCCACAAACACTGCTGTGGAGCCTGATTATACTTGGTTCAGCGGTTTTCTTTGGACGCGCATTCTGCAGTTGGATTTGCCCAATGGGCACGCTCAATCATGCGTTCTCTGAATTTCGACCTGGACTGTCAAAAAAAACAAAACGTCGCCGCAATGAGGTCTCCCCAGCGCGAAAAATCAAGTACCTCCTGCTACTCACCATGCTTATAAGCGCACTGTTTGGTTCAGCGATTGTTGGTATATTTGATCCTATCAGCATAGTAACCCGCGGTATCGCGCTAACGGTTTTACCCATCGCGGATTATCTGCTCTCAGGGGTTATCGGTGCAGCTTCTGATTCAGGCGTGATTGCGGTGCAGCATCTTTCTGACCACCTCTACGAAAGCGCGCATGGATTTGTGGTCCATCAGGGTGGACTGATTACCGTGGGAGGCGTTTTCCTGTCCCTGTTTTTTTTCACCGTTCTGATTGCCAATCGCTTTGTTCCCAGACTGTGGTGTCGCTATGCCTGCCCACTCGGCGCTCTGCTGGGGATCTCCGGTCGATTCGGTATCCTCACTTTGCGCAAAGACAGCCAAAAATGCACCCATTGCGGAAAATGTGAACAGTATTGCTCAGGCGCCGCTTCGCCCGTCCCCGAAACAAAATGGGAACGAAGCGAATGCGATATGTGCATGAACTGCGTGTCGGTCTGCCAGGATAACGCCCTTTCATTTGGACTGGTCGGTTGGAAAGACAGCAGTGCCAACGATGGACCTGACATTAAAAAGCGTCAGCTAATTGGCAGTGCGGTTACCGGCGTCCTGCTCATTCCCGTGATTCGCAGTGGTTCAGCCACGTCCCCCATGGGTGGTCGTCCCGACCCCGCATGTATCCGCCCCCCTGGCGCGGTGGAGGAAACCGAATTCCTGAAGCGATGCATCCGATGCGGTCAGTGCATGAAAATCTGTCCCAACAACGCGCTGCATCCGGCAGTGGATGAAGCCGGGCTGGAAGGCCTTTGGACGCCTGTGCTGGTGCCCAAACTGGGCTACTGTGAACCGACCTGCACCTTGTGCACTCAGGTTTGTCCGACCGCTGCCATCAGACGAATCGACGAAAAGCAAAAAAGCGGATCACCGACGGGCACACACAGAGAAAATACAATACGGCTAGGCACCGCTTTTATTAACCGCGGCCGATGCCTGCCATGGGCCATGGGCACCCCCTGCACGGTCTGCGAGGAATTCTGCCCCGCATCTCCCAAAGCGATTCGTCTCGAAGAGGTCACGGTGAACGTATATGGCAAGGCAGTCACCCTGCTTCGACCATATATCGATCCTGCTCACTGCACCGGATGTGGTGCCTGTGAACACGTATGTCCGGTCCATGACAGGGCAGCAGTCATCATCACCAGCGCGGGAGAAAGTCGTTCGGAAAAAAATAAACTGCTGCTGCAGTAATGCATTGCGACAGCGCCAAGGGTTAAAATCGTGACAAAAAAAAGAAAAGATAAAAAAACAGCAACTCGATCCGCTTCGGCGGCAAACCGGATTGCAAAACAACAAAAAGAGACGTTCGTAAAACGCGCGCCACTCAACACGCCACAAAACGAAGATCGTAAAGAAGGTCTGGGCGTGCAAAAAAAAATACTGTTTGTTATTGCAGCTCTGATAATTGGTGCCACCATTCTGGCCAAACAGACTGGCGCCCAAAAAACCGGTCAGGGAACTGCTGTGCAGGACGAGGCATGCACAGAAAGCAAAGAGTGCGCGGATGGTCATGTTTGCTACCAGTACTCAACCAATCCATTCAGCTGCAAAAAGAGATGTAAAACCGACGATGAATGCGGCAGAGGCCATACCTGTAAAGCAGTGGTTCGTTTTGGAAAAAAGCGAGTCAAGCCAATGAAGGTATGCGTCTCTAATAACGAAATCAAATGAGTGGGTACAAGGCCGTGAGCTGTATCTGTCGCGACGTGCCATTTGCCGTCTCAATGCTGGATTCGACAAACTAAATTTGATGAGATTTTTCACCCGCATAATTGGTGTGTGTCTGCTGTCTGTCGCTTTTTTCTTCAGTGCCTGCAAAGAGTCCAGGTCCACACCGTCAAACGTATCATCAGAGGTATCCTCTGCTCAGAAAAAGATTGATAAACCTGTTGACAAAGAGATGTCCACATCCGGCACAACTGACAGCGCCGAAAAAAAGAATGCTGATAAATCTGACGACACGCCTCTATCGCCCACCCAGTTACTGTCAAACATGTTGAAATCGCCGTTGATGATACGATACAGCGAACCGGGCAACGCACGATATTCGATTCTGTTTGACGCACCAGTCGACGGGATCAGCTGGAGTGCTTCGGCCGGACTGACTGTATCCAGCGGCAGATACCTGCACAACGTCACGACCAAAGGGGTAGAGCGGTGGGAGCTGAATGCCGGAGAAGGACATCGCGTATTTGTAACAGATAATGAAGAAATCGTGTGGTCCCGGCAATTTGGCAGTGTATTTCAGATGAAACGACATGGTCGCATCGGCTGGCAAAAACCTTGGCCGTACCCACTGGCGTTCAACCCGCCTAACAGTCTGTTCATGGTCGATGCGGCGAACGTATCCAGACTCGGCGGTGACGGACATGAACGATGGCGCGTCACGGTTGACGATGTCCGAAAACTGGACGGGCCGTTTTCCTGTGATGATCGCGTTCTCTTTCAGGGAAAACGCGGCCAGAAAAGCGTTGCCACTGTCATCTCAGAATCCGGTGCCGTTGTCAGCGAAACCGAGCTTCCCTTTGGGGCTGTGGTCCTGGGTGCGTCATTCAAGTGTGAACCTATCGTGTGGACATCGGGCAGCGTCGCGCTTATTTTGGAACGCGGGCACACAGGCTGGTCATACCCGCTTAAAAATCGACCACTTTTTTTCCGCCTGTTCAACACATATTTATTCATTGTGCCTGACGCCCAGGAAGATGTGTCCGTGGTCATGGTGGATAAAATGGGTACCATCCTGTACAAACGCGGCCTGCCCATATCAGGAAGGGTCACGGATGGAAAGGTGGTTGAACTGAGTGGACTGAAACAGGCCATCGCCCTTTGCCGCGACGTATCCAGTCCCTGCGCCAGGCGGGATGGAAACCTCGGTCCGTATAATGTTCTGCTGGCCGGAGAACGGGGCCAATTCACTGTGCAGGAGCGCCTCATCAAGGGAAATAACGGTATTGCCCCCTTTTTCACCGATGGTTTCGTTTACGCAGGTTCCAGCGACGAAGATGCCACAACCCTGACGCTATACAACCATCAGGGTAAAATTCTGTGGGACACTGAATTGCCTGGCAGACTATCAGCGGGTCCCTTCGTTGGCCCCTATGGCGGCATTTATGTGGGCACCTGCATGGGCTGGAAATGCACCCCGCCATATCGGTTCATTTCGGTTACTGGAGCAGTCATCGGCAACGAGACTGAAGAACAGGAATAGTACAACATGACAGACAAGCTGTTTTCGCCCATCACCATTGGGCCACACCAACTCAAAAACCGTATCGTTATGCCCGCCATGCATCTGGGAATGTGTGATGATGGCCGCGTTGGGCAGGCCGAGCGCCGGTTTTACTCGGAACGGGCAAGAGCCAACGTATCGCTGATCATGGCCGGACTCTGCAATACATTTGCCGACACCTCTGCCACAATCACTGGCGTGCTCGAACTCTCATCGGACAAACACATCGACGGCATGGCGACGCTTCATCAGGACATCGCAACTGTGGGCGCACTCAGCGCCGTACAACTCAGCCCTATAGCCGGATACAACAATCCCGCATGGAAACCTGACGAATCACACCTGACGATGCTCATCGAGAGCATCGGAATAGCAGCAAGACGCGCGCAGATTGCCGGATTTCACTATGTCGAGCTCATGCTGAGCGGTGGCAGTCTTTTGTCGCATCTGTTGTCGCCACATCACAATCCAGGCACACTGCCCAACTTCAGCGGTTCGTTCGAAAACAGATTGCGTGGTCCCCTCAACGCAATGCGCGCCATTCAAAGACACGCACCGGATATGCCAATTATCATTCGCATGCACGGTCACGAATACCTGCCGGGCGGCTACGGTTTGGCAGATGCCGCCCGGATTGCAGCGCGACTGGCCGACGAAGGTGCGGTGGCTATCAATGTCACCGTAGCCGGTCATCGCACCAAAGTACCCCAAATTACCAGACAACGAAGTGCAGAGAGTTTTGGATTTCTTGGTCGCAATATAAAAGACGCAGTGGGTATTCCCGTGTTTTATGGCAGCCGAATCCGCAACTACGCCGATGCGGTTGCCGTGATGCGCGCGTCCGGTGCGGACTGCATCACTGTCGGCCGAGCCCTTATCGCGGACCCCCTGTTTGCCCAAAAGATCGAACGCGAATTTCGCAAGCATCAAAACACACCGCCACTTCAAGATGACAACGAAATCATTAACTGCATCGGCTGTTGCCAATGCCTGGACCAGGCGTTCGCCCAAAAGCCTGCGCACTGCACAGTGAATCCAGCAATAAAGCTGGGAATACAGTCTGGGTTCACACAAACCCAATACGGTATTGCAGGAAATTTGAATGCCATCCCGAACGGTGCAGCCAATCGGCTTCGAGTCGTCGTCGCCGGCAGTGGTCCTGCGGGTCTTCATGCGGCGCTGGATTACGTTCAAAAAGGGGCATCGGTGACACTCGTCGAAAAAGAAAAAGCGCTTGGCGGAAAATGGCGACGCATCTCCCAGCTGAGTTCCCATGACATCACCCATGGAGCGCTGACAGGGACCATTGCGGCGGTACAGAACGCACCAATTGAAATTATGAAAAATACTGAACTCACACCCAGGCTTGTTGCCACCCTCTCCCCGGACATACTCGTTCTGGCAACCGGCGCAGCGCCTCGCAGAATCGACCTCAAGGGCATTGAAACACACCCCTGTGTCTTTCATGTATCCGAACTCGTGGATACGGACCTGTGGCCCGAATTCAAACATGCCGTCATTATCGGGGGAAACGCCGCAGGCGTCACCATGGCACTGCACCTGGCGACACCCGGCTTTGCCACCACTGAAGCCATTGGATATCTGCATCGATTTGGCAGTATCGAATGGGCCGAAGAAGCATTGTCGTTCAAGCCGGCCAAAAGCATCACCATTCTTAAAAGACGGGGTTTCTTTGGCAAAGGAATGGGCCGGGCCACCCGCTGGACGGCAGTGCAGGAGATGGACCTGTTTGGTGTAAACACCATCGACAAAGTCCAATACGAAGAAGTGACACCGGAAGGACTATGGATTCGCCAGGGTAAACAAAGCGAACGCCGCTTCATCAAAGCGGATCTCCTGATTCTCTCGACCGGATTTCAACCGATACTGGACGCTGCTGAATTCGAAGGACTGGTCCCAAAAATCGTCGTCAAAGGAGATGCCCATCGGATTGGCAATATCACCGACGCCATCAATGGCGTTTATACATCGCTGTAGTGCTGCTGCATTCTGCCCTGTCTCACATCATCATCGCCTGCCGCCGCAAAACTGACCCCAATCTGATAACTTGAGTTGCAAAAGAAAACTGTTACCGATGGCATTTTTACCCAAAATTCCATTGCCATCAGCAGTTGGCTGGGCTTGCCTCATTTTTTGTTTGCGAATACATTGGAACTGAAACAGGCGTCAAGGAAACGGGAACACCATGCAAATCAAAACTCAGGACGAATTGAATGCGCTTTGTCAGCGCGCCCGGCAGGCAGGCTGCTTTGGACTCGACTCCGAATTCATTCCGGAAAACAGCTACTATCCGGAACTCGCACTCATACAGATTGCCGTTGATGAGCAGTGCTATATTATCGATCCGCTGTCCGCGCTCGACCTGAGCCCGCTGGAAAATATCATTTGCGCAGAAGAGGTTATCGTTGTGGTTCATGCGGGGGCCCAGGATATGGGCATATTTTATCACCGTACCCGGAAACCGCCTAAAAACGTTTTCGATACACAAATAGCCGCATCGTTTATTGGCATGGGACACCAGGTATCATACGCATCGCTGGTGCAGCAGCTTTTCGGTATCCCATTGAAAAAAGGTCAAAGCTACACCAATTGGCTCAAGCGTCCACTCAAACCCGAACAATTGCAGTATGCGCTGGAGGATGTCGAATATCTGCTTCCTGCCTACGAAAAAATGATTGCCACCCTTGAAGCGGCAAATCGACTGTCCTGGGTCGCGGACGAATTGACCCACTATGAAGATGCAGATTTTTACACTGCTCACGAGGCACATCCCGAAAAGCGTATTAAGAAGACCGGTCAAATGCACGGTCGCGACCAGGCGGTTCTGGAGGCGCTTGCCGCTTTTCGCGAAGACGAGGCAAAATCGCGTAATCTACCCAGAAAAAAGATCCTATCCGACTACACACTGGTTGACCTGGCCCGCCGTCGCCCCACCAGTCCAGGAGAACTCCTGTCACTCCGTTCGGCAGACCATCTGACCAAACGATACGCCAAAGACCTTATCCGGATCATCACCGAATCCAACGCGTCACCGCTGCCGGAGCGGCCAAGGCAAAGTTATGGATCGCTCACTGACAATCAGACGCTGGTAGTCGAATTTCTGTCCTTCTGTCTTAAAGCGTTCTGCCTCAAAGAGCAGCTGGCCAGCGTGATGCTATCCACTCGGGCGGAGTTGGAGTATCTGGTCACTGACTATTTTGGGGACGATTTCAGCGAACACCGTCACCGCTTACTTCGCGGATGGCGAAAGGATGCAGTGGGCAACAGCATACTCCAATGTCTCAAAGGTGAACTGACGGCAAGATACAATCCGGATAAACAGCAGCTGGTATTTTCGGTTGTGGAATAGACCACGCCTATCTAAAAATGATCTTACTTTGCTGTTGGTGGGCGCTGTCGAAACCATTGGCTTTCTGCGACTGTCGCAGGCTCAATTTTGCATGGTTTCTATCTGGATTTCACGACGGCCGGGTTGATCCCCGTCTATATTGAATCGGTAAACGCCTTGCCGGCGCGCACCCACAGAATGCCATCGACAATCTTCATGGGTGCAACGGTTTTCGCCATCACCAAACCGAGTACAAGACACAGAATAATCCCAACAATTCCCAGCAACACCATCGCGCCTGCCACCGCTCCGTTGCTGTCGCTCATTACTGCCCCGGCGATAAGTAGTATCAATGAAAGAGCAGTACCCAAAGATGCAATCAGAATACCGGCGGTGCGACGCTTGCGATGCTCTTCGCAGACACTGATATGAACAGTACCCTTTTTGCGCACAATTAGCGCGACGATGAGATATATCAGCCAACTGACCAGGAACAGCAGATATATCCAGCTGGGATGCCAAAAAAACCTGCGTGTCAATTTTGGACCGGAAACAGGTGCATTGCAAACCGCACACCGGTCGGGCCAGGTGGCATTGTCGGGGCAGACAATCAGATTGCCTTCTCTTGACAATACATTCTGCTGGGTTTCGTCTTTGTTGGACACGACAACATCGTCAATTTCTTTTGGGGGGGCATATGGATTTTCCATGGAATTCCTTTCTGCGCAGTATCTGCCGGCAAACCGTTCCCTCAGTATAAACAATATTCGCAGCAAATCGAACTGCAATCTTGCAGAAGATGATCTAAATTGGATAAAGGATGAACCGTGTATCGTCAGTCTACATATACGCAACTTGCCCAGCAGAACCACACGATAATCCGCGAGATCCGCTCAATCCAATCCATGAGCCGATCTAATCCAGCTTTCGTACGATGGTATATTCCGGCAATGTGAATGGCAGCACCATGGTCTTGCCGTGATTGAGCACCGGAGCGACATTGCCTTCTGTGTCTGCAAGGAGGGGGCCCGGCAGTGTCTGTGATATTAGCTCACCGGTGGGCGTCAGAATCTCCACCTCTGCACCCGCTTCAACCCGATTGCGCACATCCATGTGGCAAACCGCCGCATCCGACCAGGTCACAATCCCCAGAAATTTCGAATGGCCGCGGGTTTCATTGTCATGGAACCGATAATCATCAGGGGTCACATTCCCTTTCATAAAACCAGTGGAATACCCGCGATTCATCACACGTGACAATTGGGAAAGGGCTTCCGTTTCCAAAACCTCAACGCCATCGATAATTTTTCTGTACAGCGACAGCACACTCGCGAGGTAGTGAATGGATTTCATTCTGCCTTCGATTTTAAAAGAAGTTACGCCTGCCTGCTGCAGCCCCGAAACATACGAATAAAGCGCCAAATCCTTACTGTTAAACAGATACAGCCCCCGCTCATCTTCGGCCGCGTCAAACGGCTGATCCGGACGCTCCTTTTCTATCAGCGTATACTGCCATCGACAGGGGTGAGTGCACTCCCCGCGGTTCGCGCGCCGACCGGTGGTATAGTCACTGATAGCGCAACGCCCGGAATACGAAAAGCAGACTGCCCCGTGTACAAACACTTCGGTTTCAATTCCCGACACGCTTCGCTGCAGAGATTGAATCTGCGCAAACGAAAGCTCCCGGGCAAGATTTACCCGGGCAGCTCCCAGCGCTTTATATGCCATAACGGTTTGCGGACTCAATGTATTGGCCTGGGTACTGATGTGAATGGGCAGATTGACATGTTCCCGACGAAAAAGATCAATGACGCCCAAATCAGAAACGATGACCGCATCCGCCCCCATATCCTCCAGCTGTCTGGCGGTGGCCAGAATGTCGGCATATTCGTGTTCAAAGGGATATATATTCAGAGCGACATATCCCGGAATATTGTGTATGTGCAAATATTGAATCGCCTCCGCAGCCTCGCTCATGGAAAAATTTCCTGCGTAACTGCGTAATGAAAACCGATCCAGCCCGAGATATACCTCGTCGGCACCATAGGCGACCGCCACCTTGAGCTTTTCCATGTTTCCCGCTGGCGCGAGCAGTTTTGACACCGAATTCTCCTTTCAGTCCGCCTAATGCAAAAACAGGGCCTCAGGCCGCGTCACCATACCAATTTTTTTGAGTGATTTAAAGTTGGTTGACCAGTGTTTGCAACGACACTAACCTCGAATGGTCGCTCGCGCCCCGAATCCGCCATAGGTCTTAAGGAGGGTATTCACCACCACCCCACGGGTGAATTCAAGCTGCCGTATCATCGCGGGGGTCAATGCCGGATTCGATTTTTCCTGCTCGCTCAGCCGTGCGAGATGATTGAGGGTGCGCGACAGATGCGCCAGCGTCTGCACATGCAGCTCCGCCTTGCGCATAAACGCGTCCTTGGCATCTCCAAGGTTTAAGACATCCACCGTCTGGAACATCCGATATACCGCTGGTCGAATCACATTTAAAAAATCGCTACCCGCACCTGTCCGCTGATGCAGCTCGTTGATAAACTCGCTTACCTGCTGATCTACTGTGATTGGAATATCAGAATGACGATGCATATGAATCCTCTCCGCGGCAGTTCTGCCACATAACGTGTCATTGCAAATTGCAGACCGTATCACACCCCCCGTAAAATCAGAAAGTTGCAGTACTCTTTGGTTGTTTCAGAATTCAGATCTGAAATGAAAGGTTGCCGATATGAAAGCAATTGGCATTGCCCACGCGCAAATGGCGCCAATAAACCGGATGTACGGTCTGGATTGGATGTGGCCCCTCGACGAGATTTGAAAAGGCGTGTTGATTTTTAATTATTGTTCCACTGGTCGGGTAGACCCATCTTTCAGTATTTCTTCAATTCGCCGTTCCGCTTCTTCCAGTCTCGCGGTGCCGGCTCTGGAAAGGGCCACCCCTTCCTCAAACCTGGCGAGGGCCTCGTCCAACGGGATATCATTGCTCTCCAGGGCGCGAACAATCTGCTCGATTTTTTCAAGAATACTCTCAAATGGTTCTTTTTCTACGGTCATGTTGCCTCTGATAACTGAAGTGTATGTGCACAAAAGTTAAAGCACAAAGTCACACACAGTTCAATCGCTGTTTTTGACGGATGCGGCAACGGTCAATGTGCTAAAAATTAATTCGACCATTTTCGTTTTGCTGTCGACCGACACAGGAATCATTTGATAACACCGGGCATCCCGGAAAATCCGATGTTTCGGCACTGTGATGCACGCGCATTCGCTCCGTTTACGCCTGGGCTTCAAGGTCTTTGGCGGCGGCCATGGCAGCGATGGTGCCATCGGCAACCGCGGTCGTTATCTGACGATACTGCTTATGAATGATGTCGCCGGCCGCAAACACATCTGGAATGCTTGTGCGCATGGAATCGTCCACGACGATGTAACCCCACTGATCCTTCTCAAAGCTTTCGCTAAACAGACTGAGGTTGGGTTCCATGCCAATGAACACAAAGACCCCATCGCATTCGATGAATTTTCGCTCGCCGGTTTTCAAATCCTCTACCTCAACCCTGTTCACTGTGCCGCCCTCGGCGATGAACGCACGAGGCTCGTGGGAGAACATGAATTGAATATTGGGATTGGCCAGCGCTTTTTCAGCCGATGTTTTGTTCGCCTGCAGTTGGTCAAACTGATGAACCACCGTGATTTTACCGGTGAATTTATCAATGAACAACGCCTCTTCAATCGCAGAGTTGCCCCCTCCGATAACCACAACATGTTTGCCTTCGTAGTATTTGGCATCACAGGTGGCGCAGTAAGAAACGCCCTTCCCTTTGTATTCCACCTCACCTGGAATGTTCAGTGGCCTGGGCGAAGACCCTGTCGCCAGAATAATCTTTTTAGCTAGGATGGTCTCAATGCCATCCACCACGAGAGCTTTTTTATGTAAATCCACACTGGTAATATCCACGGCCTGCCGAAAATGCGCACCGGCCTCCCTCGCCTGTTCCGACATGTAATGAGACAGCATGTAACCGGGCTGGGGGGCAACAAAGCCGGGATAATTGGACACCTGGTGGGTGATACTCACGTTACCGCCAGGCATGCCGCGGTCCACCAGCACCGTTTTCAGTTTGGCCTGGGCCGCGTAAATTGCGGCTGTCATTCCAGCGGGGCCAGCGCCAATAATCATCACATCGTACTCACTGGTAAACGGTTTCTCCTGAGCTTTAAGCTGCTGCGCCCGTTCTTCCGGCAACAGTGCATGAATATTGCGCTCCAAATCGGCGCGACGAATGCCGCCACTCAGGGTGTCGCCCGTATGCGCGCCATCCTTATAAAAAAGAACCGTGGGAGATCCCTTGACCCCCAGCGATTCAGCCAGATCCCGGTTTTCCTGGCGGAATACCTTTATAAATTTAACGTCATTGCCATAAATGCCCGCCAGCGACTCGTACTTTGATGCCAGGGCTTCACAGGGAGGACACTCGGAAGAATAAAAATCTACGACAACGCCTCCTTTCGCACGCAATACTTCTTTTTCCCATTCCTCATGATTGATGTAACTGATGTTGTGTTCTGACATGGTATTCCCCTGGTGCTGAAAAGTTATTTTTCAATATGCATTTACGCGTCACTTGAGCCGCCGCAATTCGCCGTCTGGCGTAAAAAACAATCTGGCGCCGGTTTGTGCAACTTCCTTTACGGGCCGGCAATCCGGCGTGCTGACGCTGCCGTTCTGATTTTTGGCCACAGATCCGCAACCACCGCCGCACACCAGCGCCAGGTTGCAGTCCCTGCATTTTTCTATGGCAAGAATATCCCTGTCCTGCCAGCCTTCAATATCGTCGTCATGTTTGGTCACGTGTGGGAAAAAGGTTCCCAGTACCTCGTCTTGCTTGCCCACTGTGGCCGTGCAGGAATAAATGTTCCCCTGGTAATCAAATGCCCATTCAGTCTTACATCCTGGACACGAATCAAACAGCGCAGCGGGCAATTCGCCATTGTCCCTAAGTGACTTAACAAAATGAAAAGATGGCGTATGAAACTCAAGGATATGCGGATGCTTTTCAATCAAGTCCTTCAACTCTTCATACATCTGCACACGGCTATACAGCGCCTGTCCATTTTTCTGACAGCTGTGCAACTCATAATTGCGGCCCAGCTGCGTCTTGAATCCAGGGGCTTTTGTCCACCCTTTGTCTATGGCGAATGCCGCGAGGTCCGCGAGGGA
Organism: Deltaproteobacteria bacterium; assembly: GCA_016937015.1. Lineage (GTDB taxonomy): Bacteria > Myxococcota_A > Polyangia > JAAYKL01 > JAAYKL01 > JAFGXQ01. The sequence goes on along the minus strand of JAFGWT010000151.1, from coordinate 21,789 downwards.
ACCGATGTTGTCGCTGTCCACCACCATGCGCAAATTAACTGACAATCCCGCATTCAGCAGAGCATCAACGCCTTCAACAATTTCATCGAACGTGTTGCCGCCGCCTTTCAATGGACGTCGTTTGTTGTGCACTTCCCTGGTGCCATCGAGTGTTACCTGCACCTCACGAATAAGCGACTCTTTTAGCACCGGCAAATATTTTTTCAGGTGAAATCCATTTGTGACGATCGCTGTTTCCAGCCCGTGCGCTTTGGCCTTTGAAAGAAAGTACGATACCAGCTGCACTGCTTTTTCATTTGGCAGCAGCGGTTCTCCCCCAAACAGGGTGCAATACTTTTTCCTGCCGGCAAATTCGGATCCAATGTAATCAAAAAATGCATCAACCACGGCGGGTTCATACACGGAGGCCGATGATGTATACTCGCTTTGATAGCAGTAATCGCATCCAAAATTGCAGTTGTATGTGGGAACAAAAAACAGCTGAATTTCCTCAGTGTCGCGACTGTCAATGAAATCCATATATTGGGTTTGAAAAGCCTGTTGTTCTTCTTCGGGCACCACCGCATAGCCGCGCTCCCGCCACATGGGATCCGAAAAATCATCGGTCTGATATTGCCCGTATTCCGAGCTATTCAGAACGTCCGCCGCGCCATACAGGGAATTCGCAATCATTTTGCTTTCGCCGTTTTCAAGGTCAAAAATGATATTGTATTTGGACTTTTTTAACATGGTCAGTCATCTTTCAGGCAAAGGAGACGAATGGAGAAGATTTGGTGTCGGAAAAAGAAAGCAGCTGTTTGCGGTTCAATCGTGGCAGCCGGCCACAACTTTGGACACCTTGGCGCAGCACTGGGCAACCGATTTGGTATCCTTTTTTTCTTCGCGTTTATGGGTACTGCTCTTTTGAGATTCAATCTGTTTGGTTTTAGTGAGTGATTTCATTTTAATTCTCCGTAATAAATGGTTATCGGTTATCCACAGCAACAACCGGGACGTGTCCCCTGAATGGTAAAGCTGGCCACCTGAACTTTGCCTTTATCGTATGGCGCGCTTTCCTCGAGGATTTCAATTGTGCCAAATCCGGCATACTGCAGGGTTTTCATGTATTCGTCTTTAGTGACCGCGCCGGCCCAGCACTCGGCCACCGCCTCCGGATCGTTGCGGTATTCCTCCGGAACCGGTTCAATGGCATAAATGTCGCTTACAACAAACCGGCCACCGCCTTTGAGTATTCGATAAATCTGCTGCCACACCGCCTGTTTGTTATCGGCATGATTGATGGAACAATTGGATATAATCAAATCCGCACATTGATCCCGCAACGGGATATTTTCAAATGTGGCATCAATGAACTCCACATTGTCCACGCCAAGCTTTTTGGCTGTACTGCGCGCTTTTTTTAGCATGCCGGACGATGTGTCGACACCGTACGCATATCCATTAGGGCCCACCGTCTGTGCCATGCGAATCACATCGGTGCCGCGACCGCTTCCAATATCCACACAAACCTCGCCCTCGCGCGGCTCGGCCAGATTGATAGCCTGACCGCAGGACAGACAACAGCTTTGTTCCGCCAGACCGCTGTATCTTTCGTCGATTTTTTCAATATTCAGCAAATTCACTTTTTCGGTCATGTTTCCCCTCAAAATATTATGAGATGAGATTGAATTTTTGTACCACACAGAGCCAGGCACGCAAAGTTGGGTGTCAAAAAAAAATATCCCGTTTAAAATTAATGTAACCACTTGTAATTTCGAGACTTTTTTGTACCCTATCGGATTAGGAGCATCAGACGCGCCAGGAGGCTGAGGTGAAAATAGTCATTGCACCGGATTCTTACAAGGATTGCCTAAGTGCAATTGAGGTGGCCCGACACATTGAAATCGGTATTCGACGGGTCCTCCCAACGGCAACCATTTTGAGGTGTCCCATGGCGGATGGCGGCGAAGGCACCGTAACCAGTGTTGCAGCCGCACTGAATCTGCCATTACAAACAGTGCGTGTCACCGATCCACTTGGAAGGCCCGTTGACGCACGATTTTCTATCATCGGAGAAACCGCACTGATTGAAATGGCAGAAGCAAGCGGTCTCGAGCGGTTGCAGCTTCACGAACGAAACCCCATGGTCACCCACACGCTGGGTACCGGGGAGCTGATTCGCTGCGCACTCGACATGGGGATTCGCGATTTTGTCATCAGTGTCGGGGGGAGCGCGACAGTGGATGGCGGAACAGGGATGGCCTCTGCGCTGGGATACGTGTTTCTGGACGCCCATGGAAAGGCCCTTCTGCCATCGGGCAAATCACTGGTCCGAATTGCTGCCATTGATGCAACCATGGTTGATGTTCGGGTTGGTCGTTCGACGTTTCGCGTGGCTACGGATGTCATCAGTCCATTGCTGGGCACCCGCGGCGCCGCAATGCAATATGGTCCACAAAAAGGCGCAACGCCCCACATGGTGGAACAGCTCGAAATTGGGCTCGCAGGCTTGCAGGCGCTTCTGGTTAAGCAAGGGCTGCTTAACCCGGCAGCTCTGCCAGGAGACGGTGCCGGCGGCGGATTGGGGATGGGAATTCGAGCCTTCTTAAACGGAACGCTCATCTCCGGAGCAAAAGCGGTGGCCGACATGGTGAGGCTGGAACAACATCTGAATGGTGCGAATTACGTGGTAACAGGCGAAGGACGAACCGACCTGCAGTCGTCCGCTGGAAAGTTATGTGATTATGTGGAACGCCTGTCGCGACAGCATAACGTGCCAACCATACTGCTCTCCGGCCAAATTGCTGATCATACGGAGGAATTCACCAGGCGGTTCAGGCTGGCCGGTGCTGTCACACCACCAGGCACTGACGTGAAGACCGCAATTGCCAATTCCCGAAGTTATCTTCAGGAAGCCGCCGCTGCTGCGTTTAAAAGTATTTGCTGAGTCCACTTTCAAGCGGCAGAAGCCGGTAAAAGCTGTTCGGTGCGAAAGGCGTCAAGCACTCGGTCGGTCACATCGGATTCAAATGAACTTTCGCAGCGGGCATCGTAGGCGTATGCCTTTGCAATAATCTCTACCAGAAGCTGGCCCTGTTCTGTAATGCGGTTGTGCACCATTGCTGTCATCGGCTTTCCCAGATAAAGATATTTGGATGCGACAACTGCATCGTCCACAATTTCACGCGCTCGTTTGTGGTCGAGGAAAGGAGAAACGTAAAACGTCATGACGACCATACAGTCAAACGCGCCGGGGTCAAATGAATGCATCAGATTATCGGTTCCTGCATCAGGCATGGATTACTCCTTCTCGTACAGCAGGTGATGCCCTCTCAGCAGCTTAATCACCGGAAGATAAAATCGCGGCGCAACTGTATGTCGGCGACTGTCTGTATGCTTTGGTTCGATGAGACCATTCTGTTAAAAAACCAATCGCCAAGCTGGCAAAATCGGTGGAAACATTTAAAACGTCGCGGACCTCTGAAACCGACAGATTTTCATGCTGGCAGATAGCGGCAAGGGCATACAGCAATTCCGCATCGAGATTTGACAATTTCGTCGCCAGGTTTTCTGAAAATCTGCCCACCCGGATTCGGGTATCACCCACAGCGCTCAATGAATCGAGCGTATGTTTGGTCAAAACATTGTGTCAGAAAAATCACTCCCGTTGATTGACCATCCAACCGGCAAAAGCGGTCAGCCAGGCAATAAAGCCGTCAATATGCTGCCGGGGAAATCCATACTTTTCCGGTGCGGTTTCAATTACTTCTCGAAAACAGTCCAGCCACACCGCTTTATCGGCCAGACTGATTGCAAAAGGCATATGGCGGGCGCGCAGCCGTGGTGGACCATACTTTTCAGTGTACTGCTGTGGACCTCCACAAATCTGAACGAAAAATGCAGCGCTCCGCCTGGACGCAGCCAGTAGTTCCTCTTCTGAATTGGGAAACATGTTACTGATTTTGGATTTTCCAAGTAACCGGTAAAAATCGGCCAGCATAGCATAAATGCCTTCATTTCCCATTGCCGTAAAAATTTGCGGCGATGGGAGAGGGGTCTGTGGCGGGCCACCGTGTGGGATGTAGGGCTCTCCCAAAGAGGTCATGGTGCTCCTTGATGATATTACTTTGACGAATTTTCCGCTTCCTCGAGCGTTATGTCCACTATCTCATCAATATCAAGAAACCCAGTATACATTTTGTTATTTATAAACAGTTGCGGCGTCGCTTTGACACCGTTAGCCAGGCCTTCCCTCTTACTCTCAACCAGTGCATTACGGGTATTCGCATCCGCCATCAGTTGCCTGAATTTTTCTTTATCCATACCCTGCATTTCCGCCCAGTCAGCCAGTTTATCCACGCAGAACATGTCAAAATGTTCATACATATACAGCGTGAACTCCCAGAATTTACCCAAATCGGATGCAGCGACCATCGCTAAACCACCCTCTTTTGAGTAATCGTGGCTCTTTAATGGAAATGGCTTGAAAAACAGCTGCGCCTTTCCCTTCAATCTCCCATTCGTTACTTCCTTTTGGAGCGCCGGTATGATTTTGCTGCAAAACGGGCAGCGGGCGCAGGCATACACCACCACCTTCACCGGCGCATTGACATCACCGGCCGGAACCGTTCCTGCCAGATTAATCGTTGCTTTCTTTTGATACGAATTCATGCTTTCGGCCCGTTTTTGAAGTCTTCGGTTGATTTTGTCCTCTGACTCACCCTTGGCCACCAGCCGACACACGCGACGGGCCAGACGCTCTGCAAGCGCACATGGATTTTTCTTCTTAAGACATTTGCTTATAGTCTCATCGCAGCAGCTGTAGGGGTGCACGCTGTTGAGAATTTTTTCGGCCAGCACTTTCTTTTCACCGGTGAGTTTATCGCATTCGGGCAAACCTGCCTGAACCGCTGCTGACGTGAAAACAAAAACGGCGAACACGAATCCAACAAATGCAAATCTGTTCATATCACTTTCTCCTTTTGTAAATAAGCGATTCAAGACCCACTGGACGATGATCAAAAATCAAAACATACACTCCCAGCACCAGCCAGCCCAAATCACGAAGTGCAGTCATTTTTGAAATAGTGTCTTCACTGGCCATTGACGATGACGCGAAGCACCCGCAGGACATATCCAGACCGTTGGAGAGAGCGACGAATAGCGCCACAAGAAACATCACCATCATTCCCGAAATCAACCACGCGGACGCACGGGATTTAACCCCCGCGATCATCAACGCACCACACACCACTTCCAGCCACGGCAGACATATTGCCATTATATTGATAAGAAACAACGGCAGAATGTTGTATGTGGCGACGTCGAGTGCAAATGCATCCGGGTGTGCAATTTTATGCAGACTGGCCAGAATAAACACACCGCCCAGATAGAATCGTATGGGCAGTGCGATCCACCGGTGTCCACTCCAATCCAGGAACCGGCTCATTGGGCACCTCGATTCTGTGAAGCAACGGCTTCCTCCAAAGCGGCCGCCCCGCCTCTGACGAAGTAAACATTATTTATGCCAGACGCAGAAATATCAATTCCCAGCAGCTTTCCGGTATCCGGGTCATCGCCATCTCCATAAACAACGACTTTGGTGGCGCGCAATGCAGCAATCCGCTGGGCCATGATGCGAAGCTCTGATTCGGGAATGGGATCGAGGAAATCATATGTCAAAAGCAATGCACCCGGGTAGTGCCATTTGTCGTAGTCGCCCTTCTCCCGGGCATCAACAAATAGAACATGTTTAGATGTCGTCGCAAACGCGGTGGGGTTCGCAGGTGTCACGTGCCCTTCCTGAACGGGACACGGAACCATTGTTTCGTACGGTGCGTCAGCGATATAGGGAATGCGTGACGGATGCACCAGGTTGATTCCCAGTGAAGTCAGGAATACCGTGACCGCAATCACCCCGGCTTCAATGATTGATTTTTTCATCGTTGAAAATGATTCAGACATAGCATGTGCCTTTGACTGGAGTAATCCCCTGAAATTCACAAACGTCCCAACTCGAGCAACGCAATAATTACCTCTGGACATCCACCGATTAAATCGCAAAACGCCTCGCTGTCCATAATATTTCTGCACCTGAAATAAAAAAATGCATGTTCATTGAAAAATTTTTCCATAAATCCCGTCTAAAAGGACACTAAGTTAACAGGTACTTAACTTACTTAACGGTTCTAAACGAGGTGAATCATGCAAAAGCTTGAACAGGAACTTCAGTTTCAGGAAATCAAAGAACACAGGAAAGATGATTGCGTCCACTATGACACATGTCTGACGGAAGCATCAGCGTTGCTCTGGCCGTCATTTTCCTGCAAGGACTGCAACAACTACGCCTGCAGTTCGAGACGAATGATCAGTTACGAGCGTGCTGCCACCCCCCTTGCATGGGAGGCCTGATTTTTCCAGCCCGCAATCAGGGCTGATTTTTCAGGTCTTTCAACAATTCAGCCGTCCTATAAAGCAAGGTTGAAATTCATCCAGCCAATTTTAACCACACAGGAATTCCCTTTACACAAATGACCGCAAATGCCAGAGCCCAGGACAGTAATTACCGCTATTTCTAGAGAGTTTACTTGGGTTGAGCTGTTTTCATGGCTACACTCCACTAAACAAAACCTGTTCGAATAAGTGAAACCAATGACAGAAAGGAAGGTATTTCGTGAAAAACTTCACATACTACAATCCCGTGAAAGTGGTGTTTGGCACCAACGCAATGAACCAGCTTGCAGCACTGCTGCCTGCCAATGAAAAAGTGATGATCACCATGGGGATGGGCTCCATTCGAAAAAACGGTGTTTACGATAAAGTGAAATCAGCGTTGTCTGGCAGGGACATTATCGAATTTGAGGGAATTGAACCCAATCCCGAATACGAAAAATGCATCGACGCCGTACGCATTGCCAAACAGGAGAATGTTACGTTTTTTCTCGCGGTGGGAGGGGGATCCGTTCTGGATGCGACGAAATTTATCGCAGCTGCCACAAAATTTGAAGGGGGCGATCCCTGGGACATTCTCGAAAAAGGCGCCCTGGTTAAGTCAGCTGCCCCGCTCGGATGTGTACTGACGCTGCCGGCGACCGGTTCGGAGGTCAATGGAAATGCTGTCATATCCCGCAGAGAGAAAGGACAGAAACTTGCATTTGGAACGCCGATAGTCATGCCCCAATTTTCTGTGCTGGATCCGGCAACCACCTTGTCACTCGATGCGCGCCAAACAGCCAACGGCATTGTGGACGCCTTTGTGCATGTTATGGAACAATACCTGACCTATGATGTTAACACACCGCTGCAGGACCGCCAGGCAGAGGCCATATTATCCACTCTGGTGGAACTGGCGCCACAGGTAAACAAGACCCCGCAGGATGTGGAAATTCGGGCCAATATTATGTGGTGCGCATCAAATGCACTCAATACATTAATCGGCTGCGGCACAGTGGGAGACTGGAGTACGCATATCATTGGCCATGAAATCACCGCGCTGCATGGAATCGACCACGCGCGTACACTCGCAATGGTTCTACCTGCCATAATGCAGCATCAGCGTGACCAGAAGCGAGATAAGATCGTTCAGTACGCCCGACGGGTATGGGCGATTGACGGCACAAACGACGATGAAATCATTGACACATGCATTGCGAGAACCAAACAGTTTTTCGAAGAAACTGGCTGTCCAACCTCCCTGTCCGCATACAATTTAACCCCAGCAGACTGCAAGAGCATTTCGAACACATTGGCATCCAGAGGCATGATAATTGGGGAGCGGAATGATATTGGCGAAGCGCAAGTGGATGCGATCATCTCACTTTGCGCATAGTTTCACTCATCCCGATTCCCACCAATAAGACCCAACCGAATAAGGTAATAGAGCAGCGTTAATACGGCACTCACGGCAGCTGCCACATAAGTCATTGCAGCGGCGGACAGGACACTGGATACCCCGCTGGCATCAGCGCGGCTGACCAGCCCCATCTGCGCCAGCTGATCTTTGGCCCGGGAAGAGGCATTGAACTCGACAGGCAAGGTAATCAGCTGAAACACCACTGTTACTGTAAACAGGGCAACACCTACATATACTAGCTCAAGCATGTGCAGCAAAAATCCGCCGATCATGATAATCCATGGCGCATATGATCCCAGCTGGGCGAGGGGTACCGCAGCGGACCGAAGTGCCAGCGGCGCATATCCTTTCGCATGCTGAATCGCGTGCCCCACCTCATGCGCGGCTACTGCCATCGCTGCAACCGACGGCTGCCTGTATACGTCCGGTGAAAGACGAACAACCTTACTGCGGGGATCGTAATGGTCGGATAACATTCCTCGGGTCTCTTCCACGTGAACATCAAAAATCCCATTGTGGCGGAGGATGCGACGCGCTGTCTCCGCGCCGGAAAGTCCCCGGGATGATGGCACCCGTGAATACTTTGCAAAAGTGCTTTTAACTTTTAGCGATGCCCAACCAGCCAACAGCAATCCGGGAATCAGCATAATCATATACAGAGGGTCAATAAACATTCCAAAAAGTGGCATCCTTCACCTCACTTTCGACTTGAATGTATTCACCTGCTCCGGAAAGTCAACGGAATGTCTTGCGGGGTCGCGTGGCGACTAAAACGTACGCTGCGAGGACTCTGTTTTACCGGGAATACCAATAGCGGTGGCGATGGCCAAATCAATGTCATTTACACTGAATGGTTTCTGGACAAAATCGAGCGCACCGTCTGCCAGTAAATTGTCCACTCGCATGGTTTCTCTTGAATATGCTGAGACAAAAATCACTTTCACTTCCGAATCAATTTCTTTTAACCGCCGGAACACTTCATCGCCTTCCATTCCTGGCATTATAAGATCCAGCAGCACCACATCCACCGGTATTGTTGAGTCTGCATATTTTTCCAACGCTTCCTCGCCGCCCGCTGCCTCGACAACGGAATAGCCCATCTGCTCCAAAATGCGTTTACCACTTCTGCGAACCAGCGGTTCATCATCCACCAGCAAAACAAGCCCATGCTGCGCAGGAGCGGAAAAGCGGGGTTGGTGTTCGCTGGCAACACGCAAGGTGCTTCGAGTGTATTCGGGGAGATATACCGTGACGGCTGTACCCTGGTTTACAGCGCTGCGAATGAGCACGGCGCCGCCATGATTGGTGATGGTGCCATACACCATGGACAATCCCAGGCCAGTGCCTTCACCGGTTTTTTTTGTGGAGAAAAACGGTTCGAACGCGCGCTCTATCGTTCCTTCCTTCATGCCTCTGCCCGTATCGGAAACAATAATTTTAATATACGTGCCGCTGGCGCTCTCCAACCCCGTCACCCCCTGGCGCTCTATTTCATCCACCAGCTCGGTGGTAATAATCAGATGCCCATCCACTTCCATGGCATCCACTGCGTTGTTAATAAGATTAACGAGAACCTGATTGATTTGCCCCGGGTCCCCTTCAATGGGAGGAAGGTCCTTACAAAGAAAAGTCTCGAACCAAATATGTTCAGGAATCGTTCGTGACATAAACGTCTTCACATCCCGAATCATCTCATTAAGGTCAATCTGCTCTCGTCGATACTTTCCCTTCTGGGCGAAACCCAGCAGATTGGACGTAAGCACCTTGCCCCTGTTACAAGCCGCCAAAATGCTGTCCAAATCTTCAGAGACCAGCTGTTCATTGCTGCAATCGCGCATCAGCGCTTCTGCAGTGCCTGATATAGCTGCCAACATATTGTTAATGTCGTGGGCAACACCACCGGCGAGTCGTCCAACGGCTTCCAGCTTCTGGGCCTGCCGCAGCTGGTTTTCCAGGCGCCGCTGCTCCAATTCCGCTTTTCGACGTTCATCAATTTCCCGCCGGGTCTCTTCAATTGATTCAGATAGCCGTTCTCTCGCTTCACGGTCTTTATGATGCAAAGTGATGAGACGCATGTTTCGGCCTATACGGTTATGAATAATCATAACAGTGGTAATGATGACTCCGGTCATTGCCAGCGCATAATCCGCAAAGTCCGACCGCTCGAAACAAATAAGCCCAACTGCGAACCACCCCGCGGCAGAGATACTGATGATTGACAGTGCCCATCTCATTGACAGAAAAAAATTGCCGGTTACAAGCACCAACAGCATCAACAAAACGCTATGAATCGGCCTTGGAGACAGATATAGCGAATGAAGAATACTCAATGCGATACTGAGTATTACAACACCCAGGAGTGGATGAATGAAACGATACGGCACTTTGTGCGTGAAGCCCAGAAAAGCAAATATCAATGCCATCACGCCAATCAGGGCGTCATGAATCAGCATCAAGGGGTTTGAATCAGGAGTTGAACCGATGGCATTAAAAAAGGTATATAGAAACATCACAATTCCCGCTGTCAGAGAGACCGGCCCGAAATAGGACTCCGCCACCTCATTCAACCTGTCCTGATTTTCGTTGTGTAATCGCAGCATATACAGTTATCGCGCCTAGCTTAATGGATGCCCCTGTTACGCATCAACTCGCCGAAATTTATCGTCATTTCATTATTCAGTATTGAAGGTTTATGTGCAACACGGTTATCCCGTTTTTCGGTTTCACGTTAAGGCAATGCAAAAAATTGTAATCTTTGACATTCGCGATACTCAATGTTTTCCCGCCTGAACGGCCAAAGAATCAATACACGATTAATGCTTTTGTTGATCCGCTGCAGTCCTTCCACTAATATTATATGCGTGTGTAAATCCGCGTTCCTGTGATCGTGGGTGCTTATTTGGAATTATTTTGAAGGAGAATTTAATGATGAGCAGTGTTCAAACAGAGAATCAGCGCGTTAAAGGATTATGGCCCATGGCGCTGGGGATAATGGTACCGGTGTTGCTGATGTCTCTTGGAATTGCGTGCAGCAGCAGCAGTGATCGTGAAAAGCCTGGCGGCATCATTCCATCGGATTCAGACGCGGATACCGATAGCGATGCTGATTCTGACGCGGACAGCGACGGGGATTCTGATGCAGACGGTGATTCAGGAAGCAATCTGCCCCCCAATACATGGATTGAGTATGACAAATATACGCCGGACCCCAATAACTGCGGTGAAGTGATCCTGGCCGTATTCCGGGATTTCAAGGCAGAACACCCGGATTTTCAGCGTGTCAATCTGGGCTGGGGACCCTTACAGGGCGTTGTGGACGAACAACTGGGAAGTGATGACAAACCCCGATTCAACAGTACCTGGGGTGTTAACCAGGTCGTGGACAGCGGTTGCCAGGAGACATGTCCCACTGGCGGGGATCTGGATGGCGCAAATCTGGTTTCGACCCAGGGTTGGGAAGAAAACTGGTACAACAGCGCGCAAAACGAGGAACAGTACGACATTCCGGTACCAATGTACGACGGTTCATCATCGTTCTCGGACTGGTACAATACTGTTGATGATGTAAACAAAGAGGTCAGGAAGTGGCTCACTTTGGAAAAGCAGTCTGATGGTTCATATGTATTCGACTCGAATAGCTTTTTCCCCATCGGAGACGAAGAGGGATGGGGGGTTGAAAGTGGCCAGCGCGACGAAGACGGTGAATCTCACAACTTCCTGTTTACCACCGAAGTGCACCTGGAATTCACCTATGCCGGTGGTGAGCGATTCACATTCCGAGGCGATGATGACCTTTGGATTTTCGTAAATGATCATCTCGCCCTTGATCTGGGGGGAATGCACTGGCCATTCGAAGGCACAATCGATTTCGACAAAAAGGCAAAGACCCTCGAAATTGAGAAAGGCGGTACTTACAAGATGGATATCTTTCATGCGGAACGACACACCGAAGCGTCAAATTTTCGCATTGAGACTGACATCAACTGCTTTGTGGTTGTTGAAGTGGAATAATTCTGTAAGTTCGAAGCACTCCAACACACCCGCCCGCACAGCCAGGTCGCGAGTTGGAATTGCATCGAGAAGCGCTTTTCAGATGGTCTAACAGCGTTATCTCTGGAAAAAAACTTTGAATTATGTATTGGTAAGCGCTTTCGACGGATATGCCTTGCAACTGTACAGGCGCCCCTTCCCTTAAATTGGGGGCCATATTTAAAATGAGGATTTTATGTCTATTTTGAAATGGATAACAGGTGGCACATTTGCCGAACATAAAGCCGAAGGAGAACGTTTTTTCGCAGAGGGAAATGCCGGAGAAGCAAGACTTTCATTTCAACGTGCACTGAAAAAATCAAAGGACTGCGCCGCAACGGATATTGAAGACGTGAAAGCCCAAATTGCCCTATGCGCCAACCAACTTGCAATGCAGCGGCTGGAACAGGCCCGGGCGCTCTTTGCACAGAATGTGGTGGAAAAAGCATACGAGACACTGGATGATGTTTTACTTATATGCAACTCCCCCGAACTGGCGGAAGCAGTTGAGCAATGCAGAACCACATTTGACAACGCGACCGCGGAAGCAGCTGCGGATGCAGCACCGGAGATGACTGACGACGATTTGCTGGCGGTGATTGCCGGTTCGTGGAGCGCCGCAATGGCCGCGGAGTTCGCCCAGTATCCCGAAGGATTTTATCACGCGTTGATGACCGCTCACGACGGCGATGTCAAACAGGCTCTGACTCAGATTCAGAAGGTTGCCGAAGAAATTGACTTAAACGAAGCGCGATATTTGTTTTTGGAAATTGGGCGACTCCAATTGCAGTCAGAGGATTTGGCAGGTGCTGAAGAGTCGATACGAACATTCGTGAATAAAGCGGAAAACGACGGCGACGAGGATGTGGAGGAACTTTGGCTGGCCTGGCAGATGCTGGCTTCCATTCATACAGCAAAAGGTGATTTTGATGGTGCTGAAAAAGCACTGATAAGGTCTTATCGTGCGGCGCCGGATAACCACGTGCCCTTGTTGCAGCTGGGTACATTTTTGCGGGAAAGAGGTGAACTGGAGCGAGCCAAACGCTCCCTGCAGAACGCCATGGACACAATGGGGGCCATCCATCCGGATATGCGGGTATTTCGGGAACTCGGCCTGACGTATCTGGCAATGAATGCCAAAAAGGAAGCCATCGACTGTTTTAAAACGGTGCTGGACCACTTCGGCAACACTGTTGGACATGACCAATATGACCCGGAAGCTGCAGTGCCTCTCGCCAGACTGTTGGAGGAACAGGGAAAACTGAAGGATGCATCTGACATTTATCGACATCTGGCCAATGGCTACGACACCGAAAATTTATACTTGTATAACCTGGAAGCGGCTCGGCTGCTTCTGGCGCAAAACGCGGATACTGAACTGATGGTGCAGTATCTGGATGCCGCGGGTGTATTGGCCAGAACAGAAGAACAGCGGAACGCAGTTGACGGGTTGAGAAGAATGGCCGAATAATTGAGCCGCTTTGACTGCCCCACGCCACCAGTGGTACAATATGCACGGCCTTAGGGCCGGCCTTAGAGACGGTCTGCCTTAAGGCCTAAATGACAAAACTTTTCCTGGCACGAATGTTTTGTCACTTAATAAAGAGGATAAAAATGAAGTTACCGAAAGCGATTTACCAAACCACAGCAGCCGCAGCGCTTGTTGCGACCACCATTCTACTGACTGGCTGCACCACAGGTGATGACGACGGCGGTGTTCCGCATGTCATCGACACCGACACGACAGAACACAAAGTTGCGGGCGACCAACCAATTGAGTACGATACGTCAATCAATCCCAACGCATCGTTCAGTTTTGATATGTCCGGCTTGCCATTTGTTGGCGTGAACATGAGTGGTCCGGAATGGGATGGCGGCGCCTCTGCCACAGCATGGCCCAATCAGTACCTCAGCAAGGGCTATGCCTCGTATTTGAAATGGTTTCGGGGTTGGGGAATGACCACCATCAGACTGCCGTTCAAATGGGAATATCTGCAACCTGAGCTGGGGGGCGAACTGGATGAGACGGAACTTGAGGAGCTCAAGATCACAGTCTTTCACCTGAAGTCATATCGTGCCAAAATTGTTATCGACATGCACAACTACGCTCGATACCACGGTGATTTAATCGGGTCCGAAGAGGTGTCATACGATGATTACGCCGATGCCTGGCGGCGGTTGGCAGAAATTTTCAAGCCTTATCCGGAAGTGATGTTTGGCATCATGAACGAACCGCACGACATGCCTACATCGCAGTGGGTAACAGCTGCCAATACCGCGATCTCGGCCATTCGGGCCACCGGCGCACAGAACCTTATCTTCCTGAACGCCAATGGCTGGAGCGGTGCGCACAGCTGGTATGAAACCTGGACAGACAGTGCCCGGGAAACCACAAATGCCGATGCGATGCTGGAAATAGTCGATCCCCTCGGGGACAACCATTTGATCTTCGAAGTTCACCAGTATCTTAATGAGATAAGCTCGGACTGGGGAGAATGCAGATGCTCGGATGGGGAACTGGTGCGCGGTGGCACCGATCAGCATCCGGATTTTTGCACCAACGAAACGGTCGGTTCCTATCGAATGTATCGTTTCACTCAATGGCTTCGCGAGAACAATAAATATGGATTTCTGGGGGAATTCGGGGTGCAGGATGATACGGTCTGTATGACTGCACTCGAAGATATGCTGAACTTCATCGAAGCGAATGACGATGTGTTTGTAGGCTGGACATGGTGGTCAGCGGGTCCCGGGTGCGCCTCCTGGCAGGATCCCATTGACCCTCATTGCTGGAGTGACAAGCAGGTCGCCGACCTGGAAGCAAATGGCATTGAGGGTAAAGAAGTCTTCGCCCAGGTAAAAACACTTGTTAAACACTTAAGCACCTACCAATAGCCCTTCTGGGCGATACGCAGGATACGCAGCAAGATTTCGACAGTCGCGGCCCTCACCCCTCGGGCGGCCCGGCAATCTTTTCGGGAATCAGCCAGATATTACGTGGCCGATATTTTATTAATGTAAATTTCCACCAATTCACAATGTCCCACATGTAGGTGTTGGTGGCACAATATATCTGTTTTTTCAATAACTTAGCTATCTGACGCGCCCGTTGCAAACTTATAAAAAATTAATTATTTCATACGATTAGGTAACTTACTTATAATAAACACATGATATTTCAAAAAGCATGCTTAAAACTGAATGTAAAAACAGCGAGGTAACGTGGCCAGGCGGATCGCCAGAATTTTTCTTGTGGTCTTTTTGCTGGTGGGACTCCTCGCAGCCGGGGCATTGCTGTTTGTTACATCGAAACCCGGGTCCAAGTGGATTTCAAAAGAACTGCACGACGGCATCCAGCGTCAAACCGGACTTCAGGTGGAATTTCGACAAATCGATTTGGAATTTTTTCCTCCCCGACTACTGCTCGAGGATTTGAAGGTTAAAGGCAAGGATCTGGATATCGGGTGTACCGTGGAGGAAGCCGAAGTTTCACCCAGCGCGCTGGATTTACTGGCTGGTAAAATCAGCATCGAAGAAATCTACATGGGGGCGCCAAACTGTCACGTATTTCTTTCAGCTGACGACATGGCACGATTTCGCAGCGCCTCCAAAATTGGCGACACTGCCAGTGATCGCATCGACCTCTCCTTCCTGCCAAAATTCGATGTTGTGGCACTCAGCAGCGGGCGATTTGAATTTGAAATAGACGATCCAACAGAGATGGGGCGATTAAACCTCACTGTAAATGGCCTCTATCTGGATATTACTGGCCGGCACCGTGGACAGGAGCAAATTGAAATTCGAGGGTTGCTCGAAAAAGCAAACGTCAATTTCCAAAAAGAAACCATCACTCTTGATGAGCAGGTTCGCGGTTTAAAGCTGCGTGCGGCATTGGATGAAGATGCGTTGAACATTAGAACCTTTCAGGGAAAGCTGGCGGAAGTGGCCGTTGAGTGTCGCGACGTGTACGTACCGGTAAACATTGCAGAAAACCAGCTTAATGCCATGTTTGTCTCAGTAAATGTGCCGTTGCGACGACTGGCGCGGTTTCCAATTGAGACCCCCGCTTTGAAAGGGACTGCCGGATTTGCCGGGCAACTGAACGTGGCAGTGCAAAAAAGCGGCAAGCCGGAAGTAATCGCGAGGGGTGATGTCACGCTGCGAGGCGTTGAAGTGGATGATTTCGTTATTGGTGATTTGGATGGAACGATTTCCTACAACTCCCGAGGAGTGGCGTGGTCGGATGTTGAGCTGCGCACTGCCGGTGGGGCGTTGCGAATGTCCGGTGAAATGGCGTTCGACAAAAAGATGAGCATCCAAAGCACAGTGACTCTCGACGACATCGAATTGGCAAAACTGCTTGAAAATCTGACAGTTGATAATTCCTACGTGATGCAGCAGGTAAGCGGCAAAGCCAAAGTGACCGGTACACTGAATGGCCTCAGTCTGAAAGGAAATGCAACCCTACGGGTGAAAAATCACCAGGTGTTTGACGACGGATTTCGACAGCCAGGAAAATCAATTTTGCTGTCCATTCCAGATGCGACAGTGCAGGGACCTTTCACCGTAACCGAAAACAGTTTTGAGGGTAAAGGATTTTTGGTGCGACGCAACAAGTCCCTCGTAAATGTGGATATGGGATTTGCGTTCAATAAGCAGGCAGGCTGGAATCTGCACGCCTGGTCATCCCGGATGGACCTTGGGGATGTTGGCCAAATCACAGGCTTTGCAGTTGATGGCAACGGCAGGCTGGACTGTAAAATCAAAGCGCCGGGGTATGGTGCGCCAACCATCGACGGCAGCATCGATTTCACCGATATGAATTTTTCAGGGTTCGATTATCGGCACGCGTCATCGGTTATTCGGTTTGATGGCGAAAAGCTGATGTTTGACAACCTCGATTTACGCAGCCGTAAAAGCCATTACCACGCGGGGCGACTGACACTTGATTTCCACTCACCATTTGGGCTGAGCATCAATACCATTTTCGATATTGAGCGCGCGGAGCTGGAAGATCTGGGCCGTTCATACCATCTGGATACGTCCAGGTGGGGTAATCCCAAAGGATACGTCTCCGGTACAGTGGATATTCGCTATCAGTCTAAACCGGAAAACCTGCGAGTGGATACCGTTGTGTCCCACGAAGGACTCACTCTGTTCAATGAGGTATTCGGTAAAGGTGCGGTAAATGCAGTCTATGACAATGATATTCTGACAGTGAATCGGTTTGATATGAGCAAGGGAAAGGGGTCTGTGGCAATTTCCGGCACGCTCGGCGGGAACGATGAGCTGAATTTTATGGGTGTGGCAACCAACGTTCGCATCGAAGACATTGTCTTTCCAGCGGTAAGTGACTTGGAAATTGAAGGTACCGGACAGGCGCTTGTAGTCATAGAAGGCACCTGGGACAATCCCCGGGGAAAGGCAACGGTGCGAATCAGCGATATGAAGCGCCACGAGATGCGATTTGGAAACAGTGACGTGGAACTGACCCTCGACGATAATGTGGTTGGTGCAGCAGGCACACTGGCCAATGGCATGGCGGTGCTGGAACACAGTGTATTTGATTTCAATAAAAACAAATTTGAATTGGAAGCGTTTGTGACTGATTTGGATCTGGCGGCGGTGCTTGGATTTCAGTCATCCAAAAATCGTCTGGCGCTAAAAACCACAGGCGAACTGGCCGTCATCGGCAAATTGGCAGGCAACCCCCGCATCCGGGGCAACGGCCGAATATTCAATCTGTCCGGACGATACAACCGGCTGGCGATTGCCAACAAGCAGCCATTCAACCTGAGTTTTGAAGACAGTATTCTGACATTTGATGGCGCGCGGTTTCTTGGCAAAAATTTTGTTTTCGACATGGATGCACGGATTGACGCCAGGAAGTTCAAACTGACCGCTCATGGGCTAACCAATCTAAAGTTGCTCAACCAGCTCACTGACACCATTACAGAAAGTGCCGGAACACTTTCATTCAATACGGTCATCAGTGGTCCGTGGGATGATCCGAAATTCAGAGGCGAGGCGGAAGTCAGGGACGCACAGTTTTCAGTGGAAGGATTCCCCCATGTGATTGAGTCTGTCAATGGGAAGCTACAGCTGGGATCAAGTATGATTCGACTTGAGGATTTTTCCGCAAAAACTGCTGGTGGTTCAATGGATATGCATGGTTGGCTGTCACTGCATGGTATGCGAATTGACGATTATCGATTTACGCTCACTGCCGCCAATCTGGGACTCCGATTGATGGACGATTTGTCACTTAAGGCATCCACGCGCAATGACGGACTTATCATGATACCCGGAAAGGAACGGGACATCCCACAGATCACCGGTGATGTTGAAATTTCCAATTTTAAGTATACCGCGCCGGTACATATCATTGAGTTGTCGGACCTGGATATGACCGGAATCGGCGGAAAGCGAAAGCGTACCAAACGGCCAAGACTTTTCGACAAAAGCAAGGATTCGTTTGAATATGATATTCGACTGCACGGTGAGAGAAACCTCGAAATATTAAACAATCTCCTGGATGCACGATTGAAAATTGACGACCACGAAGAACCCCTTCGCCTGATTGGCACGAGCCAGAACTTCGGATTCACGGGCAGGGTTCTGGGCGCTGACGGTGAAGTGCGCTTTGCAGGAAAGACATTTGAAATCCAAAATGCATTTTTGTCGTTTAAAGATCCCAACAGGCCTGAAAACCCGTATTTCAGAGTGACAGCGGATGTGGACGTCCGCGACTGGAAGGTGACCATTACCGCGGAGGGCACGGTGGAAGAGTATGAAGTGCGGCTCTCCAGCCAGCCATACCTTTCTCAGGAGGACATTGTGATTCTGCTGCTGACTGGCATGATTAAACAGGAGCACACTGCGATGAACAGCCAGGGGCTCGCCATGAGCCTGCTGCCACTGCTGGAAAATGCGGGGTCTGACGCCATCCCGGTTGAAGTGAATGTGTACAGCGAATATTCTGAAAAAGCCGCAGCTGAAACCACACGGGTGGCGCTTGGGAAACGAATTGCCGACGATATATGGGTTCAGGTGTCGTCAAGCGTCGGTCAGGAACAGGATGTGGAAGGCACACTGAGTTATGAAATAAATGACAATGTTTCGGTTTCTGCGGGGTATGACAACAAAACAGAAACCAGTAAAGCGGGAAACTGGGGTCTTGATTTGCGCTTCAGACTGGAGTTTTAATTCGTGCTGAACGGGGCTATCATCCGGGCAATAGGGTGTGCCATACTGTTGCTCTCAGGAAGTTTTTCGGCGTTGGCGCAATCGAGCGCTCCACGTCCTTTCCTGCCTGAATTTGAATCGCTGTGGGAGGGGGAAATGGGTGTATTGCTCAGTACACCACTGCCAGGCGAAACACAGCATGTCGAAGGATTGAATCAGTCTGCGGTGGACGCATTGCTGGGGAAAAAAATAGTTGATGTGGAAGCTATTTCTCCACCCAAAGGGTTTGACCCAGTCGCGGATGTGGCCCTTCAGCCGGGCGGACGTCTTTCGAGGTCGCTGACGCGTCAGATGGTAATGGCACTTTGGGAAAGTGGCAAGTATCGCAATATTCAGATTTCAGTGCGCAAGGCTGACAAGGACGGTGTTGTGATACTCATTCGGGTTGAACCGATGTTCCGAATTTCACGTTTTGAGATAACGGGAAATGCCGCGCTGAACAATGCCGAAGTCAAACGGGCCATTGGGTATTCCGCTGGTGGCACCATTGTTCCTGACAATGAGGTAATGCTGAATATTCGCGATGACCTGCTTCGCGAGTACGGTAAGCGTGGGTTCAATGACGCGTCTGCGTCGGTGCGTCTGGAAACCACCAGCACCGTATCCGAACTGGCGTTGATAATCAATGTGGTGGAAGGCGCTCCCGACCGTTATGTGGACGTTCATATCAGTGGCCTGACTGACGACCTCGCCAAGGAGCAATTACTCCGGGTATCAGGCCTGAAAAAAGGAATCATTCGCGATGACACATCTGTGCGTACAGGACTGGAAAAACTTCAGCGGACGCTGTTTGAACTGGGGTATCCCGATGCGCGCATCTCGGAAACATATACGGAGCAGAAACTGGGACACAACCGATACGTACTTCATATTTCAACCCAGGTAGGGCTGCGATCGATGGTGGCTTTTCAAGGCAACCACAAACTGCGAAACCAGGAACTGCGGGAGATTGTGTGGCAACCCGAATTCAAAACCGATGTTCGGGGTATCGAACAGTCAATAGAGAACCTGAAAGACTACGCCATTTCAAAGGGTCTGTTCCACGCTGTGGTCAACGCATACCGCCGCTGTTACGCGAATCCCGACAAATGGTACTCCGTTCGCATTAAACAGACCTGTTCCCGCGACGAGGTCAGATGGCAGTCAATTGTTTATAGCATTCAAGAGGGTCCGCCGGTTGAGGTGGACGATATCCGCATTGAGGGCGCGAGTTATTTGGGCATCACCTACCTGAAGGACGAAATCTTTGCCTTTATGTCTGAGCAGAATCGAAACGAAGATGTGTTTGAGCAGTTCAGCACCGACGCGTTGAACAACGTCGTCGCGGGGGGCGATGGGACTGTGGCAAGGGGACGCACCCAAGGGGCAGGGGCTGTCTACAGCAGTCCCGAAACCATATATAACCCCGCGCACTATCTGGAGGCAACACACCATATTGAGGACCTGTATCTGGAACAGGGATTTTTAAAAGTAGAAGCGACCGACACATGTGAAATTGAGAAACAATCGCCAATACACTGGAACGGTAAACGCTACATGCCTGTGACATACGTCCGGGATAAGACAGATTCGGACGGTCTGTTCCCCTGTCTTTTCATTGATGACGACCACAAATCGCTGCTTGTGCGGTTTTCAGTCACCGAGGGAGTACAGACCCTGATTGAGAGCATTGAGATTTCGGGCAATACGCCTACCACATTCAATTCTGCCGAACTCCTGCGTATTGGTGAATTGCGCATGGGGCAACCGTATAATGAATACTTTATTCGCGATGCAGCGGATTCAATTTTAAAATCATACCAGGAAAAGGGACACATGTTTGCAGGCGTGAACTGGGAAACAGCGATGGCACCGGACCAGACCACTGCAAAAGTATTCATCAATATCGAAGAAGGACCGGTGGTTCGCGTCAACCGAATTGTAATTAATGCAGATCGGACCAACAGACGATTTATCGCCGATAATCTCGGTTTCAAGTCTGGCGATCTCGTCACGCCATCCATGCTGAACCGGGCACGGCAACGGGTAATGGATATAGGCGTCTTTAATTCTGCAACAGTTCAGATGCAATCGCAGGGAATTGCGGGTGAAAAGAAAAATATTCTTGTCACTGTTGCAGAAAGAGACTCGCAGTATCTGGAGCTTCGGGCAGGCGTGGCCACGGAGGAAGGTATTCGCGGCGGGTTCGAATACGGCCATCGAAATATTTTTGGGCTGGCCATCAACTACCGGCTGAAAATTCGCGCCAGCTATCGCCCAAGAGATATTTGGTTCTTCGGCGAAGAAGCCAAAGGATTCAGGACGGAGTTGACTCAGCGATACGCCAACTATAACGGCAACCACCCAGACGCGCCGCTGGCAAATATGTTCAAATGGTTTGAATGGTATCTGCTCACCGGATTCCGCACTGCGAACATTCCTGGCACATCCGGCCTTCTGGGGACAGGTGTGGATGTTACTTTTGAAAACATCAACCGGCGCGGTTTCAGCGCGCTAAAGGTGACACCGCGATATCGTTTGACTTCACACTATCTAAAATATTTGCCAGTAGAGCTGTCGACCGGTGTTGATGGAACAATCGTATTGCCTTCGACAGACGGCAGCGAATCGCGGGCCACCAGCAGCTATGCCCGTCTTCCTTCCGGACGAGCCGTTTTCTGGGTAACCGGACTGAATGTCTCGCT
>JAFGWT010000150.1 GCA_016937015.1 Deltaproteobacteria bacterium | reverse complement strand
GAACAACAGTTTCAGTATTCCCAACACCAATGACTGTCCCGACTTTACCAACCCCGCTACCAGAGAGTGGATTTGGAATCTTTTCTATGATCACGCATTCAATCCCGCCATTGGGTATCCGGGCGATGCCATCTGGCTGGATGAATTCGATTACCCGGACCACAACCATGGGACGACATTGTTCAGTGGAAAAAAATGGGCGGAGGAATCCATTAATTACCATTTGAATCTGCAAAAAGCCTGTGTGCAGGAAGGATGGGATGAGGCCATTGGCGAAGCGAAGCGGCCCTATTTCTGGAGCCGGGGAATTACCGCCGGGGCGCAGCGCTGGGGCGCGCACTGGACAGGAGACCTTGACAGCAAATGGAGCGACATGGCCTATCAGGTGAAAGCGATGCAGGCGTCGGGGCTTTCGGGATTCCCGTATTTTAACCACGACGCGGGCGGACACTTTAATCTGACAGTGAGTGACGATAATATTTATCGGCAGTGGGATATGGCGTTTGGCAGCTTTACCCCCATCTGGAAACCCCATGGGCCCGGACACAGACGCTGGCCGCTTCAGCGCAACGCCACCTGCCAGGGCACAGCGAAAACCTATGTAACCACGCGGTATGAGATGATTCCGTACATTTACTCGTTGGCACGTCTGGCTCAGGCGACCGGTATGCCCATGGCCCGGCCCATGTTCCTGGAAGATCAGAACAATGACGCCGCCTGGGAAAAAGACATGCAGTACATGTGGGGCAGCGAAATGCTGGTGGCGCCCAACCCCACGGACGGCGGCAACAATGTGTCTTTATGGCTGCCTGAAGGAGACTGGTACAATTTCTGGGATGACTCGGTCAGTGGCGGAAACACCACCTTACAGGTGCGCGCCGAGACCGGTTACCTTCCGGTTTTTGTGAAGGCGGGGGGTATCATTCCCATGGCGCCTTATGCCCTTTCAACGTTCTTCATTCCTGAGGATGTGTTGATAGTGCATGTGTACACTGGTGCAGATGGCGCATTTAAAGTCTTTGAAGACGATGGCGTCACTGAGAAGTTCAGGACAAAGGATGAGTCCCGCGAAACGTTCATTAAATTCACTCAGGACGACCTCGGGGTGGCGATTGGCGCGAGCGGTACATACGACGGCGCGCCGTCGAGCCGTTCATTTCAGATTGTGTATCACGGTTTGAGCGATGCGCCGGCGATGGCCATCGATGGGACTGCAATCAGCGCTTATGCGAGCGAAAATGCGGTCCCATCAGGCGAAGATGGCGCGGTGTGGGATGGTGGACAAAAGCTGCTGACCGTATATGTGGCGCCCCGAGCGGTTGACGCCCCCTTCAAAGTTTACGGAGAGTAATTCGATTATCACATTTGTCCTGCGGCAGGCCGGCGACCGTTTAACCATTTAACCCGTTTTTCATTTTCAGTTCGGCCCCACCCATGGCAACCCTGTTGAATTGGCATTTTTAAAGGACAGCAATGGACGCCATCTGACGCTAACCACTCCTCACCACCACGACGCGCTGGCAGATGCCATCAGGGTCAGCAAAAGCGGTCTGCCCCCCGAATCCACCCCATTGCTGGGCGAGTAAGACAGCGAATTTCACTTTTGGGATAATTCCAGCAATGTCGAATTTGTTTACATTTTTGGCATTTTTTTTGTCTGGAAAAACACTGTTCAGTCGTGGTACAGGGGAGATAAATCGTGTGCATCTTGTGCACCGGCAGACAGTTGGGGGCTGAAGAGTGCTGATTCGCTGTACGGATTGTATCGATCGTTCGCTTAAAGATATTTGAGACGCCGGCAGTTGCCAGGGGTCTGTTTGTGGTTCCTTTTTTATGAAAGACAATTAGTGTGCTATGAAATCCGGTTCTTTTCTCTTGTTTTTAATGGTCATCTCTGTGTGTGCATTGTTTCCAATGGCTCTTCTGGCCGATGACCCCCCCGAAATGGATGAGGCCAAAGCAGCCTTCAAGGCAGGCACTGAAGCGTATTCGGCAGGTGACTATCGAGCGGCGTCAGATGCTTTTCAACGCGCATACAACTATCATTCAACGTGGAAGCTGCTCTACAATATTGCCCAGTCCGAAATCGCTGCCAAAAGATATGGTGTCGCCCTTGAGTATTTCGAACAGTACATGGCCGAAGGGGGCGATGACATCCCTGTTGAACGCAGCACTCAGGTAATGGCCGAGATTCAACGGTTGAGATTACTGGTTGGCACTATTGACCTGACCGGGCCGGAAGGTGCAACGCTGTACGTCGATGATTTTGAACGGGGAACAACACCGTTTGTTGGGCCTAGACGGATCGCCATTGGGAAACACATGGTTCGCGTGGAGTCGGACGGCAGGGTGCTTCTTGAAAAGGAAATTTTTATCGCTGGTGGTATGACCACAGCAATTTCGACAAACAGTCCTGAAACAAAGGTGGGGCCCAAACCGCCGGAAGCCGACAACGCGCCGGATGCGTTCACCACAGACCCACAATCTGCCAGAATGCCGCCGCCTGTGGCGCCGAATCCTCGTTGGCTGTTAATTGGGGGGACCATTTCCACTGCTTTGGGAATAGGCGGGATTGTTACGGGAGCTATTTTCGCATCGAAGCTGTCTACTGCCAATGATGACTGGGAGGAGGCGAAACGTCGGTATGAGTTGACGGGCCTGGAAGCAGATTTTGCCCGTATGACCCAGCGTCATGACGATGCGGAAGGCTATGCCACCGGCGTGAAAGTGGGATTTATCGCGGGAGGCGTACTGGTTGCAGGTGGGGTTGTGATGATGATTGTTGATTTTAAACGTGTTGGAAGGCGTTCCCGGATTAGCCTGGAGACGCGTGGCATGACTGTTACATTTTAGCAAAGGGATTTTATGAGAAAGTTATTACTGTCACTTGTTGGATTATTTTTTCTATCATTTCATATGGCCGGGTGTGTTGGCGAACTCAATGTTGAAGCGCCTGATTCAGGTTGGTCAACGGACACATCCAGTTCACTCGGGGCATCTGACAGTGGAGAAATTACCGGAACTGAAGCAAAAGATACAGAGACGCATTCAACTGTGGATACGGCGTCAGAGGAGATTGGGACAGCGCCGGGCGACACCGCTGATACGACATCCTCCGATGTCGATTCTGCAACCGTCTCAGTGGATACTGCG
>JAFGWT010000016.1 GCA_016937015.1 Deltaproteobacteria bacterium | reverse complement strand
GGTGCGGGCGAAGCGACCGTAAAAACACGGGAAACGCAAATCCGGTCACCCCACCGGCAAGGCACATTGCAATGGCAAATGTGACGGGGCCGGCCTCCTGGAGAATTGTCAGTCCTGCCACCAGCATTGCGGTGAGAATTACCGACAGTTCAGCAATCCAGCGTCCATGCCCCGGTATCTGCAACCGGTTGCCCATGTATGCCCCGAGGGACAGGCCGGTCATAAATCCGGCCAGTAGCCACGCAATGTGGTGATACAGTCCACCGTGAATCACAGAAAACCAGTAGATGAGAACCACCTCCATTCCCAGACCGCACAGTCCGGTGGTGCCGATGGACAGGAGCTCCGAGGGGACCTGTGGACGACTCAGAAGAACCACTGTTGCCAGCAGTATGAGGGCACCGAGCAGAAGCGATGGGGCCACCCCGGTCATCCGGTGGCGCATCTGTTGCCAATCCTGATTGGACAGGGCTGACAGCGAGGACTCGCGAATCCACTTCTGCAGGGTCAAGGTATGCAGAAACGTCCGGGGGTGGTTGTCCACATTCACCTCGCCGTCATATTCACGTACCGTTGCCAGACTTCGTTTAAGCCGTGTCTCAGAAAATGTTTCTGCAGGATGAACGATATACGGCAAAGCGGGATCTATGGCCGCCAGTCTTCGGTTCAGAAGAGTTGGCGAAAGGGTCAAGGGGCCGAGACAGGAGGCCATAAACAGCGTCTGAATGTCGATTAAGGGCACTACATCTGAAAATACCGAATTCAAGGTTTTGTAACGGCTGGCCAGCAGTTGGGCCATGGGCGGGGATGCCACATTCGCGCTGCCTTCGGATACCACCATGAACACGCCATTATCTCTGAGCGCCTGCTTTATCGCCTTAAAAAATGTGACGGTATGACTTGCGTTGTCTGCGGCGGTGAACGGCATGTGGGTAAACTGAATAATCACATCAAACTCGCTTCTATGCGCCGAGAGAAAAGTGCGGTGATATCCCGAATGAAAAAAAATGTCCTTTGCCTTTTGCAGCTGATGGCGGTGGGGATCCCGCCATTTTTCAACAAACGGGATCTCTTTCGAATCCATGTCGAGATAGTGAATCTCCTCGGGATGATGCATCTTTGCGGCGTCAATCCGATTGGAAACCCCACCACCGATGATAAGGACGCGCTTCGGCCTGGGATGCAGCGCCATGGCCAGGTGAACGGGTAACGGTCGGTCGAAGGAATCGGGGAATACATATGCAAGTCGCCCGTCGTGGTATAGCTGGTACTGCTCCCCATGCCGCCCCATGCAGAGGCGCTGATACTGCGTGTCGGCGCATGACAGATATTGCCCCCTCGATGGATGGTATTCAAATGCGGTCTTTAGTGACCACTCATCCAATCCCAGTGCGACAATCGTTGCCGTTGCAATCAAAATTAAACCCGGAAGCAGCCATCGCGATATTCCACCTTGTGGTTTCAGCCCCATGGCACTGGTCACTCCAGGCAGACCGAGCGCAGAAAGCAAAATGGGGAGCGCTCCGGCCAGGTGGCTGAAAACAAACGCGTGACCCAGCCCGGCGACGGCCGCGCCCATGCCCTCTGCCATGTACATTTGCTGAACGGTGTTTCCGCCATCGTTTTCAGTGCGTGAAGCAAATGCGGTGAACAGCAGTCCAGACAGCACCGCACCAGGCAGTGGGGCGACAATGCACAGCACCGCAAATTGAAATGTTGGAAGTGGTTCCCCCTGGGGCGCGCTGAAAATCAGTTCGTAAAAACGCACCAGCAGAAGGGCGGCCGGCACCAGCAATGTCCCTGCACCTAAAGTAAAATTTATGTTGCGCTGGGTAACCGGGATACGATGCCCCAGCCAGGCACCAAGGGCGATGTACGTGAGCCAGCTGCACAGCACCATCCCCAGCGACAGCTCACCAAGACCCGGAATGGTCCAGAACTCACGCATCAGCAGGATTTGGGCCAATGTGGCCAAAAATCCCAGCGCAAAGCCAAACAGCAGCGTGTGTCGTTTAACCTGGTTCATTTCTCTATGCCCTTGTTTTTACTCCCATTGATTGTATGCTGTCATAAAATTTGTATAAAAGAGAGCAACCGCTGTGACAATTGTGGCGGTGATGCAACATGGTGTTAAACAGAAGGATCTGTGCAGATGACCGAAGTAAAGATTGCGCTGGTTGGCGCAGCAGGACGAATGGGAAAAGAAATCATCAAGGCCGCAACCGCCAATCCGGCTGCCGCCATTGGTGCTGCAGTGGAATACAACGGCTGTCCGGTGCTGGGACAGGATGCCGGGGTTTTGGCCGGTGTTGGCCCGCTCAATGTGCTACTGACGGCGGATTTGGCTGGCGCAGCGAAAGACTGCGACGTAATTCTCGATGTCAGTTTGCCCGAGGCGACACCATCCATCATCGAGACCGCCGTGCAATTGCACAAGCCTCTTGTCAGTGGGATTACCGGCGCAACCGACGCCATTCTCAAACAGATCGCAGAGGCCGCCGCCCATATCCCGGTTCTTCATTCCAAAAATTTCAGTGTGGGCATTGCGGTCCTGTCCGCACTGGTCAAACAGGCAGCCGCCATTCTGGGTACCGATTACGATATTGAAATTTTCGAAAAACACCACAACCAGAAAGTGGACGCACCGAGCGGTACAGCGCAGATTCTTGCTGATGCCATGCTGGACTCCATCAGCGACGGCAACTGTGTCTATGGCCGGGAAGGCAATACCGGCAGGCGTCCCAAAGGTGAAATCGGGATTCATGCCCTTCGTGGGGGCGGCATTTTTGGTGAGCACACGGTCTATTTTATCGGGCAAAACGAGCGACTGGAGTTGGGGCACGTGGCTCACACCCGCGCGCTCTTTGCCGAAGGTGCTGTCAAAACGGCTGTATTCATCGCCAGGGCCAAAGTGGGCCAGCACACCATGTCCGATGTATTGGGGCTGAACTAACCAAAATAAACATATTTTGTTTTCAGGGAAGCTACTGAACGGTGAATTCTTTGTCGGTGGATCGCTCGCCATTGATGTAGATAACGGCGCGGTAGTTGCCGGGGTAAATTTCGCCGGGGGTCCAGTTGGCGCCCATGGTGCCGCTGCCACCGTGGGGCAATACCGATTTGACGGTGTGATACACTGATTCCGACTCCCCATCCACCATGACCCAGTCCACCTGAATCTCGGAATTGAGCGGCATATCCAGAAAGCGCAGTCCCAGATAAAGAGCGCCAATGCTGCTGCGGAATGTATTACTCGCCTGTTTGGGCATTCCGCCTCTGCCTTCTTCTTCGCCGATCTCCACAGTGTCAATACTGGGACCCAGCGATGCATTGCCCACAGCGAATTTTGTTTCGGCCATCACCTGTCCCTCGTGCTCCAGCTCAAGCCGGTACAGGCCATTGGGCAACCCGCTTTGTGACTCCACATTCGCGCTAAACCGGCCATTGCCGTCCACCGAAATATTTGATTCACTGAACAGGGATTCGCCGCGATACCAGTACGCGGTTAAATCTGTGGGCGACATGCAGTTTTTCACCACAAAGCTGGCATGGAGAATGGATGCGATTTTAAAAGTCGTATCGGGTTTGATGGGCGCGCCGGTTTTTTTATTGAGCTTTTTGGCGATTTGCAGATTTTTTATCTGAAGACCAGCACTAAAGGGGTCTTCTCCTTTGACTGAAAACGGCACCGTCCCCACTACCCGATCGTTTACGGTAACCTTAACCGTGTAATGGCCGGGGATGAATCTGGGACCAGGGGGGGTAAATGAGGATACAAAGGAAAATGTATCGGAGCCGTGAACATCATTAACCACCATGGGCTCCGCCACCTTGTCGTGATACCACATCACTTGAATGCGCGCCTGTGTCGGCACGCGACGCAATTTGCCCACAAAGTAGATAATCCGCTGCCTGGGGCTGACCTCTGTGAGTACCTCGCCAATCGCCTTGTAGCGTTTTTCATCCACTTCATCGGTCAGTTCACTCTGAATCAGCTCAGCGCGGTACACATCGTCTGCGGTCAGTCGCTCCGCAGGGGGCAAATTGCCCATTTCATCAGAACCGTCCGCTGCGGCGCTGCTGTCAGTGGATCGCGGGCCCGTGCCGCCGCAGGCGACAACTGTAACGCCAAAACAAATTACAAAAAGAATTCGCAAATGCATGAGTTGTGTACTCCTCAAAAAGGTTGTCGTGATGATAAGTGCCGTCAGGCGCATAAGCTCGGATAACGACCCGAGAGGGCGGGAGTTTAGCAGAAAACCAACCGCCTGTTTAGATAGAACCGGCCAAATTTTAAAATATAGGATCACTATTACAGTAAATGTGTTTTGTGGTTGGCCCGATGTCTATACTTGCCCCTTTGGACCCCCAGGGATCCTCCGGCAATCGATAGCCGATGATGCTGGCCATACGTCATTGCGATGGGGAAATATTTCGGGAGGCATGAGTGATCCTGAAGGTTCAGTTATTGCTTATAAAATCTGTCCTTCGTGTATTTTTACATTTTTTTTAAATAATTAAGTTGAGCACTTGTACTTTTTAACAGGTGGTGTTTAAATATCCAGGTTGTAAATATCGTTTGTGAAATTGCGGATAAACTCAAAAAAGTCAGGGACATGAGAACAACACCGTTCCCTGCGTTTGGAAGGAGAAAGAAATGAAAAAGGTCAGTTTGCTTTTGGTTCTTATGCTCACATTGGTCCTGACAGTCGGCTGTGGCGGTGATGATGATGGCGGCAGCGCCGGCAGCGTTAAAATGCCGGTCAGTGACGATACGATAATGGCTGATATGAGTGACGATGAAGCGGTGAAATTCTGCGAAAGCGCCTATAGTGCAATGATGAAGTCGATGGCGCCCATACTCGAAGCGGCCATGGAGATGACTTGCTCCAGTCAGGGCCTTTCTGCTGCAATGACTGAATGGGCCATGGATGGCGATGATGATTCCATACAGTCAGAGTGTGAAGCCACGGTCAATGACTGCAAGGAAATGATGGACGACGCTGAGTCGAGCGGGGACGATGAGATGATGACGACTGCCGAAGCCTGTGAAGATTTCTCTGCCGACGATCTTGCGGACTGTGACGCCGAAGCAGGGGTGGTCGGAGAATGCCTGAATGAATACATGAAGTTGTTGGCATCCTCCGCTGACCTTCTTGATTCGATTCCCTCGTGCAGTGAATTGGATGCGGACTATTTTGACAATCCACCCGAAACGCCCGATTCTGTGGAGACTGAAACGCCCAAGGCCTGTGAAGACGCATTGGCAGATTGTCCCGACCTTGCCAGTTGGCTGGCGGACGATAATTACTATTACGACTACGGTTACTATTATTATAAATAGCCATCTATCCTTCGGATTTTTGTTCTTTCAATCTGATTCCTGACCCTTTAATTGCCGACCGAAATACCTGTGAAGTGCAACATGGTCGCTTCTGAAAAGACGCTCAATTTGTCTGGAAACGACGCTTTTGCGTGAAAATGATTGCCGTAATTGATATAAAGTAAGTGTATTTCTTCGGCGCCATTGGGGTGTCGACTTATTGATTTTAGCGAGTTGCTTATGAACAGATATTTTCAATTGATCTGCACCATTTTGTTGACCTTCCTGCTATGCTGTCTGTCTGCCTGTGGCGATGATTCTTTGGATTCGCTGGATACCCGTGATGCCGATTCCACGGGAGACGATGCGAATATCAGGGAGAAAAATGATGTAAAAGCGGATGGTGATACCACCCTCAACGACCCCTACGTGCCGGATGATAGCAAAGCACCGCCGGCCCAGGCGTCCGGTTTCCTTCACGTTGAGGGCAACCGGCTGGTCGACGACGATGGCAACATGGCCCGGATGACCGGCATTAACTGGTTTGGATTTGAGACCGGGAATCTGTCGCCCCACGGCCTGTGGGCCAGAGACTACCGCAGTATGATGCAGCAGATAGCGGATATGGGCTTTAATACGGTGCGCATTCCCTGGTGCAATGCCATGCTGCGGGAAGGCGCGCAAACGGCCTCAATCAACACGTACGGTGCAGACCCCTATAACGGCAACGATCCCATGAATGCAGACCTCGAAAACAAAAGTCCCATCGAAGTGCTCGATGCGATTATCGACGCCGCTGCCGAAGCCGGGGTCAAGGTGATGCTCGACAATCACTCCCGCAACCCCGATGGCTACATGGTGGAAGACCTTTGGTACACCGACAGCACCTCTGAGAAACAATGGGTTGAGGACTGGGTGTTTATGGCCGAGCGCTACAAAGGCAACAAAACGGTGATTGCATTCGACCTCAATAACGAACCCCATGATGACGCCACCTGGGGCACTGGCAATGCCGCTACCGACTGGAATAAGGCCGCCGAACGCTGCGGCGCCGCGATTCAGCAGGTAAATCCGGATGTGCTGATTGTGGTGGAAGGCGTGGAGCAGGCGGCTGGCAGTTCGTACTGGTGGGGGGGCAACCTGATGGGGGTTATCGACGACCCGATAAAACTGCCCGTTCAGGACAAGCTTGTCTATTCCGCCCATGAATACGGGCCGGAGGTGTTTGCCCAACCCTGGTTCGAATCCAGCAGATTTCCAGGCAACATGGGGGACATCTGGCACCGGCATTTTGGCTTTATCGCCAAAACTGAAATGGGGCATGTGTTTATTGGCGAGTTTGGGCTCAAGGACCCGAACGCCATGGGCGGTGTGGGCGGCGTATGGTTTGACACATTTCTTGAATACATGAGCAAAAGCGACGGTTATTCGTGGACCTTCTGGTGTCTTAACCCCAACTCCGGCGATACCGAAGGCATCCTCACCTACGACTGGGTCACCCCCCACGACTGGAAACTCGACGCCCTCAAACCCCACATGGCCCCCATGCTGAAGTAACTGGAACTTCCAATGATTTATGGCTGCGGATCCACCAGCAAACTATAAGTGCCCTGCACAATAGTCGAGACACCTTCAACTTTTATATAAACGATTTCGTCGATGCTGGCGGTTATGGCCGAGGGATTGACAAATCCGCTATCCCGCGCGGTGAAGAATGGCGTGTTGCTGATGCTCATGTGATATACGGAAACTTTAATGTCGGCAGTCATATCACCGCTTCCTTCGGACGCATCATCCCAGTAAAGGTCGAAGTCATCTGATGCCAGCATGTACATATAGTACCAATGGATTTCACCATTTGATATTAGCTCGCCATTGTACCAGCTCATCCCGTGGGTGATCTGCACCGCATTCTCCGGGATGGCGGTGACCTCCATGCCCAGGGCGTTGGAGTATCCATTGCTGTTGTACGCCCGAATCCGATATTTGTAGGTTGTTCCCGCAACCACATCCACATCAAGGTAGGATCTCTGCGTCGCATCCACTGTGTATTGCGCGTCCTGGGTGTTTTGAATGTACCGCGTAATTTGGAATCCATCGATGTCCGTGCCGGGATAGTCCCATTCAAGTTCAATCGTCAGACCTGGCGCCGACTCATTTTGCACGTACACAGAAGGATTTTCCGGTGCAGCGGGCAGAGGCGGGAGCTCGCAAGTTGTTACCGCGTACGCCGAGTGTACCTGGCCATTTGACGCCATTACCCGATAACTGTAGCCTGTCCCCGGAACGAGGTATTGGCTGTCGTCAAGGAGTGACGTTGTGGTCGCCAGCCCGGCATAATCCCATGTTGACCCATTGGGGAGCTCACGGCGCTCGACGTGGAATACCACATCACCATCACCGCTGGCATTGTTGTCCCATGTCAATAGTACCTCGGTGGATGACAGCGCAGTCGCTGTAAGGCCTGAAGGCCCGGGCAAAATCGTCTCGCCGACGTCTTCCAGATACGAGGAATGAAACTCTCCCACAAATGTGGAGATGCGATAATAGTATTTGGTACCTTCAGTCAGCTCCGGATCCGCATACGATCTGGCATCGACCGGGAGAGTCGCGAGTTCGGTGTAGGTCCCGTTTGCGCTGTCCTTTCGCTCCAGAATAAAACCGTCATAGGGGTCTTCGGTATCCATCGACCAGCGCAAAATAATAGTATCTGCTGTTTCCAAATCCACTCGGAATGAATCGACGCGGCCAACGATGACCCCTGTGGTGTTGGTTTCCACAATCCTGGATCTTCGATAAACGTCGTCGTAGCCGTCGAGAAGTTTCACCGCCTGGAGGCGATAGTAATAGTTGCCGGATGGATTGTAGGTATCCACATATTCGGTGGTGTTCGCCGGGAGCTCGGCAATCTGTTCGTACGTGCCCTGTTCAGAAGGGGACCGCCACAACACGTACGAGGTCTCTATTTCTGATTCGTCCTCCCACAACAGGGTTCTCCCTTCAGCATCTCTGCCGGCAAATCTGAAATCGAGGGGATGCCGCAGATACACCAGGACCCCGCCGTCATCGTAGTCGGACGCATTGCCCAAATCGTCCACCGCGCGAATTCTGTAATATATCCACGTGTATTCAGGCACCGTATCATCCAGATAATACTCCGCATCGGCCGGTAGAGTAACAAAGGGCTCATAGTCGCCATCATTGCCAATTCGGCGCTCGATTTCGTATGCAACCTCAATGTCCGACTGGTCGCTCCATGAAATATGGCACCCAAAGGCATCCCCATCCCAGCCCCCGTCCACCTCAACGATCGGCGCCCTCACACCAAGTTCGTACAAAAACTCGTTACTGAATGCGGACTCGCCGTATTCGTTGAACGCTTTCACCCGATACGCATATGACACCAGCTCATGGACCGGCACATAGTCACGGCCGTCAAACTGGTCCACCGGGCCATTAAATATCTCAACAAATTCGCCATCGCCGGTTTTGCGTTCAACAATCCAGCCGGTTTCATCGCCATCGCCATCGGTCCAGGAAAGGGTAAGGAAATCATCTCCGGACCAATGGACCACGTTTGTCATCTCCGGTGTGCCAGGGGGCTCCAGAGCGATAACGATTGTGTGGAACTCACTGACGGACCAAAGACCTGAATAATCCAGGGCCTGAATTTCGCCGATGTGGCTGCCAACAGCGAGGTCGAAATCGGGCGTATAGGATGTCACATCGTATGGTTCAGTCACTTCAATCCACTCGCCACCATCCAATCGAAATCGAATCATCGTTGTTTCAGAGCGGGTTGTCCAACCCCACGTGGGTCTCAGATTCGTGGTGGGAGATTCCCCATACAGTGCCGGCGCCGCGGGTGCAGTTGTATCCACCAGTGTGACGAAGGATGCGGATAACGACCATTGGTTGGTGTCGTCGGCAGCCTGCACTTCAAACTCGTAGTAACCGTCTGCAAGGGGCTCCGTAGGTGTAAATGAGGTCACATGCGTTCCCCCCACAACTGTCCAGTCGTCACCGTTGGTAAATCTATACCGAAAATCGGTTGCCCAGTAAGGAAGGCTCCAGGTCCAGGTGGGTGTGGGATTGGTTGTCGGCGTGGTTCCGGTGACTGTCAGCTCCGAAACCGGATTGGTATCTGTCTGACCGGTACCGCTGTCCGTTTCACTGTCTGATTCAGAATCAACGGGCACGTCCGTACTCAAATCATCGGTCCATGTTCCTGTATCCTCAGCTGTATCCCCGCCAGTATCGTTATCGGTGTGGGTATCGGTCCCGGTATCCATTCCGCTGTCCCCACCAGAGCCGCTGTCACTTTCGGTCACTGTGTCTGAAACAATGGGTTCGCTGTCTGTGGCCGTGTTCGAATCAGTGGCCGAATGTGAATCCGAATCGGTTGCCGCCGACTGGGTGGCGGTATCGAGTGCAATTTGCGTGGCGCTATGGGAATCTGTCGCTGTTGCCTCCAGGCCGCTCCCGCTACTGGTGCTGGAATCAGTGGTGTCCTGGCCATCGGTATCCTGTTTCTTCCCACCGGACGACTGACATCCCAGACACAGAAGCGTTACACAAATGCAGACATAAACTGTAATGTTGACGGAAACGATGTTTTTCATGTTGGGCTCCAAAACATGGGCGGTTGAAATGACGGTATCGGTATCCAGAGTTCCTTGTGACACCAGTCATAAATTATTGAGGATCACGTAATATTTTAGATCAGATCCCCCTGCTTGAACAGATCTTTGTATATAACAGCTGTTGGGCTAGTTTATGCCACTAAATGCTGCAAGGACGTACACGAGCGGTGCATTCCAGTTTATGGCCACTTCGTTGGTGGAGTAGCTGCACCAGTCATCCATGTAGGTAATGGCGGGCACCTTAGTGGGGTACTGACATGAATCCTGCCAGCCCGGCTGAGGTCCCCCCACCAAAAATCCGGGCACCGGTGCGTCGATGCCATCCGACTTTGAGACCCGATGATGGATGTGCATTGGGGAAAGGCGACCAAACCCGGTGACAAAGCAAACACCAAGGGGATTGCGTCCCATCACATAATCCAAAAGAGACTGGGCCGCGGCGCGGTAAGTGCCGGTCTTACCGGGAGGGACGAGTCGCTCCGCGTACAGCAATACAATGGCCTTGTTTAGCGCCACACTGTTACTGCCCCAAATGAAGTCCGGTGCTGTCATGGCCACGCGAAATCCGCTGTCGTTGTGTTCCGCCACAATTCTGGCTGCGGATTCAAGAATTGCTTTTTGGGCCCATCGCTTCAGCGCTGGCGGGGTTCGGTTGGAATCCGCCAGTGAGAATGCCCCCAGCATCGCCACGTTTGACCATCCTGGGACGTCCGCATTTTCAGGCAATCGAATTTTTTTTATGAAACGCGATTCACCGGTGAGCAGCAGCAGCTCGCTTTGGGCCCAAAAAAATTCATCCGCCAGGGTCTCTCCTGGAAAGGCGTAACGTCCCGTGACAATATCCGGCGGCTGCTCGTATAAAACGTCCGGGTGGGTGTCGGCCCAATTGAAGGCCCTGATGGCGGCCTGTCTGTAGCGTGCCACCGCATGAGGATGCACCGCGTCGTATTTTTTTACAACCCGGGCCGCCAGTGCCATTACCGAAGCAAAATCCAGTGCGGCGGCAGTGCTTTTTTGAACAACATATCTTTTTTGATACTGAAAATGAGGCATCCCGGGCCGGGTAAAATCGGCTGTCGTCAGCTTATGATATACCCCGCCATCAAACGGATCCTGCATGGTTTCCATCCAGTCCAGGTTCCAGAGGATTTCATCAAGCAAATCCGGAAGGTGATTTTGAGATTCCGGAATATTCAAATTCAGCTGGTCGAACAGACCGGCGAAGCGGTCCAGTGCCTTTAGCAATGTGAACATCGTAATCCCCGAGTTCACAATGTATTTGTTGTAATCGCCCGCATCGTACCAGCCCTTGGGAGACGACAGTACCGAACCGGTGGGCCGCTGCGCCGATGCCGCACTCTCATGCACGTACACAATTGTATCCGGGTGCCCGGCAGGGCGTTCCCATTTTCCGGCGAATGCGTTCTCCAGTCCGGCGCCCGCCCGATTAAAATAATACGCTTTTATCGATGCCTTAAGCACATCCCGATACACATCGATCCCAATCGCAAATGGTGGCGATACAGTGCCATCAGCCAGACGAACACGATATGGACCCCCACTGCCCTCACGTACTGAAAGGTCGGAGAAATCGGCGATGAGAACCGTTTGATTGGATGGTATCCACTCCTTTGGCTCTGACAGGGTGCCCCGAAACACCACCCGCGTGTCATCTCCGGCCGCAGTGACCGCAAATGTCATATCCTGCCCGGCTTTTCCATCATGGGTGACCACCGCCATTTTGGGCTGATTCGGGGGAAATCCCACCTGATTCACATGTATCTGACGTCCTGCAACTGCGCCACGCGACATGGTGCACGTCACCGCGGCTGTGAGGGTTGCGACCATTAGCCGTTGCAGCCATTTTTGCCATGCGTTGCCGGCGCATCGTTTCATTGGAAAGCTCCTTGTGGTGTTTTGGACGTTTCTCCGAAAACGTCAGAGTAGTGATCGAGGTTGGAATCCGGCTCATCAATAAAAATATTTGTTTTCGGATTTCCCGCAGCGCAAAATGGGAATACACTTTTGGACTGAGTGAAAAAACGGAAGGATTGCATATGGTTTTGCGTATTGTGGACGTCCTGGATTCTGATTCACCACAGGCTTCTTTGACTGCTGAAGGCTGGGTCCAGACGGTGAGAACATCGGGTTCGGTGACTTTCTTCGAAATTGGAGACGGGTCAACTATTCGACATCTGCAGGCGGTGGCTGATGCATCGATGGCCGGATATGCCGACCTTGTGCACACGCCCACCGGCGCTGCGGTCCGCTGCAAAGGAGACCTGGTGGCATCTCCGGCAAAAGGGCAACAGTGGGAGCTGCACCTGACGGACATGGAAATACTTGGTTCTGTCGATAGCGATTATCCTCTGCAGAAAAAGCGACATTCATTTGAGTTTCTGAGAACCATTGCGCATGTTCGCCCCAGAGCCCGAACCTTTCAGGCTGTTTTTCGAGTGCGACATGCCCTGCAGATGGCGGTTCACCGGTTCTTTGATGATCGCGGATTTATTCAGGTGCACACGCCCATCATTACTGCATCAGACTGTGAAGGCGCAGGGCAGATGTTTCGGGTGACCACCCTTAATATGGCGGACCCTCCGCGTAAGGACGGTGCCATCGATTATTCAAAGGACTTTTTTGGCCGGGAGGCATCACTTACGGTCAGCGGACAGCTGGAAGGCGAGATATTCGCCCTGGCATTTAAAAATATCTACACTTTCGGGCCCACATTTCGCGCTGAAAATTCCAATACCGCCCGTCATGCCGCAGAGTTCTGGATGATTGAACCCGAAATGGCGTTTTGCGATCTCGCCGGGGACCGTGCCGTGGCCGAATCGTTTATTAAAAGTATTGTCACCGATATACTCGAACGATGCGGTGACGACATCGACTTTTTCAATGAGTGGATAGAGAAAGGACTTCGGGACAAACTGGAGTCGCTGGTAAAGGCGGAGTTCGAAACTGTGCCATATACCGAAGCAGTGTCGCTGCTCGAAAAATCGGGACAGCGGTTTGAGTATCCGGTGAAATGGGGACTTGATCTGCAAAGTGAGCACGAACGATATCTGACCGAGCAACTGCTGAAGAAACCGATGTTTGTTGTGGACTATCCCAGAGACATCAAGGCGTTTTACATGCGGGTAAATGACGACGAGCAAACGGTGGCGGCAATGGATTTGCTGGTGCCTCGCGTGGGCGAGATTATTGGCGGTTCCCAGCGCGAGGAGCGAATTGAGATGTTGGACGCACAACTCAGACATTTTAATCTCAACCCGGACGACTACTGGTGGTATCGGGATTTGCGGCGGTTTGGCGGTGTGGCCCACGCCGGATTTGGTTTGGGTTTTGAACGCATGCTGATGTACGTCACCGGCATGCAGAACATTCGCGATGTGGTGCCGTTTGCCAGGACACCAGGCAGCGCCGAATTCTAACGCGGCGACCGATTTGACTACTTGCTGCAACCGCGTTATTCGGCGTCCTTGGGCTTTTGCCCTCCGTTCCTGGGTCGCTGTGGCTATGGCCACCCCTCGGCCTTGCCTTTGGGCGCGCACCAGAGCTGCTTGTATTTCCGCGACTTCGCTGGCGGAACCAAACCAGTCGTCGCTCCGGATCTTTCGTGCCATCACCAGGGAAGTCTCAACCCCAATGCAATTATTTTCACAGTTATTCTTCGGTCAGGTTTGTCTGCGCCCGGTCATTGATAAATCACCTGTTAAAAAGTTGTGTTCCCTCAATGGTGCGCTAAAATGAACCGTGCACTTTGCAGTTAACGGGGATAACGGATAATGGGAGATCTGTAAATGAACCTCAAATTGTCGCTCGCTCAAAAACTGACCGCATCCATCGCTGTCGCTGTGGCCATTCAGATTGCTCTCGTTATTGGCTCATATTTTTTCTATTTTGAACCTCGCCTTGCAAAGTCCACCGTGGAAGTCGTTGAGACTGGTGTTTTGGCCAACGCTCAGACGTATGCGGCGAAATGGAACTATGAAATTTTACTGACCTCAGACAGTGCAACTGACAAAAAGCTGGATACCGCGTTACAGAAAAACATTCGAGAAGTGCTCAATATTGAAAAGCACGTTGCCGGCATTTCCATTTATCGACTGAGCAGTGGCCAGGGTAACAAGGGACAGAGCCGCGGAAAATCCCGTCTCGTGGCGCATCGGGGTCGGACCAATGCCGAATACACCGTTGACCTTAAGCGTTTGGGAAAAATGGACAAAGCCGTGACCTTTGTTTTGGGGAATAACGCCTACGCAGGCATTCCCGTTAAAGTGGAAGATGAACTGGTGGGCTACCTGATTTTCGCACGTTCCATCAAATCTTATTACGATGAGATGAAGTTCTTTAAATTCGGTATGGCCGGCGTGATGCTTGTTTTCTTTGTGATGCAGCTGGTGGTGGTGTTTGTGCTGAGCGGTCGCTCCGGTCGACCTGTGACCCAGCTGGCTCAAACCACGGCGCAGATTGCCGCTGGCGACCTGACCAAGGATGTGAAGGTGGAAAAACATGCGGTAGCCGAAATTCAGGCGTTATCCAATGCTGTCCTGGATATGGCGACCGCCATCCATCAGCAGGTGAGCCTGATTAAAAGTTTAACGATCAAAGCGTCGGGGGTTTCCAACAATCTCTCCCGGGCAATGAGTCATCTTGCCGGGTCCGCTTCTGAGCAGGCGGCCGCAGTATCCCAGACCGCCACAACGGTCGAACAGATGGAAAGCACTGGTAAAAATGTGGTGGAAGCGGCCAAACGCATTGTGGAAGCTGCTGAACGCAGTGCCGAGGTTTCCAATCGGGGTCGAAGCGCTGTGTCAACCGCCAGCGGAGTGATGACCAAAATCAAGGAAGACTCGGTCAATATTGCCGCCCACAGCCGAACCCTTCTTGCCAATGTGGAAGAAGTTGGCAATATCAT
>JAFGWT010000149.1 GCA_016937015.1 Deltaproteobacteria bacterium | reverse complement strand
CCAGTTGTTTAAAGCTGGGCAAAGCAGGCTGGGTTCCCGCCTCCGCGGGAACGACGAATCATGGCTATATCACGCAGATATATGTCACAAAAACTTGTGTAGAATCATGAGGCCTACGCGGGGATGACACGGCTTTTCTATTCGGTTGAATATAGAACTCGATTGCCCTGTCGTTTATATCTGTTCAGATTCGCAACTTTCGCTATGATAGCGCCATGACTGATGCTGAAGAATTAAAGGAACCCACCTGTGGAGATTGTAAGGCATTTTACAAGGAAGCCCGGGACGAAAACGGGGTCATTCGCGGATTATGCATGAAACGGCGGGAACTGGGGGAAATTCCGGCCGGGCTCGAATACTGCACGCACTTTTCGGTCCGTGAATCCCGCCGTGAATTTGTTAAGCCGGCTGTTTTTAAACCGAATAAACCCAGCCGGTCCTCCAGTCGTTCATCCGGACGGACGGCCATGGATTTTGGGCCGGCGCGTGCGACGCTGACGCGCCCGACAACGGGAGATACAGAAGGAGAGATTGCCGTGGATCGAGATGGATTAAAGCAGGTGTTGCGTGAATTACTTGAAGAAGAAACCATGTACGGGTATCCGGCAATGGCGCCCAAATGGCATGGCGGCAGTCTGGTTCTCAAACCAGGTAACGAAGACAATCAGCCGCGGGAGATTGATCTCGATACCTTTTTTCACAAGATTGTCATGGTTCGGGATCGATTGCGGGTGCTGGAAGCCAAACTCAATGCCAGCGATGGCTTGAACGACCAGGAGAAGGTTGACCTGCAAAGTTATATTTCGAAATGCTACGGCACACTTACCACTTTTAATGTGCTGTTCCGCGATAAGGACGACCATTTCAGTTCGAAATAAACGCCGTTGAGGCGAGATCACGCCATGATGTTGATTTCATCAAGTGTCTGCTTCAGTTTGGCGGGGGTAATCGGTTTTACCAGGTAGCCCTCGGCGCCTTTTCTAAACGACATCATGATGCTTTTGCCGTCATCCATGGCAGAAACCATTATAATTTTGGCTTCTTTTTCATTTGATGCGGCATTTAAGGCATCCTCCCGCTTTCGGATTTCCGTCACCACATCCTGGCCGTTCATACCTGGCATATCCACGTCAACGGTAATCAGGTCATATGGCGTGTTTTCGCTATGTGCGGCGTCAAACAATGCCAGCGCCAGATTGCCGTTCGGCGCAATATCACAGTCACCATAGCCAAGCATCAATGCTTTGATTTGTGTCCTTGAAATATAGTCATCATCCACTATGAGTATTCTCATTTTCATCCTCCCTGCGAAGAGACTCAACTCAGCTGAACGGCCTTAAACTGTTCGTAACTGCTGGAAAGTTCCTTAAGTAAAAATGTCGCGTCCTGAGCAACGCCCTCCCGGGCCGCATCTTCAAGGCGTCTGGCGATGTCCATTAACATGAATGCGGCGATACTGCCCGCGCCGCCCTTAATTTTATGCGCCTCTTTTCGCACTGATTCCAGGTCATTGCTTTTTAGCGCCTGTGCCATCTGATTGAGTTGATTTGGGACCGTTTTTTTAAAGTGGTTCACCATTGTTTGTGCCAATGTCACGTTACCACCAAACTGCTCAAGCAGTGTGGAAATGTCGAGCAGCGGCGGTTGGGACTGAACATTGTCATCTGCTGCCTCTGTTGCATCCGCTTCAGCCGATGGGTCGTTCACATGCGCGGCTTCTCGAAAATCCGCTTTGCTGATGCGCGCCGACGGCTGGACAATGGGAATGCCATTTTCATCGATGGTTATGGGTGTGAACCATTTGTAAACCGCGCCAATAAACACCTCCCGTTTTACCGGTTTGGTAATGACGTCATTCATTCCCGTATTGAGGCATGCCTCCCGGGTTTCGGGTTCCGCACTGGCAGTCAGGGCCAGAATTGGTGTGTTGCGATTGCGCGAGGATTGAGAACGAATAATCCCCGTCGCCTCTATGCCATCCATCTCAGGCATGTTCACATCCATGAGTATCAGGCTGAACAGCTCGCTTTCGCAGGCATCGACTGCATCCTTGCCGTTTTCAACCACCTTGTAGTGAAAGCCTTCCTGTGACAGGTGGTGTCCAATTACTTTCTGATTGATTTCGTAGTCTTCGGCTAGCAGAATTTTTCCGGCCGCCACATCGATGGGGCGAAGCATTTGCACCAGACTGGATTTGATTCGCGCCTCGGCATCCGCCAGCGCAAGGGTTGGAAAGGAAACGGTGAACCAGAATTCACTGCCTTGTCCCTCCTCACTTTCAAGCCCCATCGTACCGCCCATTATTTTTACGAGTTGCAAAGAGATGGTGGTGCCCAGTCCACTGCCACCGTATTTTCGGGCTGTACCCGAATCCGCCTGAACAAAGCTGTCAAAAATGGCTTTCTGTCTTGATTTCGGAATTCCGATGCCTGTGTCTTTCACGGCAAATCGTATGGTGGAGACACTGTCCTCCTGTTTCTGCACTTCGGCGATGATGTGAATTACGCCTTTTTCGGTGAATTTGAGTGAGTTGGACGTTAGATTATTCAGTATCTGCCGCAATCGAAGACCATCGGCCTCAATATACTTTGGGAGTCCGGAACCCAGTTTAAGATCAAAGTCCAGTCCTTTGCGATGGGCCTGCAAAAACGATGTGCGGGCAATATCATCGAGAAGACTGTGTAGATCGATGATTTCCGGATTGAGCTCCAGCTTGCCTTCCTCCATTTTGGCGTGATCCAGCAGTCCATTCACAAGTCGCAACAGCACTTCCCCTTCCCGTATAATTGTGCGGGCATTGTCCTGTGCTTCGTCGAGGGTTTTGGCTGCCATGATGAATTCCGAAAAGCCGATGATACCGTTTAGCGGTGTGCGCAATTCATGGGAGACGTTGGATACAAAGCGGGATTTCAGGCGGTTGGCTTCTTTGGCATGCTGAATGGCGCTGCGCAGTTCCTGTTCTGCAATCAATCTGCTGATAGCCACGCTGGTGAGTGCGGCAACGGATTCGATGACGTCATTTGTGGTTTCGCTGAATGCGGAAACGCTTTTCGATGCAACGCAGATAACCGCCTCGGTTTCGCCATCATACTTTAAGGGATATATTCCCGCACATTGAATTCCCGCTTCATACGCCGGTTCCCCCATATACTCACGGATACCGTCACCCGTAATTTGCCGGGGTTCTGTGTATCGCTCCAAATTTGTTTCAATATATTCGATAGTATGGTCAGAAATTTTGTTCCAAAAATCTGAACTGACGTTGGACTGTGCAATCAATTCAAGGTGCGCGTCTTTGGTCAGTATGAGCAGGGATCCGCAATCGACCTCGTCCAGCCATGTGAGCTGCCCCAGTACATCAGCTGCGGCAGTGGGTATATCAGGGCACACACTCAACCACGCCGCCAGATCCCGCTGCATCTGCTGGATTTCCTGATGTTTTATGGCTGCTTTCTGTGCATTTTTCTCCAGCGTAATGTCTCTGAAAAAACCGAGCAGACCACCGCCTGGTAACCGCGTCGCGGTGAACCCAAGCCATACCAACTGCTCATCCTTTCGAATGAATTTCAGTTCGCCGCCCGCTTCCCCGTTTAATGTCGATTGATGCATAAGGGTGTGTAAATGGCCCCATTTTTTTTTTGCAACAGCCGGTGTGATGCGCTCATCCTCTTCGAGCAATTCCTCTTTTGTGAATCCGGTCAGGGCCAGGAACGACCTGTTGGCATCCACAATTTTTCCCCGCTCATTTATGGCAATGATTCCATCAGGGGATTCCTCGACATAACTTCGGTATTTCTCTTCACTGATTTTGAGGGCTTCATTTGTTTTAACCAGCTTTTCCGAATGGGATATGATTTGTGTTTCAAGATTCTGCTGGTATTTTTCGTTTTCCTGAATGAGCTTTGCTTTTTCAAAGGCCTTATCGATGGCATGTTCGAGCAGTCTGAAATCATAAAGCGGTTTGGATAAAAAATCCCATGCCCCAATTCGGATGGTATCGATGGCTTCATTTATGTTGCCTGTCCCCGAAATGACAATGATGGGCGTGTGCTGAGAAAAGCGTCTAATTTCCCGAATCAGCTCGACGCCCGTTTTTCCAGGGATGTTTAAATTCAGCAAAATAAGATCTGGCGAGTGCTCGCAGTATCGACTAAGCCCCTCTTTTCCGTCTGATGCGGTGAAAACCCGATACGACAGATCTTCGAGATATGCTTCGATGCTTCGGAGAATGGACACTTCATCGTCCACAACCAATATCTTGCGCTGCATATTCATCTGTATTTTCATCACTCCACTTTTACAAAACCGTCACTTTTGATTCGGCCGTAACCCAAAATAGTTAAGAGGATGAAACTGGCTAACGACAGGCAGCCTTGGGTGAAATGAATGGATGACGGAATGAATGGGTGGCCCGGGAAAACAGGGTGGTGATGGCGCTTTTTGTACTGTGGATTATTCTATTGCGCCATAGGTGTAATTCTGGCCAGATGGGTCTGGAACGCTCTCAGAGCTCGGGTTAAGAGGAAATACTGTTCGTCATACCCGCGAAGGCCTCATGATTCTACACAAGTTTTTG
>JAFGWT010000148.1 GCA_016937015.1 Deltaproteobacteria bacterium | reverse complement strand
GTGTCCATGATGGACATCGAGCTGTTCGCCTCTCTTTTGGCGGCCGTGCCAGACAACGCATGTCTTTTGCTGGTGGGCGACCCGGATCAGCTGCCCTCCGTGGGCCCAGGCACGGTCCTCTCTGACCTGCTGCAACTGGGGCCGCACTTAAAGCCGGGTCTGCAAATCGTTCGTCTGACAGAAATTTTCAGGCAGGCCCAAAGCAGTCTGATTGTCACCGGTGCCTACGACATCCTCCATGGCCGGTTGCCGTCTGTGGGCGACAAAGGCAGCGACGCGGATATGTTTATGGTAGAGCGGGAGCAACCCGAGGAATGTCTGGAGGTCATTTTGCAGATGGTGAAGGACCGGATTCCCAAGGCGTTCAATC
This sequence comes from Deltaproteobacteria bacterium, assembly GCA_016937015.1. Taxonomy (GTDB): domain Bacteria; phylum Myxococcota_A; class Polyangia; order JAAYKL01; family JAAYKL01; genus JAFGXQ01. Next base: position 7,900 of record JAFGWT010000148.1, on the reverse strand, counting down.
TGGATCCCATCAATGATATTCAGGTGCTCACGCCCATGCACAAGGGACTGCTGGGCGCCGCCAATCTCAACGAGGCGCTGCAACAACTGCTCAATGGCGGTCAGAGTGGTGTGGAGTATCGGTCACAGCGTTTCTCCGCTGGCGACAAGGTCATGCAGATTCGCAACAACTACGACCTGGATGTGTTTAACGGCGACATCGGCAAAGTGGTGCAGCTCGATGACAACAGCGAGTGGCTCAGAATCGATTTTGGGTTTAAGACGGTTCAGTATCCAACCACGGAACTCGACCAGATCACCCTCGCCTACGCGTGTTCAATACACAAATCACAGGGCAGCGAATATCCGGCGGTGGTGATTCCCGTGCACACCCAGCATTTTGTGATGCTGGCCAGAAATCTGCTGTACACCGCGGTCACCCGGGGCCGAAAACTGGTGGTGCTGGTGGGATCAAAACGGGCGCTGAATCTGGCGGTGCGCAATGACGGTCTCTCTCATCGCTGCAGTGGTCTGGTGGATAGAGTGCTGCAAATACATCGATAGCCGGATGTGCCAGGGATTTTCCCGCACGCCCTCTGGGCGAACAAAAACTGCAACAATAACTGTACGGATGATCCGCGATTGGGTAGGATGTTATTGGATAAGTGACGAGTACTCATTAGCAATTCAGTTTGCCAGTGGTCATCGAAGCAAAACAGCGTTGCCTGGCGTGCCGACAGTTCCCGGTCACTGCAAACGGCAGGTGGGTTGACGAGGATTCGTTTCGATGTGAACTGCCACTCAACCAGAACAACCGGAGAAACATGTACAACATCGAACGAAAAGAGTACGGATACAAACTGACTTTCGGCGACATCATCACTTCAGCGGAAATGAAAGCCTGGCTGGACGAATCCAAAGTGATCCTGCAGACCTCTCCCGAGTCATTCGGCGTCTTCGTGGATATGCGCACCCTTGTGCCCCTCCGGCGGGATGCGCAGCCATACATGCAGGAGGGACAGAAACTCTATCGAAAGAGCGGGATGCTCCGTTCGGTTGTGATACTCGACAACGCCGCCACCACGATGCAGTTTCGCCGCATCGCCAGGGACACAGGCATCGCGGACTTTGAACGCTACATTGACGCGGATGCTGTCAAAAACTGGGAAGAAGCAGGCCTCAATTGGATTGAGAACGGGGTTGAGCCTGGCGCCTCCGTTGATTGACAATGCAAACACCTAAAAATAACCTGAGATGCAAGCCCGATTGGCTCAAGGCACCCCTTCCCGGCGGCGACCGATATCGGCAGGTTCGCGCCGCGGTGTCCGGTAACCACCTGGCAACCGTATGCAGCGAAGCCCGGTGTCCCAATCTCGGCGAATGCTGGAATTCCGGGACAGCCACGTTTATGATTCTGGGAAAAATCTGCACGCGGGGCTGTCGATTCTGTGCGGTCACCCGGGGCGCAGGGGATGGGGTGGACAAAGCCGAACCCGGGCGGGTGGCCGCGGCGGTAAAATCCATGAATTTAACATATGCAGTGCTGACATCAGTCACGAGAGACGATTTGCCGGACGGCGGGGGGCAGCAGATTGCCGATACCATTGCCGCCATCCGCAACAACAATCCCCAAATGTTGGTGGAAGTCCTCACCCCGGATTATCAGGATGCAGCGCTGGAAACCGTTCTTTTGGCAACACCCACTGTATTTGCACACAACATCGAGACGGTCGAGCGACTGTCGCCAATGATGCGTCATCCCAAATTCGAATACCAAAGGTCCCTGCGCACCCTCGCTTCGGTGGCGGCCTTTAAAAAGGGGACGGGCATCATCACCAAATCATCCATAATGCTTGGCCTTGGAGAACATCAGCGCGAAGTGCTTTTGAGCATGGCACACCTTCGGGATGCCGGCGTGAAAATTCTGGTACTGGGACAGTATCTGCAGCCAACCAAATCCCACGCGGCGGTGGTGTCCTTCATTCCCCCCGAAACATTTAATGAACTGGCATCCCGTGGTCTTGAGATGGGGTTTGAATTTGTGGCCGCAGCGCCCCTGGCCCGCACCTCCTATCGCGCCGCCGAGGCGTACATAAAAAGCAAAAATGAGTCGTAGTCTCAAAGTCGTTCACATTTCCGGACTGACCCCTTACGACCAGGGGCATCAACTGCAGCGTGAGACGGTGGATGCGGTTAAGGCCGGCAATGCGCCCCACACGTTGCTGTTGCTCGAACACACACCGGTTGTCACACTGGGAAAAAACGCCGATGCCAGAGGCGTGCTCGCTTCTCCTGAAAGGCTTGCGCAATTCAATGTGACAGTACATCGGATTGAGCGGGGGGGGCAGGCCACCTACCACTGTCCTGGACAACTGGTGGGATACCCCATTATGGATTTGCACCAACTGAAACTCGGCGCTGCCAGATATGTTCACCTGCTCGAAGAGGTGCTCATCCGCATTTGCAGTCATTTCGATGTAACCGCCCGTCGCATAGACGGATTGACCGGGATTTTCACCGAACAGGGCGCTAAAATCGGCGCACTGGGCATCCGTATCTCGCGCGGTATTTCGTGGCACGGATTTGCATTGAATATTTCGCCGGACCTTTCCGGCTACAACCTCATCGTGCCCTGTGGCCTCACGGACACGCCCATGGCGCGAATCGGAGATTTTACCGACCCGCCGCCGTCAATGACTGCAGTAAAGCAGGTGGCCGCCCAGATTTTTGCTGAGGTGTTCCAACTGCAAATATCCTGACGCCTTTCGAAATCCGCAAAATCCACAAAAAATCCGCATCTTAAGCGCCTGTCCAACGCTGGAATATGTCACAGCTGGCCCAATTTCCACTAAATCAATGGGCAGGCTGTCCGTAATACTCCATGCATATCCATAATTCTATGGAACACTATTCTGACAGGAGGGACTCATGGCGCAATGCGAATGTCTCGAAAAATGTATTTTCTTTCACGACAAAATGGGCAACATGCCATCCATGGCCGAGATAATGAAAAAAAAATATTGTCTGGGCGATTCAAATAATTGTGCGCGGCACATTGTTTTTAAAGCCAAAGGCAAAGGCAGTGTGCCGGCAGATTTATTTCCCAACCAGCTGGACCGTGCTGAAAAGCTCATTCACGGATAGCGCCCACTGCCGCTCTCGAAACAGGGGTCGGATTGACATGCCGAGGCCCGTATTGACATTCATGACCAATGCCACCCCAGGGGGGCATTGTGGCCAAAGTCTCCACCGGAGTTGCCGTTGTCATTTCTGCGCCAGACAATACAGGACGCCTTTGTCAGACAGGACCGAATCATCAGCCGATGGATGGCCCGTTCAAGCATGGTGGTGCTTCGATCGGGCCTGAGTGCCCGGTGATTATCGGTTCGGGCTGTTGGTTGGCGCAACTGTTTCAGACCAATGAGAACAGCAGGAAAATACCGCAAAAAAATCGTCACAGCCGAATTGAATATCCTCCCCTGCCAAAAGAAATTGATGCTAAGAAACATCAACTGACTCGACAGAATTGATTCAACGAAAAAAAGGGAGAAGAACCTTTGGAATTTTTACGCCAGATAGAAGCCGCGGCCGGCCCACTGATACCCGGTGTGATTACCGCCGCCATATGCATTGTATTCGGAGTGGGGGTTCAGCTGCGCTTTCGCGGGCAGACGTTTGCCATGCGGTTCAGACGCCCCATGGTCATTCTAAATGTGTATCTGTTTGTTGCCGCTTTGGCCGTCGCCACCCGGATGTACTGGCCGGTGGCATTTAAGGCCGCGTATTTTATTTCCGTACTCGTATTGTCCCTTGCGCTGGTTCTGGCCACTGTCACCGCCCTGATGGACGGCTTCCTTGGCCGATACCGCAGTCTGACCGTCCCCTCCATTTTGCGCGACATGCTGATAGTGGTCGTTTACGCGGTCGTCATCCTCGTGGTGCTTCACCAGGAAGGTGTCGAAGTGACCTCCCTGCTCACCACATCCGCCGTATTTACCGCCATTATCGGTTTCGCGCTTCAGGATTTGCTCTCCAATGTCATCAGCGGATTGTCCATCCAGATGGAGCGGCCGTTTAAGGAAGGCGACTGGGTTCGCTTTGACAACTACGAAGGGAAAGTCACCGAAATCAACTGGCGCGCCACCAAGATTGAAACCAGAGGGCGTGACGTCATCATCATTCCCAACAACATGGCCACCCGGTCGCCACTGGTGAATTACTCCGCCCCCACATCACTGCACCGCCGCACCGTTTCGGTGGGCCTTCGATACGAAGTCCCGCCCAATCAGGTCCACGCCTGTCTGACCGCCGCCGCGCTGTCGGTCAAAGGGGTCCGAAAAGATCCCGCCCCACGGGTGCTGACCAAAAAGTACAGCGATTTTTCAATTGATTACGACATGGTTTTTTTCATCGACGACCTGCCACACAGGGAGGTTATCGAAAGCGAGGTAATGAGTCGAATCTGGTACCATCTCAACCGGGAAGGACTGAGTATTCCTTTCCCCATTCGCGATGTGAACGTTCGCACCATTTCCAGCGAAACAGAGGCGATGGCACGCAGCCAGCATGTTCGCAACCTCACTGCCGCCATCAGCCGTATTCCCGAATTTTCGCCATTACCCAAGGCGGATCTCACCTACCTCGCAGAACACGCACGGTCTTTGCAGTTTGCGGCGGGAGAAACGATTATTCGCGAAGGCTCCCCCGGGGTATCGTGCTACATTGTCGAAAGGGGCGAGGTAATTGTCGAGAGCGTCGGCGATGCGACGCAGCCCGTGGTCGAGCTGGCCAGACTCGGGGTCGATGACTACTTTGGGGAAAGATCACTGATTACAGGGGAACCCACCAGTGCATCGGTTCGCACGGCAACGGACTGTGAGATTTACGAAATTTCCAAGGCCGATTTGGCAACGGTCCTGAAACGCAACCAGGCGCTTGTGGATGCGCTGGGACAGCGACTGGCGGAGCGGGAAGCGGAACAAACGGCCGCCAGGGAACGTACCTCCGGAAGTGGCAATGCCAGTGATCGGCCCACCGAGCCAGCGGGCTTTGTCCGCCGAATCCGCAGTTTTTTTCAGTTGTAACAGACCGCCCCCAATAAAAAAACGTTGCAAACCGGTCTGGATCGATTCGGAATGTGCCTGACTGCGTTTACCGGCAGAACACTAAGGGAATCAGCAGGACGAAAAATGCTGACAGGATCAACCAAAGTCCAAAGGCGGCTCGACCACAGATTAAATCGTTATAAGTTAAAATTAAATCGTGCACATTCAAATTTTCATTACATGATAATCTTTAGACGTTAGGGTCTGACTGTTGTTGGCAACATCGACAGATTAGAAACAGTACCTGGAACTCAGCAATTTTAAAACACGTGGGTTCCGGGCCAGTGAAACAGGAACAGAACGCAAACAATGACTGATACAGTTGCCTCCGCAACAGGAACCCCACCGCCTGATATTCCGGATACGGCCCTGAAGTCACTGGTTGCCCGCGAGGCGCAGATTCGACGCAAATACGTATATCTGGGCGCAGCCGGGGGCGCATTCTTTCAGACATTTTACGCCGTTTACAATTTTTCAAACGGGATGCGCGTTGAATCGATTCTCGACTTTTCGAGCGTGCTGATGATGCTGGTCACCTTCCTGCTCACCAAATACGCCAAAGTTCCCCGAATGGGATACCAGCTGGGCGTGTTCACCCTGATTTACATCAATTTTTACACGACGCTTTTCCCGACACACGACCCCACCGCTGCGATGCTCGGTTTTCTGGCGATTCCTGCCGTGATTTTTTACATTCTGGGGCTGCGCACGGGCGTTCTCTGGTCTTCGGCGGTCTTTGCCATTCTTGGTATTTTAATGGGATTACCGTCCCTTTTTGAACGAAAGCCACAAACAGTAAGAGAGGTCTTCGACATTTTGATGGCCTATTTTCTCGTATCCACGTTTTCCTTTGTACTGGAGCATGTCCGACAAAAAACCTTTGCAGACTACCGGATTTCCAAAGACGCGCTCATCAAAGCCACGAGCCAGCAAAACACCATCGGCGGCCTCGTCCCCATCTGCAGCAGTTGCAGCAAAATCAGAAATGACAACGGCTTTTGGCAACAACTCGAAAGCTATCTGGTGGAACACACACCGGCACATATCAGCAGTGGCATCTGCGATGCGTGTGCCGCCGCTGACGATACCCTCAGGGAAACCCCCATCCAGGGTGTCCCCGACGAATTGCAATCGCTGTACCTTTGGAAAGATAGCGAGGAGGCAAATAAAAAACGATACATCCGGCTGGTCATCTTCACCGGTGTGCCCATGCTGCTGACGTACGCGGCGATGGGCTTTCTGCAGGGAAACACTATGGAATCCATCGGTCTGGTCAGCTTTGGCATCGCGCTGCTGATGATTGCCGCTGTTCTGAATCGTGTCCATCACGTGCGGCGGACATACCATCTGTCGGTGGTCGTGACATTCGCACTGTTCGCTTTTCTGTTTGTCACGCCATCACCCAATGCCACCGACTATTTCTGGCTCTTCCTCATTCCCCTGACTGCCTGCTTCGTGCTGGGACACCGGCTGGGCGCCATATGGAGCGCTGCCACACTGGCCTTTGCCGCAATAGTGTTTACATTGCCGTGGTTCCAGACCCGATACCCCTACACCACCGAAGCCAAACTGTTTTTCACCACCACTTTCATATTGCTCACATTTTTCAGCGTAACCATGGAGCGGGTGCGAAAACGGTACTTCGACCATATCCTTAAAGTGATAGGAGACCTCAAACAGGTGTACGAAGGCATTCGCACCCTGAAAGGCCTGGTTCCGGTGTGCAGCAAATGCAAAGCCATTCGCAATGACGATGGCTACTGGACAAGGGTGGACTATTATCTTTACAGCCACGCCGAGATGGCACTCAGCCACGGTATCTGCCCGGACTGTCTTAAAAGGGAAATGCCGGATTTGTACGAAGAAATGAAAGCCAAAGGTGAGCTGTAATCATCGGCAGCAGTCTCCAACGTCCTTACAAATCTTTCCAGAACGCTGGGGACGGGGCGCGAACCGAAAATGTGTTCCCGCTGATGGGGTGCGGTACCTGCATTTCATGGCAGTACAGGGCGATGACGCCTTTTTCATTTAAAATCGTCTGTTTCGCGCCATACTTGCGATCTCCGACAATGGGGTGCCCCACAGCGGCCAGTTGGGCGCGAATCTGGTGAGGCAAACCGGTTTCCAGCGCCACCTCAATCCAGGAGCGATGGAGCGCTGTTCGCAGCACCCGCCAGCTCAGGGACGCCGGCTTTCCCTCCTGGTCGGTGATCTGTGATATCCGCGTCCGCTCATCTCTCAACAGCCGATGCACCAGGCGCCCAGCGGTCTCGTGATGGATGCGGGTCACATCCCCCTGCACCACTGCGCGATACATTTTTATCACCGTCCGCTCCCTGAACGCCGCAGACAATCGGGACGCCGATTTGGACGTCCGGGCAATCACCAGCACCCCGCTCACCGGTCTGTCCAGCCGGTGCACCAGCCCCAGATACACATTGCCGGGTTTGCTGTCCCGCTGCTTTATGAACGCCTTTAAACTGTTCAGCACATCCGGCGCACTGGAACCGTCCGACTGGGACAGATATCCCGCCGGCTTGTTTATCGCGATGATGTGATTGTCTTCGTAAAGAATTTCAGGAAAAGACATGGTTCTCTTTTGGGGCAGAATACAGTTAAATTTTTTTTCGTCATTCCCGCGCAGGAGGCTGTCGCGAAAGTGCATAGCAGGTTTATCAGTGCCGTCATTCCCAACTTTATTGGCAATCCAGACTGCGCATTTACTGGGTCCCCGCCTACGCGGGGACGACGGATTTTGCTTTTCATGTTGCGAAAACAGCTTTTTGCGACACCCGCCTACGCGGGGACGACGGATTT
>JAFGWT010000147.1 GCA_016937015.1 Deltaproteobacteria bacterium | reverse complement strand
GCAATACTTGTGTAGAATCATGAGGCCTTCGCGGGTATGACGAACAGTATTTCCTCTTAACCCGAGCTCTGAGAGCGTTCCAGACCCGGCCGAACCTTCATAATTTGTTATTAATCGGCCGGGCAGAATGAGGCGTCAGCTGAGAAAGAGGGGTATTGGTATGCTTCACCCCCCAGTGTTGTGGCCGCTCGCGAGTCATAGACCACCGCATTTAACCTGTTGTCGTTGGATACGTTGTAACTGGTGTAATTGGGAACCCCTTTGTTCAGTAAATCGTCTATTGAATCCCATGCCGGTTCATAAAAAAGAGTGTGGATTTGCTTACGTCCATCGTTATCGATTGGTGAAAGCTGTTGTGCCCACAAAAATTCTCCCCGAGAATTGTACTCAATCCAGAACATTGTAAAATCGGACTTGGCGCTGCCCAGTTTTACCCCGCTTTTCGTGTCAAAATTAATTGCCGTCGCGGCGAAAACACTTCCTGTAACCGCGATTCTGTCGTTGTTCACAAGCTTAAAGTCGTCGGGGGTTAAATAGACAAGTCCTGAACGTGAATTAAATAAGTCTCCTGGACCGGCGAAGGTATCATACATTGACCAGTTAATTTCGAGATTTTCATTCAGCTGGAATATGAAAAAGGGGTCACCAATCTGGGGCGTATTTGAGAAGGTGACTTTTTTCCCTGTGGCATCGGTGGCGGTCAAATCTCCCTGACCAGCGCCGACAACATAAAGCGTGCCGTCGCCTGCTTCCATGGTGCCGGCATTGATGCCTTCATACACAAAAATGGTATTATCATCCATTGGCGGTTTAATCTGAAGGAACGGGAACTCCCGAACAAGCTTCCCCTGATTGTTTAAAAACAAAACCACACTGTTTGTTTTCGGAACAGTTGTGGAGACGGTGAGCATGGACGAACCGTCCCGACGAACGGTAAGTTGCGTCGGAGAATAATAGCCGTCCATATAGTCCTGCTGCCAGGCGACATCACCTTCCGGCGAAATCGATGCGAGCACCATGGGATGTGTATTCGAATAATCAATCCAGCCTTCCAGGGTAAAATCACCTCTGAATTCGATGGCGTCTCTATACATTTCGCATCTGTTTTGGCACGGAACCAAAATGGAGATCACCACAACCATATTTCCATTGGGGGCTTCCTCCATCAGTCGCATCAGCGGCTGAAAACCGGCGGGAAGGGACAGGCGTTCGTTAAGATTCATACTAAACGCCATTTCGCCATCTTGATTATAGCGGGTTAAAAAAAGCGTATCGTCGGTATCGGTACTGAATACTATGCCTGACTCAAGAACCCGAACATGGGGACCGACGATCCCACTTGCATCAAACGGAAGTGTTTGCTTCCAGGCCCATTCTCCCGCTTCATTGTTGAACGCAAGTGTGTTGTCCTCATTGTTGAGCACATAAACGGTTCCGTTGTCTCCAAAAAAAGGAGGGCGGCCTTCGTAAAATGATCCGGCAGGCAGCTCATGGGTTTGTTTGCTCACGACGCAAGGCGTCATATATGGCGCATCTGGCAAATTATTGAAACGTTCATTGAAGACCTTCCGGTAAGCCAGCCGTTCAGCTGCCTCATCTGTTTTGTCGGCCCCAGTCCCTGCCCCATCCTGATCACATCCGGAGGCAATTGCCATGAAACCGGCAAGAAGCAAGGTTCCGAAAATTTGTCTGCAGATGTTTGTGGCACGCCTTTTCTCAATCAATTGATTCATCTTAACCTCCCCTGTTGGTTGTTCACCATCCGGGTAGCTGTGAGAAAAGAGGAGAGACACAGGAGATTATAAAAATGTTGTCATTTTAATGTCAGCCCGGTTCGCCCAAATGAAACACCTGTTTGAAAACGGGGCATTACTGGCCAGAATTTCAGCTGCTCGTCCTCATAGGTTAAAGGGGGTATCAGAATATCTGCGGTGGCCCCCAAATATAAAGACAGCCACTTTGTCAAACCAACTGAAACGCGCAGACCAAGCGCGTAGGACCATTGGATATCCATCTCTTTGTAATTTGATGAAAACGCCCCTGACAGGCTATTGGACTCCACTGGGATACATCCGACCGCTGCCCCCAAAGCAAACGCAAAGCGACCTGTGAAATGACTGTAACGCAGCCCCAGGTGCACTGGATGAAGCCTGAGTTTTAAATGCCCCTGATTGTTTTTCAGAATAGACAGCCAGTTTCCGGTGTAGCTCGCAAATACAGATAGTTTTTCAGATATCAAGTATGTCAGTTCGCCTTCAATCCCTTTAGAGGGCTCAATGTCTTTGGCCAAAAATGCAATACTGTATCCCCCGCTTAACGAGACAGGTAAGCGGAAGCGAGCAACTTTCGAAGCAGGACGGGGTTTCGGTATTGGCGCTTCGTCTTTCTTTTTGGACCTGACGGGATTGGCGTTTTCAGGCAGGTCTGACGATGTCTGTTCCGGTTGCTTTAATATTCCCTCAAGAATGTTCTTCACCACCATGGCGGTACTTTCGGCAAGGACAGCCAGCTCCTGTGAATCCATGTGGCGTTCCAGCTTCCATGTGTCTGGGCTGTCAAAGAATACCAGATGAACGTCGAATCCTCCCATTGATTCCGAAATCCAAAAACAGCCCAACCCTGCCGTTTTCGAACACTCAAGTACCCGCGCGATATATGCATCGTCATGTGTTTGCACTCCCCTGGGTAGAGTGATCTGCTGCACCTTGACATTTAACTCGTCAATTCGCTCGGCGACGGTGCCTGCGATAAGGTTATCTTTTTCAGACGCATTATTGGATTCTGGATTACTGGAATCAAAAGAGTTGAAATAAAGCACTTCATGTTGTCGCTGCTGCGCAAAAAGTGGAGAACTGCAAACACCGACCATTAACGCGATTATTGAACTAAGAAAAAAACGTGCTGTATACAAATGGTCATCTCGTGGATCAAAGCGATTAAGCATCGCGATAATTGATTGCGGGGGGTTCAACATCACCTTGCAGGTAGCCGCCGCTTAGACATAAGGACACCGTTATTTTCATTTTTTTCGCCAGATGGTCACCTGCGAAATGGTGTGCTGGAACTTGCGGGCGGTCTCCCGGATTACAAATGGCACGTC
>JAFGWT010000015.1 GCA_016937015.1 Deltaproteobacteria bacterium | reverse complement strand
TCATCTTGTGTGGTGAAGACGATGATGTGGCACATTATATAGTGGTGTCGGAGTTACTTCTCAAGGATCACTTTTTAAGACCGTCCCAGCTTTTTTACAGGGATCTTTTTAAGACCGTCCCAGCTTTTTTTAAGACCGTCCCAATTTTTGCCGGGTTTTTTTCCGTGCCCGCCCCGGATCAAACAGCTTCTGACCTGCGGGGCGTTGGGATTACCTCACAACGATACTGTCGATGGAAATTCTGATGGTTCCGGGCTCTATGACTGGCAGGGGTGTCTCTGGATCCCAATCCTCGAGACGTGGGCCGATGTTGATTTCAAAGCCGAATTCTCTGATGTCTGAGACATCAATTAATTCGCCGTCCTCCCCTTCTGTGCCATCGAGCAAACTGAGATTCAGGCGATACTCCTGGAATTCGTCATCCTCAACCAAATCAATCCATTCGCCCCCCCAAACCCAGGACTCGCCAGTCATGATAAAGAGCTGGCAACCACCAACTGGTGCTTCGTCCACTCGGATGGTGTACACAATTTCACTGGCCGCGCTCCAGTCTGCGCCAACCGGGAGCCAGTCGGTTTCCGTGGAGTATTCCGTGATATTTTTCTGGATCAATGTCAGACTGTGCGCCCCGGTATATTCGAACACCACATCCAGCGTGCCATCTTCCGGGTTGTGGGTCCACTCAGCTGGCTCCCGTTGTGTCGTTTTGCTCAAAAAATCTTCCCAGCCATCATCAAACGTGTACGCCGCAATGATCCCCCCGGGCATACTCGATTCTGTGTCAGAATCGACATCGGAATCGGTATGGGAATCGAAATCGGTATGGGAGTCAAAGTCAGAATCGGTAGGGAAATCGAAAGCAGAATCGGTAGGGAAATCGAAAGCAGAATCCGTATCGGTGTGGCTGTCGGCAGCACTGTTGGAATCGCTGTCCAGTCCGGTCGCTGTGGTATTGCTTGCGCTATCTTTTTTGTTTTCTGGCGTTGTGTCGGTTGGGGTGTCGTCTGTTACTGCGGTGCTCTTCTGGCAGCCTGAGAAAAAAATCATTAAGAGTAAAGCAAGCAAACGGTTCAGTATTAAGTATGTTCTCCTGTGGTTCATCATTTGAGCGCCTTTTTATTTTGGAAGGTGATAAGATTCTCCGATAATATCACTTATCGTGTTGGGAATCCATAGGTTGGATACGTGTCGTCGCTTTACAGATAGATCGTTTGACAGTGAAAATGCGGGTGAAAATGCACGGAAAGAAAATGCAGGTGAAAATGCAGGGACCAAAATGCAGGAACGGTCTTAAAAATTAATTCTCAGGAATCCCCGTGTTGGCTCCTTAAAACCCCCTTTCAAAATTCCAGGTTGTCGATCCGCCGAAGCGGGCGCACTGGCATCTTTTTCCAGGTCATTCATGAAGAAACTTCCAGGTCCCGTTGTAGAGACGTAGCATGCTACGTCTCTGCGATATTGCTGGCGTTCACTGGTTTTGTTTCGAATATTGAAACTTGAAGTTTCAGGCTAGCTCGCGTAGCGAGCGAAACGCGGACAAACCAAGAGCGACAAAAGAAGTTCGAAGTGCGGACAAACGACAAGCGAAGGTCGACGAACAAATATTTTTTTTAACGGACGCTTGCCCGCCGTCGCTAAAGCTATGGCGGGGGGACGCTTTAGAACACTCAACCATCCAATGGTTACGGATTGACATCCAAAGTCAGCCGCAAACACATTTTGTGGCGATTCACTGAGGCGCCTTTCGCCGTTCCCATGTTTTCACGCTCTTTTTTCGAACCCCAGCTAAACAATGGGTACAAAAGCGCGATTCTTGAAATGTGGGCGTTCAAAGCGACACGGATTTTATTTTTCCTCTGGAAAAGGGGGATAACGTATGACCAGCTTAAATATGAAGATTGCCATTTTATTGGCGATGGTTGTTTTTTTTACAGCGGGATATGGGGTAGGGCGCTACGGTTATAAAAACGCTGAGAACGTGGCCAATGCGGCTGTGGGTGAACGTGATTCCCATATGCTGAAAAATCGTTCCTCAAAAGTTTCTTATCACAATCGAATAAGAAGAAGTAAGAACTGCTCCATTAGAGATTTTCATTCCAGTGATGTTATAAATCGGACCAAAATAATATTAAAAACCCAACGCATTAATGCCGCCAATGATTTTATAAAAAACGTTGGTATTTTGGATGAAGAAGACCAAAAGCGGGTAAGAGATACATATCTTGACGGGTGTACCCAGTATGTCGGTTACAATGGCATTCGGAATGTTTACTCGTTCAAAAGCCCTGACAACAGCATTACCCCATGCGAAAATTCTATCGGGCTAAAAGATGACTATGAAGTATCGCCTCAACTCGCAGATGCCCCGGCTGTTAATCAAATCAGTGAACAGGAACTGTCAGCTGATGAATTGCGCTTTCGCCAAATGTTAAAAGAAGATAAAGCCAGTGATGTTGTGCGCAATTTTGATTTAAATGCCGCCGATTTGACCCGCGGAACCAATTTAAGTGACGGGAATGCAGAAGTGCTGCGCGAAAATTTGGAATCAGTGAGAAGAGTCGTTGCCCGGTCTGAAGGTCCTGCCAAAAAAGCCGAGGTGGTATGCAAATTCGATGACCACCTCAATGAATTTCTCGAAGATCATGGGGTTGCCGGCTACAATCCATCCCTGGAAATATTTCTGGAGGCCCTAAGAGAATCAGTGGGAACCAACATCGAAGGCGCCTGCTTTGACGCGTACAGAGCCAAACCCACCATGTACGACGACGGCCACGGAAATGTCTACGAACTCTATTTCTTTTAACGCCTACTTTTTGTCGCTGCTGTTAATCAGTCTTTGGCGCATATGGGAGGCTGTTTTATAAAGGGCCAGAAGAACCACCATGACTATCGTTGATGTGAGCAAAAGGGTATGCGCGCGTGGGTCTTCGAGGCTCATTTGAAAAACGTGAACAACAAGCGTTAGTCCCACAATTCCTGGCAGATGGCCAAGAAGAGCCCCTATAATAAAATCTCTGAACCGAATATGACTCGCTCCGGCCACCATGTTGATTATGCCAAATGGCGCCACCGGAAACAAACGAACCACAGTCCCTGCCAGAATGCCTTTTTTCGCAACCGCGCGACTCGCAGCATTCACCTTGTCAGGCAGCAGTTGGCGCAAAAATTTAATCCCCGCCAAACGTCCCATTCCAAATCCGAGGCACGCACTGCACAAAATGGAAGCCATCACAAGTGGTAACCCCAACAGGGGACCTAAAATGGTTAGCGCGCCAACCACCACTATCGTCAGGGGCACAAGCAGCGTCTCGGCAGCCACCATAATCCCAAAGGCGATGCCAACCGAATTTTCCGCGTCGCGCAACCAACTGAAGGTTATTCGAATTTTTTCAGGCGTCAGCAAATGTTTTAACGGTGTCACATACCATGCCAGGGCAATCCCAAAAAGAATGAGGACTATCCCACCGGTCAACAGCAATGTATACAGCGGTCTGACAGGCCCCCTTGTTCCAACAACGGATTTGGATACCCGATGGGATTCGATTGGCTTGTTCGATTCACTGATTCCGCTATCTAAAAATTCGGTTTCGGACAAAACATACTCACTTGTCTCAATTGCGACAGGCGACGCCAATCACATGCGAAAAGAAAATTCCAATTTTGGCCGCGCATTCCCAGGCGAGGCACTGGATATGCGATGGGGTTTATTGTCTTTTGGCATCTATCACCAAATCCCATTGGGTGTCGAGATGAAAAGAAGTGGGGGGACACGGTGAGAAGAGGTCAAAGATGGGGGGCAGGCTGTAAGGAGCTGTTGCCCAAAACATTAAAAAAAGTGGCCAGGGAATGGATTTGGCAAGAAAAAAAATAGAGGGAGCGGAGGGGAATATTCAATTCTGCGGTCAGCGATGGTAACTGCGGCGCCCCTCTACAGGTGCAGTCAACATCATCGTGGAATACGTCGAACAGATTCTGTTCCTGCGGTGTGATCATTTCTTTGGGGGCTTCTGTGTTTGGGGAGAAAAGGATGGCATCGCCACTTCTCCGTCGCCGAAAACCACAATTTTGCTATTGGGGGATTCGGCCAGTTTTTCCAGCGCTTCAATGTATCTCAGCTGGAGTAATTTTTGGTTCAGCCCTTTGGCGATGATCACGTTTCGCTCGGCTTGGGCAATTTCCGCCTTTTTTTGAATCTCCTGTCTGATCTCGGCTGCCTTCGATTCATTTTCAGCTCTGTACACATCCTGTTCCGCGATCATTTTTTGCGCAATCGCATTCATTATCTGCGGGATGTATCCAATGGATGTCAGGTTCACGTTCCGTATATTTATTCGGTATGGCGTTAGTTTATTTTGAATATTGGTTTGCAATTGCAGCAGCAGCTTCTCTCGCTGCGCCGAAAAAATTTCCTGTTCAGTATGCGAGCCAAACAGGGCGTGAGTCTCCCCATACAAAGTATCCGGAACCATACCCGTCGCGTACTTAGGCCCTAATGTTTTGTGGATATATGGCACATCTTTTTTGTTAATGTAAAACAGTGCCGAAGCTTTTATGACGACAAATTTTTTGTCCGAGGTGATGACCTGGCTTTCAATTTCTGTTCGCTGAACCCGCAGGTCGTATTGGGTATTGTCATATGTGGTGTGCGTTTGCGCCAGACAAGTGTTTCCAGTGAGAAGCAAAATGGCGAGTGCCAATAAATATCGCCGCATAAATCCCTCGTTTTCTGCTGAATGGTCGTTTTCGCTATTATGAAGGCGTCAATGGAATTCATCAACACTTTGTTTGGTGGGGCTTGCAGGTTTGATTCAAAGTCATAAATTCTGAGGGATACACGATGAGGGCAGGGCTTCAAACCACGCTCAAATCAGTAAATCTGATAATTTCCGCTCAATGCGAGGAGTGCGAAAAAATATAGACAGTTATCGTAATAGCGCCGGTTGTCTGTTCGGGGTGGCGTATTCCAAAATGTACGCACTGTTTCTACCGACAGTTCAGTTTCCGTTGCCAATGATGCCTGGGCATTTGTTGCGAGAAGTCCGATGTTGTGCATGTAATCCTTCTGTACTGGCTGGCCGTCGAGCGTATATGGCTGGTAGTTTTCAACCGGGATATCTTTAAAGAAAAGGTGGATTTTATCAACAATGTCTGTTTGCCAGGGTTGTGTTCCAAACCACTCCGCATCCAATCCAATGTTCGCCGCAACACGATAGGAATCACTGAAAAAATTGGGGCCGCCGGAGTTGGGTGTACCGTCAAAATTGGCATATTCCGGTGCAAATCCAGTCACGGGGTGACAGGTCTTCTGCAAAAATTCTCTGCTGGCTTTTGCCGCGTCGCGCCAGAACTCGCTATCTTCAGGATATGCCCACTCAGCCCACAATTCATAAAAATGGGGTAAATGATATGAGGGGTCTGAGTAGTCAAATTCCGCAATGAACTTGATTAGATAATTGTCGTGATTCCACATGGAATTCTGATTGTGGATTGCGGCTCGCAGAATATCCCGAGCCTGGGTTTCATAGTTAAATGGCGCTTCCCGGCCGCCCCAGCGGTGCTCCGCAAAAAACAGTGACATGGCAAAAAACTCTTCTCCGTCCGGCGCAGCCCCGTTCGAATTTTTAGTGCCATCAAGTCTGCATGACCAGGCAAAATAACCCGCGTTGGCGCCAGAATCCATGTACATATACGTTTTGGCCCATTTCCAAAGACGGTCAAAAATGTCCTGTCTGTCCATCTGCACGGCCATCATCATGCCGTAAGACATGCCTTCTGACCGCACATCATTATTGCCGGTATCGGTCATGTATCCCATATCGTCGCCAACTGAGAAATATATCCGGTTGTCGCTTTCGAATATCTCGTGCCACACATCAGCAATTTTTTGATCGATTTCTTCCTGGGTATAGCCGGCATTCAAAAATGCGTTGGTATATTTTTTTTCCGTGTCGTTGGCGTCTGTGTCCGCTTCGCTGTCGGTTTCGGTGTCTGCATCCGAGTCAGTATCGGTGTCTGCATCCGAGTCAGTATCGGTGTCTGTATCCGAGTCCGAGTCCGAGTCAGTATCTGAGTCTGTATCCGAGTCCGAGTCCGTATCTGAGTCTGTATCCGAGTCCGAGTCTGAGTCTGAGTCTGAGTCTGAGTCCGAGTCCGTATCTGAGTCTGTATCCGAGTCCGTATCTGAGTCTGTATCCGAGTCCGTATCTGAGTCTGTATCCGAATCCGAGTCCGCATCGGTGTCCGAGTCTGTGTCAGAATCGGCATCCGCATCGGTGTCGCCGTCGGTGTCCGAGTCAGCGTCAGAGTTGCTGTCCACGTCCGTATCGACCTCGCCATCCCCATTCCGGCTACCGCATCCCATGGCCCAACACAGCGTGCTTAGCACGATGATTAATTTAATTTGTAAACCCACGTGTTTTCCTTTCGATTTTCGGTGTTCAACTGTTTTTACCGGTTCTCCGGTGCCCTGGGATAGCAAAAGAGGTCGAATTTTTTTGTTTTATGAGTATTTCCACTGGAAATGCCACCTGACTGTATCAGACATTTGAAGGGGTTCCTTGCAACCGAAATGCGCTAAATTTTATGGACCTTCTTCTTCAAAATTCTTTTGGCGCTGGCGGCATCGAATCGCTGCTCGGCGACTACTGCATGTCGCAGCTGAGGTGGCAGACAATAATCGAATTTTGAGAAGTGGTTGGGAATGGGCAGATTTTGTAATGTGGAAGGGGCGGTCAGGCGGTTCAGGTTTTTTCTTATCCGGTTCAGTGCTGTGAGTATGGGAGTGGGCTGTGGCATTTCGAGGAAAGTGATTCCCACATTGGAATGAGTGGCCGGCATTTTTTCCGTGCTATTTAAAAACGCTGCGATGAACGCGTTGGCTTTTCCACCGGCAAAGGTATACAGACACCATTTGTTCTTACTGACACGACGCAACACGAGTGCATCCTCCCGTAAAAAGCCATAGTTGTCCCGCATGCACGCCATTTCAAAGGCGGCGCTTGGTTCCCAAAATGGGGAGGGCACGCGGCTGATGAGGATTTTTTGCATTTCCTGGCAGAGCTGATACGACAGCGGCAATCCGTTTCCCGTCCATACTGAGTCAGGGGCATCGCGAACAGGCAGCGCGGAAATGAGCCGTTTGCGGTGATTGATTTCCATCGCTATCCAGTGTCTGCCGCCGAGGGTAAAGCGGAATTCGCCATCTTTCCTGCCCCATACAAACAAAACGTCAAGTCTGCCAATTTCTTTGGTTGAATGCAGAACAATGTATTCAGGCGGCGTACTGAAGTCTGAGCACAGGAATTGCTTTTTGGGGCCATCAAATAATTGGCTACCTTTGGGCCCAGGCAATAGTATCGGGCCATTTTGGAGCAACCCGTTTGTTTGCATGTACGCGATTAATGCGTCGCAGCTTTTTCTATTCAGTCTGGTAAATGGCACCGCCCCCAAAACCGAATCCAGTGCCTGTCTAATGGTCAGATGCTGTTGCGAAAATGCCATGGAAAGCAGTTGCTGCGCCAGAATATGTGCGGCAGTGTTCAGTGGCACCATTGGTTCCATAAACCCGGTCTGCTGCAGATGTACAAGCGCTGTTGCCTGAAGCAGGGCCATTTGATGTCGACACACAAATGTGTATTTTCGGGTTTGACCGTGACGTCTTCCGGCGCGGCCCAGCCGCTGACAAAAGCTGTTTACCGAATGGGGCGCGTTGATTTGAATAATATGTTCAAGGTCTCCGATGTCGATGCCCATTTCAAGGACGCAGGTGCTCACCAGCTGACTGTCGATTGTCTTTTGAAACAGTTGTTCCGATGTTTCCCTGTGAGTCGCCGGTAACGATGAATGGGTTAAAAGGGCCTGGGTGCCATTTTTCTTTAGTACGGTGGCAATGTGTTCAACTGATTGGCGGCTTTCAGTGAAAATCAATTGTCTGGAGGACCTGCACAGGTCAGTGAGGACGGATTGGAACGCAGGGTCGTGCCTTGCATGTCGAATGTTAATTTCAGTTGGGGTGGCAGTTTGCGACAGGCTTACCAGTTTTTGATTTCGGCGGCTGCCTGTTGACAGGGCTGCTAAAAGAGTCGTCGGGTTGCCTACGGTGGCTGAGAGCGCAATCCTTTGGAAGTCTCCGCAGTATTGTGTTTTGAGCCGTTCCAGCAATCCGAACAGATGGGCGCCGCGGTCATTGTCTGCGAAGGCATGCAATTCATCGATAATCACCATTCGCACGTTGGACAGATGTGTTGCCGACCATGAATGATGAAAAAGAAAAAGCGCTTCAAGTGATTCCGGTGTTGTCAGTAAAATATCATCAGGTGCCTGCATAAATCCATGGCGAACCGCTATTTCAACATCGCTGTGCCATTTACACACCGAAAAGGGATATACCGCCGCCAGACGCACCAGTCTGGGATGCAGATCGTTTAACAGCGCCCGCATTGGCGCCAAATAAATGATGGACACGGGTATCGCTTTATTGGCTTTCATTGCACACAATGCCGGCAGTACGGCTGCCTCCGTTTTGCCCCCCGAGGTGGGCGCAATAATCAAACTGTTTTTTCCCTGAAGAATTGGGTCGGCTGCCGCCTCCTGAATTGGGCGCAGTGACGGGAATCCCAACTGCTTAAATGCGGACTGCACATCATCAAAGTGAGGTGTCTTTATTTTCATGCGCCGTCACAAAAGCAAAATAAGTGCCAGCCGCACAACACCCACAGGTCCATGGCGGGTGTGATACATACGACTCATAACCATCTAATCCATACGATGTATCCCCATGGCCAAAACGCCGGCCTGAAGACCTGTTTGGCCAGTTCATATCCAGCAATGGATTGGCAGAATAACTTTCAGGTGACGTTCAGGCGAACCAGTCGCATGGAGCGAAGGGCGGACTGGGGATTGCATTTATTTGCGGGTAGGGAGCGGGCGTTGTCAAGGCAGGCAGTAGGCGTCGGTCACTTCTTTTTGCCACTGGCTATCAGTCGAACATGGTTGCCTCTGCACATGGTGTCGCAGGCCGCACCTTTGGCGCGTTGTCCTGTGTGTCTCCTGCGTTTTGAAAGCGGTGCCATTGTTTCGTCCCTTGCGAGGGGCCGGGTGACAACTATGAAACTGGTGGTCCAAAAAGGAGAGCATCGATATGGAACACTTAGCAAGGCACTTGAGTAACCCAATCCGTCTTCCCCGCGCAGGAGACTGTCGATAAACGCGTTAAACGCAAGTGCATTCGGCGACATCATCACGTCGTCCCCGCGAAGGCGGGGACCCAGCGACGTC